>JAYVEP010000198.1:0-10023 GCA_043749225.1 Acidobacteriaceae bacterium
GTGCGCGGGAACGGCCTACGGTTTCGACTCCGGTGACTTGGGAAGAAGTGGAACAGGTTCATCGTAAGAAGAAGGCCGAGCTGCTCGTATTTGAGGCGCCGCAGGTGTTGGAACGTTGCGGGAAGATGGGCGATTTGTTTGCACCAGTGCTCACGCTGAAGCAGGAGTTGCCTAAGTTGACGCGGGTTAGGGCTGACGACACGGGCGTTGATATCGCCGCGCACGCCGAGCCTCCGAAGAAGAAAAAAAGACTTCCGCTTTGACGACCGCCTCGCTTTCAGGCAATCTCTTGCCATGGCGCAACTTTATGCAGGCACGTCGGGCTGGGCGTATGCGGGCTGGAAGCCAGATTTCTATCCGGCAAAACTCGCGCAAAAGAAATTCCTCAGCCACTACGGAACGCAGCTCAACACGGTAGAAGTGAATTTCACGTTTCGGCAGTTGGTGAAGGAAAGCACGCTCAACAACTGGATTGCCGACACACCGGAGCACTTTCGTTTCGGCGTAAAAGCCCACCAGATGATTACCCACATCAAGCGGCTGAAGGGCGTGGAAGACTTTTTGCCGCGCTTCCTGACTTCCATCGAACCTCTGGCGAGGGGAGGGAAGCTGGGTCCGGTGCTGTTCCAATTGCCTCCGAATCTAAAGTTTGACGCCGTGCTGTTGGAAGACTTTCTCGCACAACTCCCGCGAACGCTTCATACGGCATTCGAGTTTCGGAACACTTCATGGTTCGTGGATGAGACGTGGGCTTTGTTAAAAGGCCGCAACGTCGCGCTCTGTGTGGCGGAAAGCGAAACCATGGCATCTCCCGATGTGACGACCGCGAATTTCGCCTATTATCGATTCCGCAAAGCCAGCTATCCCGCCGGAGAACGCGCGGCGATGTTGAAGATGTTGGGAGCGCATACTGCGCAGGGTCGGGATGTTTACGCGTACTTCAAGCATGAAGAAACGCCGGAAGGCGCGATCTATGCGCGGGAGTTGCTGAAGGCAGCAAAGTAGTTCGACAGCATCCTTAGAAAAGATTGAAATGGATCTCTATTGTCGCAGGGCTTGCTGAGGGCTTCGATTGCTTCTCTTTATAGTCTGTGGCATTGCCGGAAAAGTAGAAATCGAATGGAAGGTTCGTGCGAACCTTGATGGCTCTTCCGTTTGCGACGTAGGGCTCAAATTTCCATTTCTTAGCGGCGTCGATCGCAGATTGAACCAGCTCTTTTTCGCCACTCACAACTTCGGCGCTCTCGACATCACCAGTCTCAGAAACTAGAACGCGCAGGACGACCTTTCCTTGTATTCCGCCCTTTCCCGCGTCAAACGGGTAGATTGGGGCCACCCTTTTCAACACGTGCAGCGTTGGATTCGGCGCGGAATTGTTCGGCGAAGTCGCCTGGGTATTTGCCGGGGGAGTAGAAGGTTGCTCAGCGGCCTTCTCCTGGGCGTAGCCCGCGGTCGCAAGCAGCGCCAGCGAAAGCAAATATCGAAACATAGCGCATGAATCCTAGCATGGTTGCGGTCCCATTTCTCGGAAATTGTATCGCTCTGGTTACTGTGAGTTGTGTCCGATAACGGGTAGGCTGTAAACGTGGCTGCCAAGCAAACTAACGAGAAGCTGCTCGCCTCTTTCACCGCCTATCTCAAGGTAGAGAAGGGGCTGGCCCGTCTCACGGTTAGCGCCTACCTCAGCGACCTTCTTCAATTCGCTGAGTTTCTCGACCTTCGCAAACTGACCCTGCTTTCGGCACGCCGCGAAGACGTGCGCGGGTTTCTACAGCAGCTCTTTGCGAATCAGGTGGATGGGCGTTCCGTCGGGCGAAAGCTTTCCGCTCTGCGGCACTTCTATCGATATTTGTTACTGGACGACCTGATTCAGCACGATCCGACGCTCAACATCGATTCTCCCAAGCAGTGGAAAGTTTTGCCTAAAGCATTGGCGCGAGAAGAAATGGAAACCGTGTTGCATGCTCCCAAAGCTACTGCCGATACAACAATCTCGCGAGCGCTAGCGGAACGGGATCGGGCCATGCTGGAAATGTTTTACGCAGGGGCGCTGCGTGTTTCAGAAATGACAGGCGTCAAGTTGGAAGACCTGAAGCTTGATCTTGGCTATGCGCTGGTGCGCGGCAAGGGCGACAAAGAGCGGATCGTGCCGCTGGGACGGTCAGCCATGGAGGCTCTGGGCCATTATTTGAGCGAAGCGCGCCCGGTGCTGGCGGCAGGGAAGAGTGTGCCCAATGTTTTTCTTGGCAGCGGCGCGCGCAAGTTAAGTCGACAGCGAATTTGGCAAATGGTGCGGGCGGCAGCGCTGGCTACGGGCCGGTCGGTGTCTCCGCACATGCTGCGCCACAGTTGTGCCACCCACATGGTGGAAAACGGCGCTGACTTGCGAACCGTGCAAACGATTCTTGGGCACTCCGATATTTCTACCACGCAGGTGTATACGCACCTGGCGCTGGACCGGTTGAAAAATGTCTACCTGCAGCATCATCCGCGCGCAAAGGCGCGCAATAAATGAGAGTTCCGGCAAAAGCAATCCGGCGCACCACTGTTGAGAAGGCTATCGACGAATTTCTGCGGCATTTACGCGAGAAAAATTCGTCGGTGCATACGATTAAAGCTTATGCGCAGGATCTCGACGTCTTTTCGGCCTACATCGGCGCGGACGAGTGGAAGAAAATCGATCACATTCGTATTCGTGGTTTTCTCTCGCATCTTTACGAGCGTGGGCTGAGCAAGACGTCGGTGGCGCGAGCACTGGCGGCGGTGCGGTCGCTGTATCGTTGGCTGGCGCGGGAAAGTGTGGTCGAACAAAATCCTGCTGCTCTCGTTTCTACGCCGAAGTTGCCGAAGAAGCTGCCTCGCGTTCCGTCCATGGAAGAAATGAATCGTGTGCTGGATAGCGGAATGCCGGAAGTCGCTGCGTTTCCGGAACGTGACCTGCTGCTGCTGGAATTGCTGTATGGCTGTGGCATCCGCAACTCCGAGCTGACGGGAATTAACTTGGAGGACATTCGCTACTCCGAGAAGGCTATCCTGATTCGCGGTAAAGGGAAGAAGGAGCGCTATGTGCCATTCGGCGAGACCGCACAATCGGCGCTCCGCGCATATTTGATGGTGCGGCAGGCTGCTGCGCAGAAGAGCCAGAAATCCACGCCTGCGTTGCTGATTAATCTTCGCGGCGGGCGCATTACATCGCGCAGCGTCGGGCGCATTGTAAAGCGAATCGCCGTTGCCAAAGGGCTATCGCCGGATTTCCATCCTCACACGATGCGACACGCTTTTGGAACGCACATGCTGGAGGAGGGGGCTGATCTCCGCGCGATTCAAGAGCTGTTGGGACACGAGCGACTTTCAACCACGCAGCGCTATACCCAGCTTTCCGTGAAACATGTGATGCAGGTCTACGACCAGACGCATCCGAAGGCGAAGTAGGGCTGTCTTGCCACGGAGACACTGAGACACGGAGAAAGCCGAAGCCTTGTGCATTTCTCCGTGTCTCCGTGGTGAAAGCGTTGTGCGATTCTAATCCGCGGCCTTCGCGGCGCTGCTAGTTTCACCTCGATAATTCCGGTTCAGCACCGTCCACATCTCCACCACTCGAGCCTTCACGGTCACCATCATTTCCGCATACAGCTTTTCAGACGGTTCCCCTTCCGGCGGTAAGATCGGGTCGCCGAACGTCACCGTGAATTTTGTGATCTTCTGGAAGAACGGTTTGCCGCGCGGCCACGCGTCGTAAAAGCCTTCGATGGCGATGGGTACGATCGGCACACGCAAGTGAGTCGCCAGAATTGCGGCACCTTTCTTAAAGCGCTTCGGAGAGCCATCCAGGCTTCGTTCGCCCTCTGGATACAAAATCAGAATCTTGTTGTTCCGCAGGCCGTAGGCGCCAGCTTTCATGGCTGGAACAAGATTTGCGTCGGGGTCCACCACGACTACCCGCAGTTGTCCGGCGAGCCAATGCATGATGCCTTTGCCGAATATTTCACTGGTTCCCACAGAAAACAGATTATAGAAATGCTTCCACGGCAGGATCGCACCCAGGATCGCGGGATCAATGTAGCTTTGGTGGTTCGAGGAAAGAATGAAAGGACCGTTGGCTGGAATCTTTTCCATGCCAGTGACTTCAAGGCGGTAAACCGCACGTGCCATCAAGTGCACGATCTTGGCTACAACGAACCAGCAGGCAGTCGACACCAGATGAGGTTTCTTGAGCGCCAGCACCTCCGGATCGGTTTGTGCCGCATTCAGAACAGAACTCCAGCCCGCCACCTGAGTAGATTTTGCTCCGCCGCTCGCGACTGCGCTCGCCACGACTGCATCCACTAATTGTTGGACGGTGTAGATGTCTCCAAGCTGAGATTCTTCGACTTTGCCCCCTAGTTCGTGCTCCAGCGAAACCAGCAATTCCACCCGCTGCATGGAGTCGAGACCAAGGTCGAGTTCGAGGCTGCTCGCGGGTCCAATGGAGTCCGCGTTTTCGTTAGCAGCTTCGCGCAGGATGGGCAGAACGCGTTGCACATCGGGTTGATCCAGCCAGTCGAGTTCTTCCGGCGTGAGTTCCTTTTTCGGCGGTGCGCCTGTCTCCTCGCCTCCGCCACCACCACGAGCCATCAGCTCTTTCACCCGTTTTTCCACTTCAAAGCGTTTGATTTTGCGGGTGGTTGTGCGCGGCAGTTCTTCTTGCCAAATGTCATAGCTGAGTACCCGCTTGGTGCTGGGTAGTTCGTGCGAGATGCCTTCAATGTCCCAGCGCAGGGCTTCTTTGGCGTTTACGATCTTGCGTTCCTTGAGAACGTCAAAATTCGGCACAACCACCGCGTGCAGCCGTTCTTGTCCTGGATCACCAGGCGCGCCCTGCAGACCGATTACGCAGATTTCTTTGATAAACGCGGATTTCAGATAATAGGACTCGATCTCTTCTGGGTAGATATTTTTTCCATTCGCCAGAACGATGAGTTCTTTCTTGCGGCCCGTAATCACGAGGTTACCGCGCTTATCGACGTAGCCCAGATCGCCGCTGGAAAGCCAACCGTCCTGCATCGTCGCCGCAGTGGCATCGGGACGGTTGTAGTAGCCCAGCATCACGTTGGGGCCGCGAATCGCAATTTCGCCGGTTGCAGGCGAGCCGTCTTCCTGCGGCTGCGGGTCGAGAATCTTCACCGCAACGCCCGGCAAAGGCTGGCCAACCGAGCCAATCGCAATCGCGTTCGGTGGAGTTACCGTCGCGCCGCCGGTCGTCTCCGTCAGACCGTAAGCCTGCAGAATGTCGATGCCCATAGCGTAAAACTCATAGGCAATCGCCGGATCGAAACGCGAGCCTCCGGTTACCAGGAACCGCATCTTGTCGCCAAAGGTCGCGTGGATTTTTCCAAAGAAGACTTTGCCGGCATTGATGCCAAGCTTGCGCAGAAAACGGTTCAGCCCTACGAGAAGTCCGAAAGCCTTCTTGGCGAAGAAGCCCTGCTTATCAATTTCTTTCTGAATGCGTTCGTGAATTAAATAGAAAAATTGCGGGACGACGCAGAAAGCGGCAATCTCACGCTCCTGCAACGCGCGCAGAAGTTCCGTGGTGTTCAAGGTTTCGAGGTACACAACGCGGGCACCGAGGGAAAGCGGCAGCAGCAGATTGGTAACCTGTGCCAGAGAATGGAACAGCGGGAGAATGCCGAGAATGGCGTCTCGTTCTGTAAACGAAACTGCCTGGCAGATGGCTGAAACTTCGCGGGCAAGATTGGCCTGCGACAGCATGACGCCCTTGGGGTCCGATGTGGTGCCCGAGGTATACAGCAGTGACGCGAGGTCGGATTCCTTCGCCTCCACCGGAATAAAACCTACCGATCCAGCAGTGAGGATTCCGTCCAGCTTGGCAGCGGGCGGAGGGAGCGGCGCTTTCGGCGTTGGCGTGTGTTTGCTGATAGGAGCGTTTGGATCGATCAGTGGTGGTTCATCCAGCAGCACAATCTTTACCGCAGTTCCCGCCACCGCTTCCACGGCCACCGGCCAATGGCGCGCATCAGTAAACAGAATGGCGGCGCCGCTATCAGCCAAGAGCTTTTGGACCTGATCCGCGTGATAGTTGCTGTCGAGCGGGACTGCCGCGCAGCCATTGGCGAAAATGCCAAGATAGCTGGCCACCCAGCGCGCGCTGTTGTCCGCAAAGATTGCGCAGCGGGAGCCGGTAGCAATGTTATTTCGCCGAAGCCATGCGCCAACGCACTCTGCCATCTGGCGCAGTTCGGAGTAGGTAAATTTCTCAATCAGATCGCGCCGCTGAACTTCAATCGCAGTCTGGTCGGGACGACGTTCAACGCTTTGAGTAAAACGACGATAAAAAAGGTCCATGTTTGTCAGGTAGGCCCAGTGCTCCGAGTTGAGCACCAGATGTCCAGCCTCAGACCTGGAGCGCAACTATCCGGCTGAATATACAGCAAACGGCGCTAGAGTGCGCTATGGTTTGTGGATTTCTGCGCGGCAACTCCGGCAATCCGCGAGCATCTAACTATGTTAGGCTTTTCATACTCATATTTGTGGCCGTAGCACGCCCTGGGCAAGGATTTTCGCATTGATTAATACAATTGCAGCCAAGATTTTTGGGACCAAGAACGAGCGCGAAGTAAAGCGCCTGATGCCTCTTTTGCAGCAGATGAACGAGATCGACGCATCTACGCGAGCGCTCGGCGATGAGCAGTTGCGCGCCAAGACGGCCGAATTCCGCAAGCGCATTCAGGAGCGCTTGAAGGTTCTTCCGGAAAGTTTTTCGCGGGAAGACGAGCAGGCGGCCCTGAAGGAAGTTCTGCTGGAAATCCAGCCCGAAGCCTTTGCCGTGGTGCGCGAAGCTGGACGCCGCGTGCTCAACATGCGGCACTTTGATGTGCAACTTATCGGCGGCATGGTTCTGCACCAGGGCAAAATCGCCGAGATGAAGACGGGTGAAGGAAAGACGCTCGTCGCCACTTTGCCCGTGTACCTGAATGCGCTTTCAGGCCGCGGCGTTCACGTTGTTACCGTGAACGACTATTTGGCCAAGCGCGATGCCGAGTGGATGGGAAAGATTTATACCTTCCTTGGTCTGACGGTCGGCGTGATCGTGCACGATTTGGATGACGAAGAACGTCGTGCTGCCTACGCCGCGGATGTCACCTACGGCACCAATAACGAGTACGGTTTCGACTATCTTCGCGACAACATGAAGTTCGACTTGCACGATTGCGTGCAACGCGGCCATAACTTCGCAATCGTCGACGAAGTCGATTCCATCCTCATCGACGAAGCTCGCACGCCTCTCATCATTTCTGGGTCGAGTGAGATGACGACCGACAAATATGATCGCGTCAATAAGATCATTCCGCATTTGGAAAAAGGCGAAGAGATTCAAAAGTCGGTTGACGAAAAGGTCTGGACTGGCGACTACGCAGTCGACGAGAAACATAAGACGATCACGGTGACCGACGAGGGTTGGGATAAGGTCGAGAAGCTCCTCGGAATCGGTAATATTGCCGATCCGGACAATTGGGATTTGAAGCACCACGTCGAAACTGCCATCAAGGCACACTCGCTCTACCGCCGCGATGTGGCCTACATGGTGAAAGATGGCGAAGTCATTATCGTCGACGAATTTACTGGACGCTTGATGCCGGGACGCCGCTGGTCGGATGGATTGCATCAGGCGATCGAAGCCAAGGAAGGCGTTAAGGTCGAGAACGAAAACCAGACGCTGGCGACGATCACGTTCCAGAATTACTTTCGCATGTACAAGAAGTTGGCCGGCATGACGGGTACGGCGGAAACTGAAGCGTCGGAGTTCGACAAGATTTACAAGCTGGAAGTGGTGGTGATTCCGACGAATCGATCAATGTCGCGCAAGGAATATCCGGACGTTGTCTATCGCACGGAGAAAGAAAAATATTTTGCTGCCGCCGATGAGATCAAGAAGTTACACGAAACCGGGCAGCCGATTCTTGTGGGCACCACTTCGATTGAGAAGTCGGAAGCGCTTTCGGATCTATTGAAGAAGAACGGCGTCCGCCACGTAGTTCTGAACGCCAAGTATCACGAGCGCGAAGCCGAAATAGTAGCGCAGGCGGGTCGCAAAGACGCGGTCACCATCGCCACCAATATGGCGGGCCGCGGTACAGATATTTTGCTTGGCGGCAACGCGGAATTTTTGGCCAAACAGGAGTGCATGAAGAAGGGCCTCGCGCAGCCGGTGCGCGCCGCACAGGGACAAGTCATTACCGCGGTGAATGAAGCGAAGGATTTCCTCTTCTACTACCAGGGCAGTGAGTACGTCGTGCCCAAGCACCAGTGGGAAGAGATTTTCAGCCAGCACCGCGAAGCCACCGAGCAGGAACATAAGGAAGTGGTCGAAGCGGGCGGGTTGCACATTCTCGGAACGGAACGTCATGAATCGCGGCGCATCGACAACCAGTTGCGCGGACGCGCTGGACGTCAGGGCGATCCCGGATCGTCGCGTTTTTACCTGTCTCTTGAAGACGATTTGATGCGCATCTTCGCGAAAGAGTGGGTTTCCACCCTCTTACAGCGACTCGGCATGGAAGAAGGCATTCCCATTGAGTCGCGCATGATTTCCAAGCGCATCGAGGCCGCGCAAAAAGCTGTCGAATCGCAGAATTTTGAATCCCGCAAACACGTACTCGAATACGACGACGTGATGAACAAGCAGCGCACCGCCGTCTATGGCCTGCGCCGCCAGTTGCTGGAAGGCGTCGATCAAAAAGATTTGATCATTGAAGACTATGTCTCCGGCATTCTGGGCGGACTAATTGAAGAGCATTGTCCGCCGAAAGCGCACGCAGGCACATGGGACTTGAAGGCGCTTAAGGAAGCCATCTTCACCCGCTTTGGCGTGGATGTTGCCGCTGAAGGCATTCCAATGGAAACTCTGAATCGCACAGAACTGGGCGATCAGATCTTCCAAAAGTTAAAAGACCGCTACGACGCCAAAGAGAGTCTGATCGGCGCCGATGCCATGCGCTATCACGAGCGCATGATTATGTTTAGCGTGATCGACCAGCTATGGAAAGATCATCTGCTGAACATGGACCACCTGAAGGAAGGCATCAATCTGCGCGGTTACGCGCAGCACGATCCTCTGGTGGAATACAAGCGTGAGTCTTACGACATGTTCGAAGCGATGATGCAGCGCTTCCAGGAAGATGCAGTCCGGTATCTGTATCTGATGCAAATTATCGAACGCCCCGAAAGCGAGCGTCCTCAGAGTTTGCCAGCATCATCTGAGCCGCGCGCGCCACAGGCCGGCACGAACGGCAAACCGCCACGCGGAGTCTCCACTTCGATGGACGGCATTGAAGCTGAGTTTCAAAGAAAGAAAAAGAAGGAATTGGAACAAGCTCGCATGGCTGGAGGCGGCGAGCAGCAGCCTGTTCAGCAAGTTGTGCGGTCGAGTGAAAAAGTTGGGCGCAACGATCCTTGCCCTTGTGGGTCAGGCAAAAAATTTAAAAAATGTCACGGCGCGGGCGAATGATTTCGCATCCAACCGGGGAAGCGTCCTTTCGTGTAGGGAAGTCGTTGACCTGTAAAGCGGTAAGTCGTAAGCTGAATGCAACTTTTGGGGTTCGCTAAGGGGGCCGTGTCCATGGGAAGTCACAATCGCCGTGCCGCACTATTTTGCGGGCTCATCTGCGGACTGGTGTTTGAGGTCTCGCCATCCGTTGTCGCGCAGGACACGGCGGGAGCGATGTTGACGGCGCACGGCGACGTGGCAGTCAACGGCCGTCCGGTAGCGAATTCCCAAGCAGTTCTTCCCGGAGATCTGGCGGTAACTCAAAAAGACGGCGGCGGTAACCTCACACAGGTCGGCACCAACGCCGTGCTGGGGACCGACACAGCTCTTCGTTACGAAACCGCCTATGCGGTTCTCGAGCGCGGTGGCGTGAGTGTAAACACGCAACGCGGTTTCGCGATTCAAGCAGGCTGCTGGACGGTCAAGCCGCAGCAATGGGATGCGTGGACGGATTTTGCGGTAAGTTACGCTGAAGG
>JAYVEP010000199.1:0-10015 GCA_043749225.1 Acidobacteriaceae bacterium
ATCAGGGAGCAGGCTAGGATAATTGGGCCAAAACGCAGCTTGCCGCGCTGGGACGTCAAAAGAAACCCGGCTGCCCCGAACGTAATTACACGGTACAAAACTTCCAGCGATGCCCGTAGAATAATTTGCCCTGGCCAGAAAACCGCCTGCACGGCGGCGGCACCCGTCGCCAGCGATCCCAAGAGCAACACAGCCACCAGCGCCCGGCGCGCGTTGACCGAAATAAGAATGGAGGCTGCGAAGATCGAAACGGCGACTACAAATCCAGTTTCACCCAGGACCTGGGCTGAACGAACGGACAAGCCTGGAATAGATTCCGAACCTGCGGTCCGAGCAGCCAGGTAAACGAACCAGCCACCAATCCAAACCATCAGGTAGCGTTCCCGAAATGTTCGAAAGACCAGCAGGCTCGCCGCCAGGACAATGAGGGCGGCGAACTCCGACGGCGTGAACCGTGGGATCATCAGTTCCAGGCCTGTAAGCCAGGCACGCAGAAGTGCTTCGGGCATGGGCTTCTATTCTGTTTCGATTGGCTAGGGGGAGGGGCTAAATGTTGTATATCACGGATTGGTCGTGCCCCGACCCGTTACCGACCCAAAGGGCAGTTACCTTCGGGTGGGCTGCAAGTTGGACCTCTAGGGTAGAATTAGAAAGTTGCACTACCCATGCCAGTCGAACGCATATTAGTGGTGGATGACGAAGAAGCGATCCGAGAGATCGTCACGTCGATGCTGCACTCGCAGGGCTATGAGTGCCGGCAGGCAGCGTCCGGCCTGGAAGCGCTGTCTCTCCTGAATTCAGGCGAACGCTTTGATCTAGTGCTGTCCGATTTAATGATGGCGGACATGGACGGCATCGGGCTCTTGGAGCGGACCAAGGAAAAATACCCCGAAATGCCGGTTGTAATGGTGACCGCTGTCCACGATATTTCCGTGGCACTGGCGGCGATCCGTAACGGGGCCTACGACTATCTGCTGAAGCCGTTTGAGCGGGAGCAACTGCTGGCGACCGTGCGTCGTGCTCTGGAAAACCGGCGCCTGAAGCTGGAAAACCGGACGTACCAGGCGAATCTAGAGAGCTTGGTCGCGGCTCGCACGGAACAACTGCGCGCAGCAATTGTCGGACTCGAACGCTCCTATGACATCACGCTGGAAGCGCTGGGAGACGCACTCGATTTGAAAGACGCAGAAACTGAAGGACATTCCAAGCGAGTAACAGCCTTTACCATTGCCATGGCTCGGGCCATGCATCTTCCGGACGAACATATTCGCGTAATCGCCCGCGGAGCCTTCCTACATGACATTGGCAAGATGGCGATTCCCGACGCAATCCTTCGCAAACCCGGCGCGCTCACACCCGACGAAGTACTGATCATGCGGGAGCATTGCTATCACGGTTATCAGATGCTGCGTAAGATTCCGTTCCTGGCAGAAGCTTCCGATATTGTTTATTCCCATCAGGAAAAGTGGGATGGCTCGGGGTATCCTCGTGGCCTCAAAGCTGAGCAAATCCCTCTAGGCTCCCGCATCTTCTCAGTGGCCGATACACTGGATGCAATCACTTCTGATCGTCCTTACCGTCCGTCACAGACTCTACAGGCGGCCAAGATCGAGATTGAGAAATATTCTGGCCGCCAGTTCGACCCAGTTGTCGTGGAGCTCTTTCTTTCCATGCCGGATCAAATCTGGGCCGATTTACGCGGGGAAATCGAAAAAAAAAATAACCCGATTCATAAATTTGGCTACAGCGCCGCCGCTAGCCTGACCACCTAACCCTACCTTCGCTTCCCAGCACTCAATTTTCCCTCAGGCAGCGTTTTTGCCCTGCTTACCATCCAATGAACCAGGCGGCAATATCGTCGCCCCTGAGGTGATGGGTGAATAATCTTCGTTCTGCGGCCGTCTGTGTTGCTACGTTGGTGTTGGGCATCGGAGTTCTTGCTGCCGAAACGCCATTGGCTCCAATCCGCACAAACGCCATTCCTGAAGGCACAACCCTGCTGGTCCGCCTTGGCCAACGCCTGGAAACCGGCACGGCGCGCCAAGGGCACCGTTTCAAGGCGTCTCTAGCTGAAGATGTGATTGCTCCCGATGGCTCCGTATTGACGCGGGGAAGTCAGATTCGGGGCCACGTTAGCCGCGTGAGCCAAGGGGCGCATCCGCGACTCTTGCTGAGTTTTGACGATATCGAAACGTCCCATGGGCGGGTTCCCCTCATCGCGTCGGTATCCGCCGTACCCGGAGAACATGGGGTAAAACAACCGGACCCCGACGGGACAATTGAAGCGGCTTCGCGGGAAACGCCTGCGAGCGACGAGCCTCGCTCTCCCTGGTCGCGCATCGGCGCCGTCGCAGGGTTCTTCGCCGACCACAGCGTGCGTCTGGAGAAGGGTACCGTCGTAGAGCTGCACCTCGACCGCGCGCTGCAGATTCCCCGACGCTAGGGCTACATCCCAAAGCAAAACTTTGAAGCGCGGCTGGGCACCTAGTCCAGCCGCGCTTCCTATTTTGTAATGGGTTGAAACAAAGTTTCTGCGAGCTCTCAAAAGCCGCCTTGGCAAAACTGGCCACAGCCGCAGATAATCGAACTGCCCTCGTTGATTCTGGCACCATAAGGATCTGTAAATGCCAAGCCCGACCGCTGAACAACTGCGCCTGCAAGAAGCCCGGGACCACAAATCTCCCTGGAAAAAGTGGGGCCCCTACCTTAGCGAGCGTCAATGGGGTACCGTGCGCGAGGACTACAGCACTGGCGGCGCCGCTTGGGACTATTTTCCTCACGACCACGCGCGCTCCAGAGCCTACCGTTGGGGTGAGGATGGTCTCGCCGGGTTTTCGGATGAGAAACAGCGACTTTGCTTCGCTCTCGCGCTGTGGAACGGCAAAGATCCCATCCTAAAAGAACGCCTTTTTGGACTGACAAACAGCGAAGGCAACCACGGCGAAGACGTAAAAGAATATTACTTCTACCTCGATTCGACGCCCACGCACTCCTACATGAAATATCTGTACAAGTATCCGCAAGCGGCGTATCCCTACCGCGACTTGGGGGAGACAAACCGCATCCGATTGCGGACGCAACCGGAGTACGAACTGCTCGACACGGGTGTCTTTAACGACGACCGCTACTTTGATGTGTTTGTGGAATACGCCAAACAGGATGCAGAAGATATTCTCATTCGTGTCACGGTCTGGAATCGTGGCCCTGAACCTGCGGAATTACAGGTCCTACCTCATTTGTGGTTTCGTAATACTTGGTCACAATCGAATCGACCGATAATGCCGTCGATCACGGCAATGCACGGGCCCGCGGCAGTCACTTTGGCGGAAGCGAGCCACCACGAGCTGGGAGACTGGCTCTTTTCCTGCGACGGCGATGTGCCTCTGCTGTTTACGAATAACGAAACGAACCAGTCTCGGCTGTTCCGCACGGCTAACGTTTCTCCCTACGTGAAGGACGCCTTTCATCGTTACATTGTCGAAGGCGAACTCGCCGCCATCAATCTGACGACAACCGGAACCAAGATGGCGGGCCAGTACAAGTTGACGGTGCCATCCCGCGACAAGCGCGTCATACGCCTGCGCCTCACGCGCTCCAGTCTGGCCAACCAGATGGGAGCGCCGTTTTCCAGCAACTACGACGCAGTGTTC
Source organism: Acidobacteriaceae bacterium (assembly GCA_043749225.1). Lineage (GTDB taxonomy): Bacteria > Acidobacteriota > Terriglobia > Terriglobales > Acidobacteriaceae > JANXUC01. The sequence goes on from JAYVEP010000199.1 coordinate 3,651, forward strand.
TCGCTGCGACTGAACGAAGCCGACGAGTTTTATCAATCCATCACGCCAACCGCTGCGCCCGACGACGAACGAAGCGTCTACCGGCAAGCATTGTCCGGCATGCTTTGGAGCAAGCAGTATTTCTATTTCGATCTGGAAACATGGCTAGCGGAACACGGGCACAATCCGGTCCGCGGGTTGCGGAACGCCAGCACGCGCAATGCGAACTGGTTCCATATGCTGAACGACGACGTAATCTCAATGCCAGACAAATGGGAGTATCCCTGGTATGCGTCATGGGACCTGGCATTTCACACGATCGCGCTCCACGAGGTCGACCCTGACTTTGCCAAGAATCAATTGCTCATGATGCTGCGAGAAGTTTATCTACATCCAAACGGGCAGATACCTGCCTATGAATGGAACTTCAGCGATGTAAATCCACCCGTCCAGGCCTTTGCGGCATTGACGATCTATGGCAGTGAAAAGCTGAAATACGGCACCGGGGACAAGGCTTTCCTCAAGACGGTGTTTCAGAAACTGCTACTGAATTTCTCCTGGTGGGCGAATCGGAAAGATCCCGAAGGTCGCAATTTGTTTGAAGGTGGATTCCTCGGACTCGACAACATCGGTGTCTTCGACCGAAGCCGGCCTTTACCTGCCGGCGGCCACATGGAACAAGCTGACGGCACCGCCTGGATGGCGCTCTTCTGCCAAAACATGCTCGAGATTGCGCTCGAACTCGCCTCCGACGACGTTACCTACGAACCCATGGCGCTTAAGTTCATGGAGCACTTTCTATGGATCGCGGGCAGCATGGACCGCATTGGCGAGAATCAAGACGAACTTTGGGATGAAGAAGACGGATTCTTCTACGACCTGCTTCACCTTCCTGACGGTACCGCAGGGCGCCTGAAGGTGAAATCGATGGTTGGGCTCCTACCGCTCTGCGCAACTTCACTGATTTCGCGCGACCTGATTGAAAAGTTTCCGCGCCTACGCCAAAAAGTGGCGCAGTTTCTCCAGAAGCATCCAGAGCTCGTCGCAAACATCTTTCCGTCGGATCTCCCTGGGCGGAATGGACAATATCTACTCTCCGTGCTGAATCAGGGAAAGCTACGACGGATTCTGCAGCGCATGTTGGACGAATCAGGATTCTTAAGCCCCTACGGAGTCCGCTCGCTCTCGCGCTATCACCTGGAGAACCCTTACAAGTTCGACGTTCATGGAGAAGAGTACGTCGTTCAGTACCAACCGGCGGAATCGCAAACAGGCCTGTTTGGCGGCAACTCGAACTGGCGCGGACCTGTTTGGTTTCCTATTAACGTTCTAATTATCCGAGCACTATTGCAGTACTACCGCTATTTTGGTGACGACTTTCGTATTGAATGTCCAACCAGGTCAGGGCGAATGCTTACGCTGTACGAGGTAGCCATGGAATTGACCCGGCGGCTGACGCGAATTTTCTTGAAGGACGCGAACGGGCGCCGTCCAGTTTATGGAACAACCGAGAAGTTCCAGCGTGACCCGCTCTGGCGGGACTATATTCTGTTCTTCGAATACTTTCACGGGGACAGCGGAGCCGGTCTCGGCGCCAACCACCAGACCGGCTGGACGGGGACTGTAGCACGATTACTGCAGATGTCGTCGATGAAGCCCGAAAAGTTCCTTAATCAGAACGGCAAAGGAAACGTCCCAGTCTAAGCCTGGTCTAGGCCTTGGCTAAGCCCTGTCTAAGGAAGACTGGTGGGCAAGAACGCCCGTTCCACACGAACAGCATGCCGTGGACGGGGCATTTTCGCTTTGCCTTTGCGGTCCCGCCAAAGAATTGCGTTGAGTTTTGCAGAATCCGCAGCATCGGCATGCGAGAAATCAAGCCGTGCGGATTCCTGCGCCGCAGCCGTCTTCGGAGCATTCGCCTGATAGATCAAGCCGTTCTTCTGGTTGCGGAGATCCGCCGCAAACGGCGCCTGTTCGCCCTTACCCGAAAACAGATCCGTCATCAACGGAGAATATGCGTCGTTCACATTCATCGGCGGCAGGCCCAGCAGCGCTTCCATGGTATGGATCAAACTCACCGTAGTGTGAAAGTCATGGTGTACAACCGGCATTTGCGCCGAGCCCGGAGCATATTTGCTGATTACATACGCCGTGCTGCGGTGCGCATCCACATGGTCGGCGCCATCCTGCGCGTCATCTTCCACCACGAAGATCGCAGTGTCTTCCCAATAAGAGCTATGCGACACGGCCTCTACTACGCGGCCTAGCGCCAAGTCATTGTCGGAGACCGAGGCCACAGGTGTCGGAAAGTTGGCTCTCTTCCCGGCAGTGTGGTCATTGGGCAGGCGCAAGAAAACATAGTTCGGTAGCTGCTGCGCCTTCTTCCCTTCCGTGCGAGCCTTCACAAAACCGTCAAACTCTTTTAGAAATTCATCCGCGCGGAGCTGGTCCGGATAGTCTTCCTTAAAATCGGCAAAGAGTGGATCGAAATGATCGCGCAGTTCGGGCTTGGTCGCAACGTTGCGTTTGAGGATGGGAACGGGCCAGTGATAAGGATTGGGCGAGCCCTTCGGCTGACCAAGATAGTCGGGCAGCGGCTCACCAGGAGCAATGGAATTCTTGGCACATACGCTGCCCGGAGGCGGCGGCGTTCCCTGCTTGGGTGTTGCCTGACCGCGCTTCGCCCGCTTCTCGCACCATTCAGTCGCCACAAATTCGCCATAGTGTCGATAGCTAAGACCATGGCTCGCAACGTTGCTAAACAAATATTTCGTCTGCGGTTCGTTCACATCGGGCAGATTGCGCTCAAGCGGATACTCATCGGCGACAATGCCTTCGAAATCATACGTGCGCTCGCTGCCACGATAGGCGATCTGCCATGTTTTTTCCGTATAGTCAGTCGTCGTTGCAGCCATCGACCACATGTGACCGTCACCGGAGACCTCACCGGAATCGTAAAAATTATCCAGCACGCCAAATTGCAACGCCAAACGATGCTGGTTCGGAGTGATGTCCTCGCCGTAAAGAACCAGCGATGGGTCTCCGTCTCCCACCTTAAGGTCGCCGAGAATCTGATCGTAGGTGCGATTCTCTTTCACAATGTAGATCACGTGTTTTATGGGATTGTGACCAGCGGCGAATGTGAATCGATCCGTTTCCGCCAGCAATAGATTTTGCTCTTGCGAGGATCGCGTTAGCGCCGGAAGCTGCTTCTCTATTTCCGACATCCTGAGCCGAGCGACAGAGCCATGCAGCAGCGTCGGAATGTAAGGGAAAGTATGCCGATGCTTCGTGTGATTGTCCGGAGCGGAACGTTCCGCATTTGGGCCAGTGCCGCGACTTTTGCCGGACGCTATGAGCAGTTCTTCCCCGTGCGAAGCCAATGCGGTGGGGTACCACTCGGTGGGAATGAAGCCCAAAGCGGCTTGCGGCTTGGAAGCACTAGTCCCAGTGGGCAGTTTTTCAACATCGAAAACGGCAACCGAATTCGTGCCCGCATTGGCGGAGAAAAGACGTTTGCCATCTCCGGACTGCGCCAGAGCATTCGGGATACTTCCGCTGGATTTCTGCGCTGGCAGCAGGGTCGAAAGCCATGCCATCGGCTCCTTCTCGCTAACATCCCTCCCAGTGCCGATTACCGCAACCAGATCCGCATTCGCCAACGCCACATACAGCCGCGATTCATCCGGACTCAGCAGCAACGCCGTAGGATGTGTTCCGGGATCGGTCGCCAGAGTCGGCTCGCCTAACGAAATCCAGCGTGTGATCTTCCCTGACGAAAGATCAAGCTCTGCAACCTTGGAGGCGTTCCATAGACTGCACCAGGCTCTAGCGCCATCGTGTGAAATCACGACTGAATAGGGAAACTCTGCCGGAATCAGCGTGTGCTGGCTTAAATCGAAGTGCTGCGTTTCCTTGCCGGTTTCGGCATCCATCAAGATCACGCTGTCGGAAAGATTATTAGCGACCAATATCTGATCGCGGCCCGCGCGATTCGTAACCGCAATCCCAGCCGGATATGGAATCGCCTGGCCACGTCCCAGCTTGAACAGAGCCCTTGAAATGAACCTATCGGCACCCACGGCCTGAGGCGCAATTTTAAGGAAACGATCCGCCTTGACCTTGCGCTCTTCAAACGTGTAAACAGCAATCCCGTTTCCCGTATGCCCGGGCTTCTGCCCGTTAGGGTCGGTAATTGATCCGACAGAAGCATAGAGGTGACGGCCGTCGCCAGAAAATGCGAGCCCGAGAAAATAGCTTTGCGCGGCACCCTCACCCAGGCGATCATCCGGAAAATCCGCAAGTTGGTTCGTGTCCAGATTCAGAACAGTGATCGACTGCTTGAGTCCGGATTCAGGCGTGCCGTATCCGTTGTTGAGCAACGCCGCGTAATGGCCCTCAGGATGAACCGCCATTGCCGTCGGGAGGCCGTTGGTTGCCTGCGGATCTCCAGGAATATGCGCCGCAAGATTCTTGCCCGAGGCGAGGCGAGTCGCCTCATTCGACCTCGCAGGCTTCGCCAGGACAACAGCGACTGTGATCAGCAAAATAACAGGTAGGGCAAGGCGGAAGAATACGCGCAAGTGAGGCCTCCGAAGCAATATCAGGGTCTACAGTCCTAAGAGGTTGTTGAAAAACTCCAGAAGGTTGTCATTCCGAACAGTTTTACTGTGAGGAATCTGCTGTTTTCCCGGGGTTTGATACGTTTCATATATAGAATAACACTCGGAACGCCTCCAAATATATGATTTTTTTTTGACGACTTCTTAAGGAAGAATCGTGGAAGTTCCCTCGAGAAGATGCCTCTTCTCCCTGCCATTCACAAACAGCCGCAAAGCTAAAAACAGGCAGTCTAACTACCAACATTCCCAGTCGCAGGCTGCACAGGCGCTTCCTGCGCGGCGTTATGGCGGACGTCATCGCCTCGGACCCAGAAAATTACATCCTCGGCAATGTTCGTCGCGTGGTCGGCAACGCGTTCCAGGTTGCGTGCAATCAGGAGCGCATCCAACGCCTGTCGGGTGGTATCCGGATTGGTGTTCATTTTCTTGACCAGCACGATGAAGGCGTCATCCCGCATCCGATCGACCACGTTATCCATTTCCAGAACGGCCTGCGCCAGCTCGGCTTTGCCTTCAACGAAAGACTCCAGTGCTCGGCGCACCATCGCGGACACCGCGGTTGCCATACGCGGGATATCCACGGGCAACTCCACTGCCGGGAGTTCCACCATGTCCATAACGCGCTCAGCGATGTTGACTGCCTGGTCGCCCACACGCTCCAGATCCGCGTTGATCTTGACCACCGCCAGCAGGAAGCGGAGATCGACCGCCATCGGCTGCTGCATGGCCATGAGATCGAAAGCAGTCTCGTCGATATCGCGCTCGGCGGCATTGATCAGAGTCTCATTCTCCAGAACCTGATGGCAGCGGTTTAGATCGCGGTCAATGTAAGCCTGGCAGGCGCGTTCCACCGCCTGTTCCGCCAGCCCGCCCATGCGCAGGAGCTTCTCCCTCAGTTCGTCGAGCCCTTGCTGAAAACGCGTTCGCATTATCCGAACCTGCCTGTTATGTAATCCTCCGTCCGCTTGTCGGAGGGTGTTGTAAATATCTTGCTTGTCTTATCAAACTCGATCAATTTGCCCAAAAGGAAAAATCCAGTGTACTCCGCCACCCGGGCAGCCTGCTGCATATTGTGCGTCACAATCAGAATTGTATAGTTCTGCTTAAGCTGAAAGATAAGGTCTTCAATCTTGCCGGTGGAAATGGGGTCCAGCGCTGAGCAGGGCTCGTCCATCAGCACCACTTCAGGTTCCACAGCCAGCGCCCGCGCTATACACAGGCGTTGTTGCTGTCCGCCGGACAGACTGGCCCCGGACTTCTTCTTCAAATCGTCTTTGACCTCATCCCACAGCGCCGAGTTTTTCAGCGAACGCTCCACGATCTCATCCAACTCTTTTGCGTTGCTGCTAAAGCCATTCAGCCTCAATCCCGCGGCCACGTTGTCATACACGGACATAGTTGGAAACGGATTTGGTTTTTGGAACACCATGCCAACGCGGCGCCTCAATTGCGTGGCCGACGTGCCGTTATACGCATCCACTTCGCCGATCTTCACAAACCCAGTCGCCCTGGCGTCGGGAATCGTCTCGTGCATGCGGTTGATGCAGCGCACAAAAGTGGATTTGCCGCAGCCCGAAGGACCGATCAGCGCGGTGCAATGGTTGGCATCTGCCGTCATACTGATGTCAAACAGCGCTTGCTTCTTCCCGAACCAGGCGTTCAGGTTCTTAACTTGGATACTTACACCCATAACTTAGTGCGCTCCCTTGAGGTTGCCGCGACTCACGGCCAAGCGAACGGCTGAAACCGCCACCACAATCATCA
>JAYVEP010000200.1:0-27046 GCA_043749225.1 Acidobacteriaceae bacterium
GGCGGCTGCTATGCTGGTAAAAATCTATCGCGAAAGGAAACAACCCCTCGACCCCTTCTCCCTACTTCCCTCAGGCTCATCTGTGGATTGGAAAAGACTCGAACCGCGCTTCCCGCTAAGATAGATTGGAAACTCATATACAGCTCGAAAACATTCCATGCTTGCTTTGACCGCAGAACGGCTGATCGCTCCTACAGAGGAGATCCTCAATCCTCTCGTCCTCATCGAAGATGGGCGAATCGTTGAGATCACCTCTTCCGACGCTCACGCTATTCCTTCGCGATTTCGGCACATGGCCTTAGCTGGAGCAACTCTTGCGCCCGGATTCGTCGACATGCACATTCACGGCGGGGGCGGCCACGATGTTATGGAGGGCTCTGGCAATTCTCTTTCCGTTATCGAAACGTTTCTCGCGCAGCATGGAGTAACCAGCTACTTCCCTACTACTGTGACGGCACCGCTTGCAGTCACGCTCAAGGCGCTCGACCGGTTAGCTTCCGCGATTGAGGAAGCTGACTCCTACGAGGCAACTACGGGTGAGCTTCGGGCCCGGCCCTGCGGGATTCATCTCGAGGGGCCCTTTCTGAGCCATGCGCGACGCGGCGTGCATCCTTCAGTGGACTTACAGCCGCCAACTGTTGCTTTGTTAGAACGTTTTTGGGAAGCATCCCGCGGCCACATCAAGGTTATGACGATTGCGCCTGAATTAGCGGGAGCTGAAGAAGTAATTGCTGAAGCTGCGCGGCGCGGAGTATGCGTCAGCCTCGGGCACTCGGATGCGGATTTCGCGACTGCCAAACGCGGAATTGCGGCGGGGGCGCGTCACGCTACTCATACGTTCAATGCTATGCGAGCGTTGGGACATCGCGATCCCGGCATCCTCGGGGCTGTGCTTACCGACGCGCGTGTGACGGCGGATATTATTGCCGACGGAATTCATTTGGATCCTGCTATTGTTCGGCTATTTCTGACAATGAAAGGCTCGGAGCAGTCTGTGCTGATTACGGATGCCACAGCAGCTACCGGTATGCCGAACGGGCGTTACAACTTGGGTCCGTTCGAAGTGGAAGTTAAAGATGGGCGCTGCATGATTGGCGAGACGCTGGCGGGTAGCGTTCTTACAATGGATCATGCTGTGCGGAACGTGATGGCATTTGCCGGATGGAGTCTTCGAGATGCAGTTCGACTGGCCACCTGGAACCCGGCCAAGGCCGCAGGTATTGAGCAAAATGCAGGGAGGCTGGTTCCAGGAGCATTTGCGGATGTAGTGGTTCTGACGCCTGCTGGAGAAGTGCAGCAGACGATGGTCCGTGGGCAGATGGCGTGAAAGCGGCGGGCACGAATGCCCGCCCCGACACGTCGCGACTTGTTAGTTGTTACTGTAGGACCCGTTCGGCGGTTGCGGCCGCTGCGCGGCGGCCGCCAACGGGCTTGAGCTTCAGCCAATCCGTACGAACACGATCCCATTCCTGAATCAAAAGTCCTTGCGATTCGAAGAAGGCCCGAATCTTCGGACGCTGCCAGCCGACAATCTCCTCCAGCAGGGGCGCCAAAATCGCCAGTACGTTTGTGCTCAGCACAGTGCGCTTAGCGATTTGGGTTACACTTTTCGCTTCTGAAACAGCAGTCGTATAACCGTCGCTTCCGTTCACGTGCAGCATGACATGGATATCCGAGCTGCCATCGCCGACGTAAACAACGTTTCCTGAACCAATTTGCAATGTACCCAAGAGGTGATCGAGCGCAGCGACCTTGCCGTAGCCCGCTGTGGCGCGGGTGATGCTTTCGATTTCGCCATCCGGCGTGTATTGAAACTCGGTGCCAAAAATATGGCTGGCCGGAACGATCCCCTTCAGCGCGGATTGAATTACCTCGACCGGCGCGGCTGAGAGGACGTAGAAATCGAAATTGTATCCTTCAATTCCCTTTTCCAGCATGGTGAAAAGCTGATCGATGTTTTCTTTCAAGCGAATGCGGCGGCCAACCTCAATCAAATGCTCGCGGCGAACCTTGGAGCGGAACTCCGGATCGTGCAGCAACAGGTACGAGAGCTTGGCGCCCTGCTGTACCAGATTGAGCTTGGTCATGCCTTTGGCTTTACGTTCGAATTCCGAAATTGGAATGCCCACCAATTCACTCAATGCGTAGCCCGTATCGTTGAAAGTTAACGTTTGATCAAAATCACTTGCGAATAAATAGCGCTTAATAGGTTTGTCGCTCATAGTCTTAATTAGATGTCGGGCGGAGGCAAAAGGCCAATAGAAAACATCTACAGCAGCCATCGAAAGGTACGCATTGCTTTGGTGCGAAATTAATGCGTCCGCGACAATATTTCAACCCGATTTCAACGCGGAAGATCGTTCTTTTTTTTGGAAAACAACACGAAGCCTGCCGAGGGTGTGAGGCGAAGCTAGTTGGGCTTGCTATTCCGGCCTTCGGCTAGCATGCGAATCAGCGTGGTATCGGAGGGCCAGGATGTCTTCCCTGAAATGCGGGGCTCGTGCGAGGGCTGCGAAGAGTTCCCTTGACGCAAGTTTTCCCGGAGATGTTCGCCCACTGCTGAATCTTCCGTCAGTACCTGCGCGTAGAACCAGAGGAAATGCCGCATCTGATCGATGGCTGAACGCAGCACTTGCAAAGATTCCGTTTCTGAAATACCACTGAGAGTTTCCATGAGTTCGGGATCGCCGGGGGCCTGCATCGCAGCGCAATTCAACTCCTGCTGGATGGCACGGAGGTCGTCCGTCACGCGCAGGATCCGGCAGTTAATCTCGTCCATGTACTCTTCTTTCTTCATGCATGCCTCAGGCGCGCGGGGCTCGTGTCGCCTAAGTGTTGCGATCTCACCGCCGCCCTCTGGGGACTAGATGTCCCGCGTGCATGCGCTTTCGTAATTCGAGGTTACCAGCGGGTCTTAGTGCGGATTCTGGCGTGAAATTCGGCTTTTCCAGGGGCTCCGCGAAAACACGGCTACGGAAGGTTACCTTGGTTGCGGATCGCCGGGACGTCCAGAATAAGGATGCCCGGCGGATTGCTTTCCGTAACGCCGGAGATTCTACGACAACATCGTCCCTGCATGTGATACAACCTTCCGATGCCCAAAGCTCAGGCTCCAGCGCAACCGAGGACTCTAGTCCGCGCCATTGGCAAGTGGGGCTTGACCGCGCTGGCGCTGAACACAGTCATTGGCAGCGGCATTTTCGGGCTGCCCGCACCATTGGCCGGATTGCTGGGCGCGGCCAGCCCCCAGGCTGTGCTGGCAGTAGGCCTGGCGATGACCGTGATTGTGGCGTGCCTGTCGGAGGTGGCGTCGTACTTCACGGCGGCGGGCGGTCCTTATCTATACGCCAGGGTTGCGTTCGGACGATTTACGGGCATACAGATGGGATGGATGTTCTGGCTCTTCCGGCTGGCGGCTTCGGCGGCCAATGCGAATCTGTTTGCCCTTTACCTGGGGGTGTTTTGGCCTCAATCCCAAAATGCGGTGCCTCGCTTCTTCATCTTGACAGCTTTGATCTCGGGATTGGCTGCGATCAACTTTCGCGGTGTGCAGGGGGGGGCGCGCACCAGCAGCGTGTTCGCAATAGCAAAACTGCTACCGTTGTTTGGAATTTGCATTGTTGGAGTCCCATTCCTACTGATGCACCCGCGCGGTGTGCCAACGTTACCCCACGTGTCCACTCCGAATCTGAGCACCTGGCTGAAAGCGGGGTTGCTGCTCGCTTTTTCTTACGGAGGGTTTGAATCCGCGCTGGCGCCAACGGGCGAAGCCAGAAATCCAAGGCGGGATTCGGCGTTCGCGCTGTTCGCCGCCCTTGGCGTCTGCGCCGTCCTTTACACGCTTCTACAATGGGTGGCAGTGGGTACGGTTGCCGACCTCGCGCACAGCCAGCGGCCCTTGGCCGACGCCGCCCGCTTCCTACTGGGTCCCGTTGGGGCAACTGTCATTGCGATTGGCGCACTCGTCTCCACCTTCGGCAATGTGAGTGGAAACGCCCTCGTCGTGCCGAGAATCACGTTTGCACTCGCGGAACAAGGCGATTTCCCCAAACTCTTTGCGGCGATTCATCCACGGTTTCGCACGCCCTATGTTTCAATTTTCGCATTTGCTCTGCTGAACTGGGCCTTGGCGCTGGGTGGAAGCTTTACCTGGAATGTTGCTCTGTCAGCGGTTGCGAGGCTTTTCGTCTATGCAACGGGCTGCGCCGCATTGCCCGTCCTGCGCAAGAAAATGCCAGGCGGGAGTGCCTTCCGCATGCCGGGCGGGCCCTGGCTGGCGGGCATTGGCGTCATCTTCTGCGGCGTGCTGCTCACGCAGATCGATCACTCGGGATCTTTGATATTGCTGGCAACCACCGTAGTGGCCGCGCTGAATTGGCTGCTTGTGCGAAAACGAGCCGCGCCGACCATCCTCTAGCTTGCCGGAATAAGGCGCCCGCTGCGTGATTCCCTAGAGTTGCTCGTGCAGAGTTTCCGCCATGTCGGTGTTTTCCGCTTCCAATTCCGGATTCACCACAAGCTCACCTACCTTGTAGACATGCCCGGTGCGGACTGCCCAGAATACCCCTCCTCCGTAGACCGACATGGAGACCAGGATTTCTCCAAGCAGGGGCAGCAGGCGGTGAACCGGAAACCATTCGCGCATTGCGAGAAGCACGGCAATCTGCGGGAGGCATAACAAGAGCGGCAGCGTGTAGGCCTCCCGAAGGAAGGTTGTTTGTTTCACTCTCAGCAAGCCAGCTAAATAACGAGGCGTGAAATAAACCGCCGTGAAGGTTAACGGAACCGCTGTGCCAATGGCGTCTCCGATTACGCCCAGGCGCTGCACCAGAACAATACTCAAAATCAGGTTGGCAATGCCCTCCATGGAGGTAATCCACGCCAGAGTGCGGTGGCGGGCCATGCCAAACACAATGCGCGGGCTCGCACTCTGGGCCAGCACGAGTGTCATTGGAATCAGAAGCACCAGCATGATGGGATAGCTGTCGGCCACATATCTGCGGCCTACCCAGGCTTCAATTACGGACTGCCCGAGGATGATCAGGATCGCCGAAATTGGAAAAATAATGAGCGCGCAAGCCCGATTACCCGCCACAAAGAGCTTACGCAGTTGGCCAAGGTCGCCTTTGGCGTCGGACTGGCTCGACATTGGCACAAAAATTTGCGACATGCTTGTGACGACTTCGCCAGCGTAGTCCACCAGCCTGCTGCCAATGGAAAACTTGGTGATGGCGGCAGAATTCAGAAACTTTCCGATGACGATGACATCGGTCTTGAAACGCAGTTTGTACGCCACTTGAATGATGAAGGTGACGCCGCTGTAATTCGACATTTCGCGGAAGGAGTCGCGACTCACGTACTTCCAACTCACCGGAATCGGCAAAATTCGTGCGACCAGAATTGCTCGCAGAATCGCCACCAGCACAGGCAGGAAAACTGTGATCATGCCAACCGTGAGCAGGCCGTAGCCCTTGTGCAGGGCGAGGATGGTCAAAGCGGCGCGCAGGAGGAGTCCGGCTACGTTCGTGAAGTTCAGCAGATAAAAACGCTGGAGCCCCTCAAGCATCCCCGCAAAGATGCCCAGCGGAAATCCAATTGCAACGGACAGCCCCACCATCAAGAAAAGCAACCTGGCAGTCGGCAGAAAGTTTGGCTCTATGTGGAACATCGGGCCTACGAACCGGCTTAGTATGAGCGTACCCAAAGCGGTGATCAGGCCGATGCACGTATAGGTGAAGAGAATTGTGTTGAAGAACTTTGCCAGCCCTTCCTTGTCCTCGACGGCTGTGAGCTTGGCAATGTAGCGAACGACCGACGAGCGAATGCCGAGATCAAAGATGCCGTAGTAACCGGTGATGGAAAAGATTAAGACCCAGATGCCAAAGGCAGCGTCTCCCAGCCGGTGCAGGATGAAGGGAGAAAGGAAAAATCCGATGAGAACGTTGATTCCGAGGCTGAACCAACTGGATCCGACATTCTTGAGAATATCGCGCTTACGCATGAGTCGTTCGCCTCTCCCCGCCGAACTGGGTTGCGCAGGTTGGCTGGCCTATGGTGAACGGAGCACGGGTCAACGAACCGCGGACAAACCCTTCAGGGGAGAAGGTGGACAATTTGGAAAACAATTCTCGAACGGAGTCTCGCGCAATTCGCGGCACTACCGAACCTCCAAATGTTCTCGTAGCACTTCCGTTTTTGGAGCGCTGGCCGTGGTTAGCTCGTAACCCAAGTCGCGCATAATGTCGCCCCAGGCAGCTTCGATCTGCGCCACACAGGAAGCGGGCAGCTTTTCCTTCCATCCACCCGCTTTCGCGACGCGCACGAATGGAATGTCCTGGCGATGATTTTTGGTCGCTACCCACTGGCCCGACTCGCGCTTTTCCATTTCCCGCATGCGATCCGCCGAACTCTTGTCGACGGCGTTCTGTATTCGGGCCGGGTCGGCATCAATACCAAGGAAGGCCGCTACGCGAGTGAGTTCGCGTGCTGGGTCTTCCATCATGTCTTCGTAGCGGAGCAGCAGGAAGCCTTTCGTCTTGCCGCGAGTGTACAGCCAACTGGCAACATTCTCTCCCCACGTGCCCCAGCCAGCCGAGCTCAACCGACCTTGAATGCAGTCATCCACGTAGCGTTCCAGCGGGTAACCATCCTCAAAGTGGCGGTATTTTCTCTGGAAGTCGTAATAGGAGAGAACTACGTCCCTAGGATCACGAGCGATGTAGATGACCTTGCGACAGCGATGGTCGAAATATTCGTGAATCTTGATCAAACGTGGACGGGGTGTCCGACGCATCGCGCGATTCGACTGGGAAGACGTATCCGGAATCAAGCGTTCAATATTGAGAAACGAAACATCCTTGTCCGGATAGGCCAGGTTCGCAATAAGAAAGCGCGTCCACGTATTCCCGGAACGCGGATACGAGACAAGGAATGTGTCATCGGGATAAATGGCGAAGTTGCGCCCAGCAACGTCTTTGCCCAGAAGTCTTTTGGCAATGTATTGGAGTCCGTAGATCATCGGGAGGCTGGCTCCAAAATGGCGCCCACAAGTCTTGAATCCGAAGGCGTCTGCCCAGAAATCAGGTCGTATCCCAGGTGCTGCATTAAACGTCCCCACGCCCCCTCGATTTGTGCGATGCAGGCGGGAGGAATAGCTGACTTGCCTTCACCCACTTTGGCGCTGCGCACAAAAAACTTGTCTTTACGGGTGTCTTTGGTGGACTCCCATTTGCCAGCTTCTTTCTGTTCCATGTTCCGCATATTGTCAGCGGTGCTTTGCTCCACCGCGCGGCGAATCCGATTGGGTTCAGGATCAATGTTCAGAAACTTCGCAATCTTGACCAGTTCCACATCCGCTTGCCGAATCATGTCTTCGTACCTCAGCAACAGGAAGTCGGGGCTGGTTTGCCGCGCAGCCAGCCAGCTGCCAACATTCTCACCCCAGGAGCCGTAGGGGCAGGTTTCGCCCGCGACGAAGCGTGGGACAAATTCTTCCATTGGATGGCCTTCCTGCAGGACGCGGCGCTTGATTTGATAGTGATATTGCGACACCGCCACGTCTTTCGGGTCACGGACAATGTAGATGACCCGCTTGTAGGAAGGATCGAAAGGAAAATGACTCTTAATCACGCGTGGACGAGGCATTTCCTTGAAAAACTTCCGCGACACGGAATCTACGGAAGGAACGACCTGATCCGCTTTGAGAAATGTAAGGGGCTCCTCAGAATGAATAAGACTGGCAACCAGGAAGCGTGTCCACGTGTTGCCGGATTTTGGGTACGACACAATAAACGTATCGTCGGGGTACACGCTCAAATTCCGCCCAGCAGCATCCTGACCACGCAGGTGTTTCAAGGCGGCGCCAAATTTAGCCATCATGAAGCTGGTACTCCTAATCATGAAAAAGATTACTTCGTCACTTGTTGTCGAACCACAACTCTCGCAGACCCCTACCGAACGGGCTGTTGCACAACCGCTTCCAAAACTTCTGAGCTTGCAATCGCCGGGTTCGTGACCAATTCATATCCTAGATGCTTCATCAGAGGTCCCCAGGCCGACTCGATTTTAGCGACATGCTCAGCGGACAAGCCTGACTTCCAGCCACCCGCTTTGGCGGCTCCCACAAACAGAACATCCTTGCGCCCCTTAGCCACCACCGAACCGCCAGCTGTCTTTTCCAAATCGCGCATGCGGTCGGCCGATCCCAGTTCAACGCAGCGATTCAGATGCTCCTGCGAAACCTGCAACTTCATAAAATCAGCAACCTTGGCTAGCTCTTGCGCAGTCTGGCACAGCATGTCCTCGTATCGGAGTAACAGAAAACGTTTCGTGCCATGCTGCGCAACCAACCAGGACCCCACATTCTCTCTCCATGAACCGTAAGTGCTCAGATCTCCCGTGAGAAAGCGGTTTACGTAAAGATCCATCGAGTAGCCATCGTCGATAGTTCTGCGCTTGAGGAAAAAACGGTATTGCGATAGCACAACATCACGAGGATCACGCACCACGTAAATAACATTTTGGTACCTGGCATCGAAATATTCGTGACTTTTAATAAGCCGTGGCCGCTGAGTGTTGCGCAGATGACGCCTCGATTGCCCGGCTGCAGAGGGCAACATCCGGTCAATGTTCTTGAAAGTCACTTCCTGGTTTGGATTCACCAGTGCCGCCAGCAAGAACCGCGTCCATGTGCTCCCCGACTTCGGATACGAAACGAGAAACGTGTCGTCGGGGTAGACATGAAAATTCCGTCCCGCGATGTCTTTCCCCGTCACATATCTCATCGCATAAGTGAGTTGCGAAATCATTGGTCTATGCACTCCTTAAGAAAATATCCCGGGACCCAGACTGCGCCCGGAATCGACCACGCTTTCCCATCCAAGGCGGGCCAGCAACTCGCCAATTCATTTCCTTTTGACCCATACTGGAGCTTCGCTAGCGATCTCCGCAAAAGCCTCGTAGCCTACTCTAGCCGCGTTGGCAGTCCGCGTTCCATTTTTCTTCTTGTGGAAATCGGCCAGCCGCGCAATCTCCCGCTGCTCCAGATACTGCAAATACGCCCGATAGGACTTCCCAAAGAAACGCGGGAAGAGCTTGAGTCCGACCGTGGCAACGGAGAGTTTGAGGTTTTTCAAGATGCGATTGGCCCGCTGGACAGCGGCCAAGGCCTCAGGAAACTGGCCTTTGAGAAGAGCATCCTTGGCAATCCCAATCTGCAGGCGCGTCTCCATTTCGGAAATCTTGCTGTGCAACAATTTGGACTGCGCGGGGCTCAAGGCAAGGGCGACAAGGAGCTTTTCGTAAACCCGAATTTGCGCCTGATACATGACCGTGTTGTCGCAAGACAGCCCATTGGCAACACGGTGGCAGACCTGAACCACGGAACTGTAGGCTATCGTGCCGCCGCGATGGGCGATTCGCAGCCAAAGGTCGAAGTCTTCTGAACGGTGCCTGCCATTTTCAAATCCGCCTGCATCGAGCACAGCCTGCCGCAAAGCAACCGTGGTGGAGGTCCCAATCGTGCATGTCTCCGCCGCCAAGCTTTCAAAGGTTACGGGTGGAGCCTGCTGAGTCTGCTCAAACGCGGTCGCAAAAGGCGAATCTTCACGAAGCAGCAGGCTGTCCGAATACACCAACACAAGCTTTGAATCGCTTTGCAGCAGACGCACTTGATTCGCGAGATGGTGGGGCAGCCACAGGTCATCGCTGTCGAGAAAAGCCACGTAGGTTCCACAAGCCTCTTGCACACCGCGATTGCGCGCGGAACTGGGGCCACCGTTTTCCTGCTGAATGTACCGGATGGACGAGAGATACGGAGCAAGTTCGCGTTCCAGAGCCTCGGTGTCCGACGAACCGTCGTTCACCACAATGATCTCGTAATCTGTAAAGCTCTGAGCGAAAACGGACTTAAGTGTCGCAACAATGTAGTCGGCGCACTTGTAGGCAGGAATCACAACGCTCACCAAGACTGGCTTGGCGGCGCTCGTCGCTCCGTTGTGACTCGCTTCGGTCATCTTCCTTGAGTGATTCGCCTTCTAAAGGTTCTTCGCACACGCAGAGCCCTAAGTAGAAGTGGCGGGCCCGCCACTCCCCGAGAAAAACAAGCATCCCTACCCATATTTTCGCTCATATCCTTCGCCGTAGCAATAAATTGCCTGTTAAAAGAGAAGTTACCTCGGCTACCACCAGGCCCAACAAAAGACTGGACTTACTGATAAGGCAGCACTTAAGGTCCACCCTAGGTATTGGCTTTGCTATGTGCGACTTGCAGAGGAGATTCGATTCCCGCGCTGCGCCCATTGCGCCGGCGACCTGTGTGCAATAGTTTGCGTCCACAAAGAGAGAGCAGTTTCCCACAAGGAAAACACCCAGCCCTTTGGTTCTGAAACTTTTTCGCGGGCTATTCGTCCCACCAGAAGCAGGCTTCAGCGATTGTCTTCGATCCAAAGCCCTTATTCGCATCGTACATACAGATAGAAAGGCCTGACGGGAGCCCACAGATGTTGATCAAGAGCAAGGATTCGACCTTTATACCATCGTCGGAGATTACGCCGAAGAGCGTTTATCTAAACCGGCGAGCGTTCGTGAGGAACGCTGGATTTGCCGGAGCCGCGGCCATCGGCGCAGGATTATTGGGGCGCGCGGCCTTCACGGGCAAAGTCCACGCTGGCAATCCGGCGGGGAAGATTGCGGGCATACAGAAGAGCTCGCTCAGCACGACTGGCGAAAAGCTTAATTCGCTGAAGGACATCTCCAGTTACAACAACTACTACGAGTTTTCCACCGACAAGTACGAACCTGCCGACTTGGCCAAGAATTTCAGGTCGCGCCCGTGGACGGTCACGGTTGACGGCCTGGTGAAGAAGCCGAAGACTTACGATATTGACGCAATCCTGAAGCTAGCTGCTCCGGAGGAACGTGTTTACCGCCACCGCTGCGTGGAAGGTTGGTCGATGGTGATGCCTTGGATCGGCTTCCCGATCAGCGTTCTGATCAAGCAAGCGGACGTGCTGCCGAAGGCGAAGTATGTAAAGTTCACGACTCTACTCGATCAGCAACAAATGCCAGGGACGCGCCGCGCCGTGCTCGACTGGCCTTATACCGAAAGCCTCCGCATGGACGAAGCTATGCACCCACTGGCCATCTTCACGTTCGGGCTGTATGAGGAAATGTTACCGAATCAAAACGGGGCCCCGCTGCGTATAACGGTGCCGTGGAAGTACGGATTCAAGAGCGGAAAAGCAATCACAAAGATAACTTTCACCGACACGCAGCCTTCGACGGCGTGGAATGGCGCCGCTCCAAACGAGTACGGTTTCTACTCCAACGTGAATCCGCACGTGGACCACCCCCGCTGGAGCCAAGCGACCGAGCGACGGCTTGGCGAGTTCCTGAAACGTCCAACGTTGATGTTCAATGGCTATGGCGACCAGGTCGCAAGTTTGTACAACGGCATGGACCTGAAGAAGAACTTCTAGGCCGCCATTTAGAGGGAGAAACCCGTGCTTTGTCATTCAGATGTAGAAATTCCGCACACCTCACCATGAAGATTCGCTGGAGCAAAGTCGCGGTATTTTCAGCAAGTCTGGCGCCCTTGGCATTCCTGGGACTCGCGGCGTACCAAGGCAATCTCGGCGCAAATCCACTGGAGGTCATCACTCACACAACGGGGGATTGGACGATTCGTTTTCTGCTGGTCACGCTCGCCGTGACGCCCCTGCGGCAGCTTGCCAAACAGTATTGGCTGATCCAATTTCGCCGCATGCTTGGGCTGTTCGCCTTCTTCTACGGCACGCTGCACCTCACCACTTATCTTTGGTTCGATAAGTTCTTTGTTTGGCACGATATCTGGGAGGATGTTGCGAAGCGGAAGTTCATCACGGTTGGCTTCCTTGCGTTCGTCTTAATGATCCCGCTCGCAGTCACATCCACGAAAGCGATGATTCGACGGCTTGGCAAGCGGTGGGTACAACTGCACCGCTTGATCTATGTAAGCGCGATTGCGGGAGTTGCTCACTATGTCTGGCTGGTAAAAGCGGACGAAGGCAAGCCCGTGACCTACGCAGGAATTCTTGCTCTCCTCCTCGGGTATCGCGTGGTGAAGTGGGCGGCACCGAAACTCGCGACTGGTCGGACGACAGCAACTCCGGGTGAAGCTTGATCGTCGCAGGAGTCCAGTCCTACTGCAGGGGTACACCTTCCAGAGTACTCAGTCGCCCGACAGGGTAAAGGCCTAGTTTGTTGTCCCGATACGACGAGTGATCGAAGAAAAAGCTCAGGCGCGCGTAAGGGTTTCCGGCAAAGTCTTTATCCGTGGCCAGCTTCTTTTCGAATTCTCCTTTTAGCGCGGGATCTTTGGCTAACATCTCGCGGGCCAGCTTCTCCAGCACATACGGTTCGCCGAATTCTTTCTGCTCGAAGATAGCGTCAAAGAATCCCCATTGCACGGCGGAATCTGGCGCATCCGGCTCCAGCCAGTGCACCGCAACCTTTGCCGCTCGCTGATCGAGCGGCACCACCGCCGAACCTGCGGGATAGAACAATTTCTCCTTCGTAGCATTGCACATCGACTGATAGTGACTTTCGTCGATGTTGTAATCGCCGATCGCCATGGGATGCCGCCCTTCAAAAAGCACATTGTGCCAGTGTGGCGCGCAGCGATAGGTCTCGACTTCCGCTTCCCAAGAAGTCGTTGTTTTCTTCATCTGCACTCCGTGCGCTGCCAAGACGTCAATTACCCGCGTCCACTGCCCGGGAACGATGTACGCTCGCGGCGGCGCCACGCTGAAAGTAGGCTGAAAATCGTTGTAGACGGGAATGTCGATGTTCTCCGGTTCGTGCGTGTACTGGTTCCAAACCGCGCCGGACACTTCGCTCAATACTTGTCTGCGTTTGTATCCCAAATAATGGAACGGCGTCGCATGGTCGCTGGGAGCGGTGCGCAGCGCCATTTTCCGAGCCGGATCGTAGGTCTTCCCAGTAGTAATTGTCGCTGCGTCGGCTGCACGATTCATTTTCACCAGCTTGTCGGCGTCGGTGTTCACCTTCTCCAAAATCGCGCGCAACAGTTCGTAATTCCCTCCCACGCGCATCTTGTAGTCCTTCAGCATATGCATCTCAACGAGCAATCCGGGCCGGTTTTGCGGAATCATGTATCCCGTCGAGTATCGCGGCATATCCTGCGACATGCGCAGGCCCTTCAACGGATTGGCTTCTCCCACTCCGACATAAAGCCCGATTAAATGGCCGCTATCGTTCACAGATTTTTCAATATAAGGACGCAGTTCGTCGCGCTGCCACGCAGCTAGCGCCGGATCCACATCGGGTCCGAAATCGATGGAATAGGTAACGTCATACTGATAGTCCGCACCGTCGGTCACGTGGTCGTCGATAAAGAAATCCGGCAGCCACTTAGCGAAATACGCCAGGAATTGCCGCGCCTCCACCGAATCCGCTTTCATGTAATCGCGATTCAGATTCAGATTGTTGGACTGAGTGCGCCAGCCCATTTCCTGCGGCCCGTTCTGGTTGATGCGGTTGAAGCGGGACACGCGCTCGTGGCCATCGATGTTGTAGACAGGGACGATGATCACTACAGCCTTATCGAGTAGTTTGGCCTGCGTCTTCGTTATAACCATGTCGCGCAGCAGGGCGAGAGAAGCATCTTTTCCTTCGATTTCGCCAGCATGTATACCGTTCTGAATATAGATCACTGGCCGGTCGGCCTTGTGGATTGCCGCAGGATCGAAGACTCCATCTTGGGAGACGATTACGCCTACCAACTCGCGCCCTTCTCCTGTCTTACCCCAGGGCTCGAGCTTTACTTGGTTGGGCGCGGCGGCAACGACACGGCGAATGTACGCCATCGTCTCGTCGTAACGTGGCGTGCAGCGATACTCGCAAATTTCAGTTGGCGTGCGCCAATTTGAAGAAACAGGCGGTGTCTTTCCTTGCGCTGTCGCAAATGAAGTGATCAACAAAATATTCGCCAAAACAAAGGCGGCGAGGGAGGCCCTACGATTTCTCATCGTTCCTCTTCGTAAAATTGGTGCGAACTTCGTCGCCAATGACGCCGATCCAAGAGTTTACTCCGTCGAAGAGCCTGCTCGCGAATCGATTTATATCGGTTTGCGATCTTGGTGCCCGCGTGCAATCCAAAAAGCAGGCTATAATTTCTCCCGAGAATGAACCTGACTCCTGGCACCAAACTCGGGCCGTACGAGATCATCGGCCTGTTGGGCGCGGGAGGCATGGGCGAGGTCTATCGTGCCCGTGATTCCCGTCTCAAACGAGAAGTAGCGATCAAAGTTTTGCCGCAGGCGCTCTCGCTTGACGGCGATCGGCTGCGCCGTTTTGAGCAGGAAGCTCTCGCTACCGCCGCTCTGAACCATCCCAACATTTTGTCGGTCTTCGATGTTGGCAGCAAAGAAAACGCTCCTTACGTCGTTTCCGAACTGCTCGAGGGAGAGACTCTGCGCGAGCGCCTGCGCAGCGGATCCCTCCCCGTGCGCAAGGCGCTGGACTACGCCTCGCAGATCGCGCATGGACTCGCGGCGGCCCACGAAAAAGGCATCATTCACCGCGATCTGAAGCCCGACAATCTGTTCCTCACCAAAGATGGTCGCCTCAAAATCCTCGACTTTGGCCTGGCCAAGCTCACGCAGCCCGACCCCGGCAACAACAGCTCCATGCAGACTGCCACCCACGCCACGGATGTGGGCATGGTCCTGGGGACGGCGGGATATATGTCGCCCGAGCAAGTGCGCGGCATTGCTGTGGACGCGCGCTCCGATATTTTCAGTTTTGGCGCCATCCTCTACGAAATGCTTTCGGGCAAGCGGGCATTTCACGGCGATACCGTCGCCGACACCATGAGTTCCATCCTAAAGGAAGAGCCTCCCGACTTAACCGAGACGAATCGCAATGTGTCACCCGCCCTTGAACGCATTGTGCACCACTGCCTGGAGAAGAATCCGGAGTCGCGTTTTCATTCTGCCAGCGATATCGCATTTGATCTCGAACATATTTCGGGCAGCTCCAGCACGACAGCCAAAGTAGCGGAGGCTGGTGCATCGCCGCGCAGCAAGCTGTTGCTTCGAGTTGCAGCGGCCCTCGGAGTCGCCTGCCTGGCGCTGGGTCTCGGCTGGTGGCTCGCCAGGAGCAATGCCGCGCCCGCGCCGGAATACCATCAAATCACCTTCCGAACGGGTTCCATCGGAACTGCCCGCTTCACCCCCGACGGCGGAGTTGTCTACAGCGCTTCGTGGGACGGCGGCGGAACCCAGCTCTTTCTGGCTCGGACCGACGATCCTGGGGCTCGCGAACTCGGCATCAAAGACGCTGAGTTGCTGTCGATTTCAAAAAGCGGAGAACTCGCCGTCCGCCTCAACACCGTGGGATACGGCGGATTCACCAGGTCTGGAACACTGGCCCGTGTCCCCTTGAGCGGAGGAACACCCCGAGAAATTCTGGACAACGTACAGGATGCGGACTGGGCTAGTGACGGCGTGCGTATGGCCGTGGTTCGCTACGTTCCACGCAGTCGACATTGGCGTTTGGAATTTCCCATTGGCCATACTCTTTTCGACAGCATCAACTGGATCAGCAGTCCCAAGATTTCACCGGATGGCAAGACGGTGGCTTTCGCAGACCACGAGAATCCCAGCGGCGACGACCAAGGCTCCGTTGCAATCATTGACACTGACGGCCATGGCCAGGAAAAGAAGCTCTCAACTGGCTGGTCTTCGCTGCAAGGAATTCTTTGGTCTCCCAAAGGAAATGAGATTTGGTTCAACGCCGCGAGCTCCGGTATCAATTCCACACCCCATGCTGTCACTCTTTCCGGCAGGCTGCGCACGATTGCCAATGTGCCCGGTGGAATGTGGCTGCATGACTCACGAAACGAGTTGGCTCTTGCCATCACGAATCAGACGCGTCTTGGGATTCGTAGCCTGGCTCCAAGTGAGAAGACGGAACGCGAGCTGGGCTGGTTTGGATACTCTAACTTGACGGGAATCAGTGGGGACGGCCGCAAGATACTGTTTGACGAGGAAGGCGACGGAGGCGGGCCTAACTACACAATATTTCTGCGCAGCACGGATGGCGCTCCTCCCACGCGACTGGGCGAAGGACTCGCTGGAGCGATCTCACCCGATGCAAAATGGATCGTCACTCAGCCTGCAGCGGGTGGCCCGCTTACGCTGGTACCCGCCGGAGCGGGCGAATCCCGGCAGATCACCCACGACGCCATCAGCTACACAGCGGTAGCGTTTCTTCCCGACGACAAACGGCTTTTGGCCGTAGGCATCGAAGCCGGACATGGCCCTCGCGACTACTTGATTGACTTGAGCAGCGGCGACTCCAAACCTGTTACCCCGGAGGGTACCGCCGGGGTTCATCCTTCGCCGGATGGCCGCAGTACAGCCGTTCTGGAACCTGATGGCAACCAGGGTATCTGGCCTCTGGATGGGAATGCCATTCAACTGATCCCCGGACTGGACTCCAGCTACCGCGTGATTGGCTGGTCGCCCGACGGTGGATCGGTCTACGTCGTACCCGGCCGCAAGCACGAAACTGCAGTCAAGGTTTTCCAGGTGAATACGACGACTGGGAAAATGCAGGTATGGAAGACTTTTGGCGAGGATCTGGGAACGGGAATCACCCAGGTCGGTGCGCCGATTCTTGCCGAAAATGGGACGTCATACGCGTATGTTTACGTGCGGGTGACTTCGCAAGCCTATGTAGCGAGTGGCTTGAAGTAGGGCGCGCCACACAACAAAAGCCCGGCGCATGGGTCGCGTTCTAAGGAAGATTCCTGGGCAAACCCGGCGTCCGACGCGCCAAGTTGTAGCTGCGGGCTTCCGTGCCGTCAACCGCAGTCTCTCGGGCAAATCCGGCGGACAAAAGGAGTGGGCGCAAATCGGAATGGAAAAATGGAGTGAACCACAGAATCAACCGGCAGAAAAGCAGACACCTCACGATAGAGCCATCTGGAATTACAAGCGGGGAGAGCTTTCAGCAGTTACTCAGTGAGACTCTGCGCTCTCTGCGGTTCGAGCGCTCCGTGGTTAATGCCCGCCGCCGGTGAGTTCGCGAACAATGTTTCCAACAAACGCCTTCGCGTCGCCGAACAGCATCAGCGTCTTGTCATCGTAGTAAAGAGGATTGTCGATGCCCGCGAAGCCCGGGCTCATGCCGCGCTTGATCACCATCACGGTGTGCGCCTTGTCGACATCAAGAATAGGCATCCCAAAAATCGGACTGGACTGGTCCGTGCGTGCCGCCGGATTCGTAACGTCATTGGCGCCGATGATGAGTGCGACATCCGTCTGCGGGAAATCTCCGTTGATGTCTTCCATCTCAATGAGGCGATCATAGGGGATATCAGCTTCCGCTAATAGAACATTCATGTGACCGGGCATGCGTCCGGCGACGGGATGGATGGCGAACTTAACGTCAACGCCCTTCTTGGTCAACGCGTCGTACATTTCGCGAACTTTATGCTGCGCCTGCGCAACGGCCATGCCATAGCCAGGGACGATCACGACCTTGTTGGCTGCCGCAAGAATGCTGGCGGCTTCTTCGGCGGTGGCGCTGCGGACGGTTCTCTCTTCCTGCACCCCAGTTGCGGCTGCGGTCACTTGTCCGAAAGCGCCGAACACGACGTTGGTAAATGACCGGTTCATCGCCTTCGACATAATGACGGAGAGGATGAGTCCAGAAGATCCATCGAGAGCGCCCGCAATAATCAATAGTTTGTTATTCAGAACAAAGCCCATGGCCGCCGCGGAAAGACCTGCATAGGCATTCAACAGCGAAATCACGGTCGGCATATCCGCACCGCCGATGGGCACCACCAACATCACACCGAAAATCAGGGGAATGATAATCAGGAGCGGGAACAGGTACGTCGCTCCAGGATTCATCACCAGGTACCCGGCGATTCCAATGGCGACGGCCAGCACGGCCAGCGTGACGATGTTTTGTCCTTTATAGGTGATGGGCCGTTGCGGCAGAATTTCCTGCAACTTCCCCGCCGCCATCAGGCTGCCGGTAAAGGTAAGTCCTCCCAGGATGATTTCCATGGAAAGAACAGTCATGGTAAATTTCGAAATGTTCGGCGACTGCAGATAAAACTCAGCCGTACCCACCAGCGTGACGCAAAGTGCGCCGAACGCGTGGCTCAGCGCCGTCCGCTGCGGGACAGCCGTCATCGCTACTTTGCCGAGCGGAATTCCAATGATGCTTCCGAGCACGAGCGCAGCGGCGATCCATTTATAGTCGACGATGTCGTGATGCAGCAGAGTGCCGCAAATCGCGAGCAACATGCCGATCTCGCCCGCCAGGACGCCACGCCGCGCCGTAGTGGGAGAACTCATCCATCGCAACGAAAGAATAAACAGCGCGCTGGCGATGAGATAAACAACTTCGATAATGTGCTGCGTAAGGATTTGCTCAGTCATGATTGGCTAGGCCCGTTCATTCGCTGGTCGTTCATTCGCTGATCGTTCATTCTGGCGGACGTTCATTTCGCTGGCCGGCTGCTCTTGAACATCTTTAACATGCGGTCCGTAATGATGAAGCCGCCAACAATGTTGACGGTTGCGGCGACTACGGCAATCGTCCCTAAAATCGTCGCGAAAGTGCTCTTGTGTTCTCCTGCTAGAACAATTGCCCCGACCACGGCAATGGCATCGAGAGCGTTGGTCAGCGACATCAGCGGAGTGTGCAGCAGCGGAGAAACGCGCTTGATAACTTCAAACCCAATGAAGCCCGCCAGCATGAAGATAAATAGACTATCAATGAGATTTGTCGGCATGGTTAAGCCTTTCCCGGCGCGGTTAGCGCTGGCAGCGAAAAGAACTCACGCACGCGGGCATTGGCGATTTCCCCGCCCCGCGTCAGCAGAGTGTCCCGCATAATTTCGTCGTCCAGATTCAGCGCCAGTTTTTGTTCTTTCACAATGTGCAAGAGGAAGTTCGTCAGATTGCGGGCGTAAAGTTGGCTGGCGTGGTACGGGGCGGTGCTCGCAATATTCACGCGACCGATAATTGTGACGCCGTGTTGGATGGTTGTCTCGCCCGATTTTGTCAGCTCGCAATTGCCGCCACGTTCCGCGGCTAGATCAAGAATCACGGAGCGGGGAATCATCGCCTGCACCATGTCCGCGGTCACCAGTATGGGCGCTTTTTTTCCGGGAATGACAGCGGTGGTGATGACGACATCGTGCTCGGCCACAACTTTTCCAAGTAGCTCGCGCTGGCGTTTATAAAACTCTTCACCCTGCGCCGTTGCGTAGCCGCGAGCATCCTGCGCGTCTTTCGCTTCAAGAGGAAGTTCGACGAAACGTCCGCCCAGGCTTTGCACCTGCTCCTTGACGGCAGGACGAACATCGTAAGCCGATACAACTGCGCCAAGCCGTTTCGCTGTAGCAATCGCCTGCAAGCCTGCGACGCCAACACCCAAAATTAGAACACGCGCTGGAGTAACGGTTCCGGCGGCGGTCGTCATCATGGGAAAAATTCGAGGCAAGGTGTCGGCGGAAATCAAAACCGCCTTGTAGCCACTGATCGACGCCATGGTCGAAAGCGCGTCCATCGCTTGCGCGCGCGTGGTGCGCGGCATCAGCTCAACGCAAAACGCCATCGCCCCAGTCGCGGCAATTTGCTGCACCACTTCCTGCGACCCGAGTGGGCGCAGAAAGCCAATCAGAATCTGGTCTTTCCTTAGGAGCGGAATGTCGGCCTTGCCTGTGAGGTCGTTGGCGCCGTAGCAGAGAACCTGCGTGATGATATCGGCGGTCTTGAAAACATCGGCGCGGGTGGGCAAAATCTTCGCGCCTTTTTCTACGTAGAACGCATCGGGATAGCCGGCTTCCGCGCCAGCTCCCGTTTCGACAACAACTTCAAATCCAGCTTTGATGAGATTTGGAACAACCAGAGGAACCAGCGCAACCCGCCGTTCGCCGGGATAACTCTCTTTCGGAACACCGATGATCAAGCGGTTGTCCTTTCTGCCACTGCGATTCAACGCTACGCATACTTCGACGGTACAGAACTAGTCATAATACAGGAAGCCCCGAGGAAGCAAAGCCGTTGGGGCAGTCTGTCTTGGGGAAGCCTGCAGGAGAACTTGGGAATGATCAGTTGTTAGCCTTTTACCCGCTGCGTGAAATCCGACCACTGTTCGACGCGGAAAGCGCGAATGTCGCGCACGGCGCGGGTAACCAAGGCAAGGCTTTCAGAGCAATTATTGCTGCAAACAGCTTGGCCAAATCTTCCGTGGCATTGACGTACAAACTGCCTTGCACCCAACTGAATCCAAACCCGGCAAGTGTATTTTTGATATCCGCGTAGGTTTGAGCAACACCTTTCGGGTGATGCTGTTCAGCGTCGGCAACGACCAGGTCAAATGCGATAGCAAACATGCGCGCCCCTGTCGACTAGCCTTCCCGTGGGTCGTCCAATACTTTGATGAGGCTATAGTCGACTTCTTCGCCTGTCTCAACGACACGAATGCGC
This sequence comes from Acidobacteriaceae bacterium, assembly GCA_043749225.1. GTDB lineage: Bacteria > Acidobacteriota > Terriglobia > Terriglobales > Acidobacteriaceae > JANXUC01. Next base: position 20,520 of record JAYVEP010000200.1, read on the forward strand.
ATGAGGCGGTCGCCGTTGGGTAGGCGGTCGCCTTCACCGATCACTTGATAGACCGGCCCGACCAAGCCAAAACGTCGCCGGAACCAATGACATCGGCAGCTTTGTGATTATCGATCTGCGTTTGAGCCATAAGCACTTATAGTCCCGACCACCAACTTAACCCGCTGGAACGAATCGGGGGTTTCTGTTAGCAAGTCAGCAACATTCGCTTGACATTCGCCTTTCGTTCGCCAACAATCACAGCATGGCTCTCACAAAGCGGCAACGGCAGGTTTACGACTTCATCGCGCAGTTCGTGCAGGAGAAGGGTTACTCGCCTTCTTTTGAGGAAATTGGCGAAGGCATGAGCCTGAACTCGCTGGCGACCGTGCACAAGCACGTTTCTAACCTTGAAACAAAAGGTTTACTCAAGCGCGACTACAATCGCAGCCGGTCGATTGATCTGCTGCCCATTAAAGGTAAGCTCAAGCAGGAGATGGGCGTCAGCACCGAGCTCCGGCTGCCGCTGATGGGACGTATTGCCGCTGGTATGCCGATTGAGGCGATGGAAACGCCGGAGACAATTTCTCTCGCCGACTTCGTCCGTTCGAAGGAAGTTTTTGTGTTGCAGGTTCGCGGCGACTCCATGCAGGACGAGCACATCGTCGACGGCGACTACGTGCTGATTGAGAAAACCAAGACAGCACATAACGGCGAAATTGTTGCCGCGCTCGTCGATGGCTCCGACAGCACGTTGAAACGCTTCTATAAAGAAGGAGACAAGATCCGCTTGCAACCCTCGAACGCGGCGATGAAACCGATTATTGTTCCGGCGATTGATGTGCAGCTGCAAGGACGGGTGATTGGCGTGCTGAGGAAGTACGCGTAGGCAGTTGCCAGCCGTCAGTCGTCGGTTCTGTTGTGGGGCTCAGGATACGGATGGTCTCACATGCCGCTGCCACCACTACGACCTTTGCATCCAGACGATTCGTTGCTTTCTTTGAAGCTTGATGAACTGGGCCGGGTACCTATAGATGCCTTGGTTGAATCGTTGAAACCAAAACAGAAGGAATCGCTCCAAGGTTCGCGAAGACGGAATGATTCTGGATGGTCACCATCGGATTGCAGTTCTCCGTGCGTGCGGAATTGATGTCGACGCTCTGCCGCGCGAAACTATTGTGAAGGGTTGATCTACCCTGAAGATGGAACTCCAAAGCAGATGAACTCTAAACTTTATTGGATCGATTCTCCGTGGAAGGGAAAATTGGCGATCTCGGCTCGCCCTCGAGGAGGGGACTGGCTCGAAGACGAAGTGAAGGGCTAGCGAGCCCAAGCAAAAACGCCCGGCTCCAAGCCGGGCGTTTCGCGTTTCTAAACTTTTCCTTACCCCATGTGCTTGTCGATGGCCTTTTCAATCGTCTCTTTGGGCACGTAGCCGACGATCTGTTCCTTCACTTGGCCACCTTTAAAGATCAGCAGCGTCGGAATTCCGCGAATGCCGTAACGTCCGGGCGTGCCGGGATTCTCGTCCACGTTCATCTTCACGACTTTTATTTTGCCGCTATAGCTGGCTGCCACTTCGTCGACAATCGGAGCCAACGCGCGGCAGGGACCGCACCACACAGCCCAAAAATCAATGAGTACAGGCTGCTCGGATTTCAAAACTTCCTGATCGAAATTCGCATCGGTCAATTCCATGATTGCTGCGCTTGCCATTGATTCCTCCAAGTGGTTTTACAATGCCGGGGCGGCTCAGCACCGGCGGACGGTCATTATCGTAACACTTAGTATAGATGCGAAGCGGTCATGGAAGTTGCAAAGGGCCGGATGGGAGGGCCTGCAGCATCCCTCAAGTCGATGACAGGGCAAATCTTCAGGAAAATAAAAAGCGCCCTGACGAATCAGGACGCCTCGGCTCGGCAGCCCTCCCCCAGGTCTGCCAAACTTACAGACTCAGTGTAGGGCGGATGGGCTGGATTGGAAAAGATCACTTCAGTAATCGCAGGCGGGCTGTAAAGGTAACCCTGCGAGGGTTACCTGGTTGAATGAAGCTACTGTTTCCGCCAGCTCTTCCCGCCGTCTGACGTCGCCCAAACTTCGTGGCCAGCGGTTTCAAGCCGCCCGTGGAGAGCATCCGCAAACTCCAGAACAACAATGTCGCCCGTCAGGCTTGCGTGCTTATCCTTGACAGCGACGTCCGTAAACTTGTTCCCGCCGTCCCGAGAATAGAACAAAACTCCGTTATTCCCCGCAACCCAAACATGCAGGCCGGACATGGCCATCACACGCAGCTTTACGGGCTGCCCCAAACTCACACTTTCCCAGCTTCTGCCCGAGTCGAAGGAGCGCTGCAATTCGCCAGCCGCCGTGATTTGCCAAAGCGCAGCTTGCCGGGCCGCTTTACCAAGCGACAGCGCACGCCCGTTAATCGGTGCCGAACTCGCGTGGAGTTCTTCTCTAACGTCTTTATCCTTCTCCACTGCGACGGGCGAAGAGGCCACCTCCACAGTTTGAGTCGTTCCGCCGAAGACAACTCCGCCTGCTGCGGTGGAGTAAGAATTTTCCTCTCTCTGTCGCGTGGACGGTTTGGCCGCTGTCAACTGATCCGCCTGAATTGCCTCGGCCTTCTTGTCAGCCAGAGAAACGGGAGCAGCCACCTTCGCAGTTTCGATATTGAGAATCCCGGCAGTCGCCTGCTCCTTTCCCAAAGCAATCTCCGGCGCTTGGCGCGCACGTCTATCGAGATCGACCGCCTTCCGCTTGAGTGCGGGTGAAAACTGCGACGGTAACGAGGGCTCTGCAACCGGCTGGGCAGGCGAGGCAGCAACCCTCGGTTTCGCTTGATCCGTCGCTTCATTCCGACTCATCTCAGTCGAAACTGCCGGCGACTCGTCCGCACGCTTCGTCGCAACCACAGGCGATTTCTCTTCCGAGCTATGCCGCAGAACCAGCGTCACAGCCAGCACCGCGCAGGCTGCCAACGCTCCCCACCGCAGCCAGAATCCACGAGAAACAAACGGTTTAGGCGTGAATACGGGGTTACTCGTCACTAGCTCCGGCTGCGCAAGCGCAACCACGTCGCGACACGCAGCACACTCCGCAAGATGGCCTACAACCTGGCCGCGCTCCCCCTCCGGCAGTGCGCGCTCCACGAACGCTGTCAGTAAGTCAGGATCGGGATGCGCTTCCGCACCCGAAGGCAACGCTCCGGCTCCCTGAGCCAACTGGCTGGCGACGATTTTTGGCAACTTCTCCATAAGAAACGCTTTCCACGAAACCGCTATCTACTTTCGTTGTCGGCTTTTTGGCCAATAGACCGGCACTTCTGCCTACTCCTTCGTCTCCGCCTTCCGAACTGGCACCCGCGCTCTCGCCTCTACTGGAGAGAACGCTCCACCTGCAGAATCTTGCGCCAGGCTTGTTCGCACATTCACGTTAAGATCCCGCACATCGCTTTCCAGAGCTTCTTCCGCCTGACGACGGCTCATACCAGCCCGTCCCAGCGCGCTAAGTAGCTGTTTCTTAAGGCCTTTCGCCAACTTATCCACGCGGCGGCTAATAGTGGATTCATGCACCCCCAGAATCCGGGCAATCTCCGCCAGCCTCCGTCCATCCAGATAATACGAAGCCAGCACGTAGCGATCCTCGGATGGCAGCGCGGCCAAGACTTCGTTCGTGGCCGCATCCACCCGTGAATCGTTCGAGGCAGATGGGTTCTCGATGGGATCTGGCACATCGGCGGCAAACTGCCTTCCCTGCTCCACCTCTTCATCCAGGCTTGTCGTCCGGCGCGTCTTGCGGTAGCGGTTGACGAATTCCTGCGCCATTACCGTGCGCAACCACCCTTCCAGCGAGCCGCGCCCGGTATACGACGCCAGCTTCGAAACCCGCTCCCCACCGCGCAGGTTGACACCATAAAGATCGGCATACAGAGAATCCGCCAGATCGCGGGCAGCGGCGCCTTCCCGGGCGATGCCCAAAGCCATCTCAAAAAGCTTCTCCCGGTAACGCGTGAGAAACACTTCCCAAGCGCGTTCATGGCCCGCCGCACAGCCCCGAGCCAGCGCCAGCTCTTCGAGTCGGAGCGCTTCGAAAAAAGTCGCCGCATCACTAGGCCGACTCTCCGTAGGCAGATACTTGGACCCAACCGCGACCAGAATATTCCCAAAAGCATCCCGCTGAATGCCCCATTCCGAGGCTCGGCTGCGTGCCCAAAGACCCTCAAGAACCGGCTCCAGCGCGGACGCCAGACGATTCTGAGTCCCCTCGACTTGTTGGGCTTCGGCCATCCTCACTGTGGATGCTACCAACTTTTCTGTCGCAAGGACCGTAAAAATCGACGTTCATCCAACACTGGGTAGGAAGCGACGCCCCGAGCCGGGAGGCAGCGCTACCCTGGTTCGGGGCATATTCACTCGGAGGTGAATTGTGAAGCCTTTGCTATTCGCTACAGTGGCGTCGGTTGGGTTGGCAGTGATTTTCGCAGGCATGGCGGGCACACCTTCTCACGTCGCGGCAGGTCCGCCGACGACAGAGCCTGAGTACAAAGTTCTCGCTCCGATTCGGCAAGGCAACTTGACCGTGTTCCCGGTAGTTGCAGCCAGCAGCCGCGACACTCACGAATTCTTAACACTCGACGAAGGCTTGCGATCCGGCGAGGTTGTTGTCACGGAATCGGGCTCCGTGCAGCCGCTCATCCGACGCAGAACGCGACCCATTCCTATCCACGACAGTGCGCAGGTCAATCAGTTGGTTCTAGTCAACAATTCAAAGCGGCCGCTCCTGCTGCTGGCGGGCGAAATCGTTACCGGTGGGAAACAAGATCGCGTAATCGGCAAGGATCGCCTGGTGCCGCCCGAGAGTGAGCCCGTAGATCTGGGCGTATTCTGCGTAGAGCCAGGGCGCTGGGTGGAGAAATCCGCCAACTTCGGAGCGCTCGGCGGCAACATGGCCGCGCCCAGCGTGCGCCTGCGTGCTATGAAAGACAAAGACCAGCAACAGGTCTGGGATTCCGTACGTAGCGCGCAAGCCGGCATAGCGGGCAAGATGTCGAGATCAGAAGCGGTCGAAGTGGAGGCTACCAGCTCCTACGCACAAGTTATGGAAAACGGTGGCGTCAAGCGCAAGCTGGATTCCGTGGCAGCGCCGATTGAGCGCGACTACTCCAAACTGATTCGTGAGTTGCGGGACCGGAACGCAGTGGGCGTGGTGGTTGCGATCGACGGCGAAATTATCTGGGCTGACGTTTTTGCCAGCACACAGCTGCTGGAAAAATATTGGCCCAAGCTGGTGCGCTCCTACGCAACCGAAGCGCTCGTCTCGCGGGCAAGTGAACGAGAGGTTAACTTGAAAGCAGCACAGGCGTTCATCGACCAGCTCGACGGAAACCATGAGACGGTGGAGCGGGAACCGGGGCTCTATCGCCATAGCGAAATCGACGGAAATGGGTACAAGGTTTTCGTGCTAGCCTCGCTGCTGCCGAAAATGGGCTTCGACGTACATGTCGCGAAGATGGCTGAATAGGCAAAAGCGACTTCGCAAATATGCTTGCCGGGGCAACTCCGCACCCATCGAACGAATCTTAGAATTGACCCCGGGCAGCGGCCTTAGCTCGGAGGCATACCAACCCGCGCCATTTTGGGTGATAATGTGGCATTGGCCTGAACCAATATCCATAAGGTTACGTTCGCAACCGCACCAACAAAATTCCCTGAAAGGCTCCCCTTTATGAAGCAGAACACCATGGCTGTAGCCGCACTGTCGGCAACCCTGGCGCTGAGCACCTTCGCAGCCGCTGAGAAGAAACCTCACCCCCCTAAGGCAACGCAGGAAAAACCGCACGCGGAACGCAAAAGTTCGGAACGCGAGAGTGCCGAACACAAAAACGCGGAGAACAAGAAGGATAGCCTGAATTCTGAAATCCGCCCAGATGTGCAGCGCTCCAAGCAGTTGCTGCAAGAAGAGAAAGAGCTTGAACATCGGGCCGAGGAAAAGAATCGGGAGGCCAAAGCTCTCATCCAGAAGAAGAAAGCTCTTCAAGGCGAAGAGGTCGCGCAGGAACGCAGGGAAAAGGGAGACAAAAACAAGGCAGACCGCCGCGCCGACAAAGGCGAGGCTAAGCAAGAGTCGGCGGAAAGCCAGCGCCTGAACCAACAGATCAAGGAACTGGAGCATGAACGCGAAGACCTCATGCGCCAGGTCCGCGAAAAAGCTGCCCAGCGTAAAGCCATCGGGCAACTTATCCGTCAGGAAGAACCCGCGCGCAAGAGAAAGTAATCGCGTTTGGTTTGAAAAGGCCACGGCTCCTAAGGCGCCGTGGCCTTTCTATTTTGTAATGGTCATCGCCGTCATTTTCGCTGTGGCGCTACGGCCTAATTGAACTTGTATATTCCAGTCTTCCAACGATTGGGCTACACTAGCGGGTTCCGCATTACTCATCCCGCATTACACAAGGAAGGCAGCCTCATGGCCGATGACAAGTTTTATACCGCACGGGTTACGAAGCGCACTGACTTTGCCGCCGACCTGTGGTCGGTCCGCATGAATCC
>JAYVEP010000201.1:0-26869 GCA_043749225.1 Acidobacteriaceae bacterium
GGAGGTGGTCAGCAAGACCTCAATGGTGCCGGTTTGCTGCGCCTCCTGCACAGTGCTTAGGAAAGCTTGGACGCCCGAGATTAGGAATGTGTAGAAACCAATGCCGACGACAAGAAAGGCAAAAAAACTGACGCCTTCCGGACGGAATGCCGGCCCGACGGCACGTGCTAAATAGAAGAAAGCCAGCATTTCGGCAAAGGTGCCCAAGAGTCCCAGGATAAATCCATTGCGATACCGCACGGCCGTAAGCACATCGCGGCGAGCGATAGCGATCAACTTTTCCAGCAGTGACACCTGGCTCAAGGTATCTCCTGAGGGGAGGGGGCGGAGGTGGCCTCTGCATATTCCGGCTCACCCACGGATTGGAAGTAGAAGGCACGCATCACATCCAAACTTGAGCCAGGAACCGAGGGCCGTTTGGCGACGAGCGCTCCGCGCTGCAAGATTGCCACGTGGTCGCCGACTGTGGCCGCCTCCTGAAAATTGTGCGTGGCCAGGATGACCGTGGTCCGAGTGACGGGCAGCCCTCGAACAAAGTCCCAAAACTGCAAGGCCGACCCAGGATCGAGCGAACGGGTCGGCTCGTCGAGCAAGAGTACTTCAGGGTTCTTCAGTAATGCTCGAGCCACGCCCAGGCGCTGGTACATTCCCGTGGAAAACTTCATAACCAGGATATCCGCAGCCGCAGTGAGTCCTGCGCGCTCCAGCTTCTCGTCCACGCGATTAGTGCGTTCTTTTTTAGGAACGTTTTCCAGCGTGGCAAAGAAATCGAGATTCTCGCGCGCGGTGAGCCGGGGAAAGAAAGTACGTTCGTGAGCCATGGCGAATCCTACTTTGCAGCGCACGGTATCGCCGTCGCGCAGTGTGTCGGAACCGCACACAGTAACGCTGCCGACGTCCGGAATGAGCATTGTAGAGATCAACTTGAGGGCGGTAGTCTTACCACTTCCATTCGGCCCCAAAAGCACAAGAACACCGCCGACCGGGAGGCGCAGCGAGACGCCCCGCAGGGCTTCGGTGGAGCCTGCCCGCTCGCGCCCCACCCAATTAAACAGGGCGGGCCGGTGGTGAAAAACCTTGCTAACCGAGTTGAAAACCACTGCATCCATATGAATTGGCACGCTCACCAGGGCCCTTGCACATTTTTGTGGCGAAAACCTCAGGAAGCTTTGTATTATAGTGGCTCCTCCCCGGGAACCGTTTTTGCGCGACTCCAACTCAAGCCAGCACAATGCAACAATCATGATCCAATGCCGCTGATGACACGAATTTGTTCGCCCGCAGAGAGCACCGGGCACGCCCGCAAATTGCTGGGCAATCTGGTTACTCCGGAATGGGAGATGCTGCTGGCCGCTGCCTCGACGACGGACTCGACGGCGACGATGAGCCGCCTTATCGAACAACCGTTTGATTGGGTGCTTTTCGAGCGACTGGCTGAGACGCATGGGCTGCTGCCCATGGCGGCCTCCAAGCTGAGTACGCTTCCTGGAATTCCCGATGCCATGAAGGCCGAGTTGCACAAGATTTGCCAGGAAAACGCCCGGCGCAGCCTGTGGTTCGCGGGCGAGCTATTTTCTATTATCGAAACACTGTCGGCGGCGGGTGTACAGGCAATCCCTTACAAAGGCCCTACTCTGGCGGCCACTGCACAAGGCGACTTGGTGCTGCGTCAGTTTCACGATCTGGATATTCTGATTTCTCGCGAGGATTGGCCACGCTCCAAGAAGGCACTGATCGACGCAGGATTTTTTCCGAAACTTGAGCTGACTGCTCGCGAGGAGAAGGCCTATCTCAAGTCAGCCTGTGACTTTACGTTTCACCATCCTCCCGTCAAGAATGTTCTGGAAATGCACTGGGATCTGGTGCCGAATTTCTACAGCGTGCAGATCCCTTTGGACCACATGGCAGCGCGCGCAACGCCTATGGAATTGTGTAGGCGAACTGTGCCATCGCTGGCGCCGGAAGACTTGCTGCTGTGTTTAATGGTGCATGGAGCCAAACATGCCTGGTCCAGACTCTGTTGGCTCTCGGACATTGCCTACTTAATCGAGCGCGTAGAGATTGACTGGAAAGCGGTGCGCCGGCGCGCCGAGCGTTGGCACATTGCGCGCATTACGCGCATCGGCCTCTTCCTGACGCGGTGGATGCTGGGAGCCGAGCTGCCGCAGGCGGTCGAGTCCTGGATGCAACAAGATTCCGAAACGGCAGCGCTGGCGGAAACACTTTCTGGCAACATGTTCCATGACTGCAAGATTCTTACCGAATCCTTGGCATATTTTTGGCTTTTTGCGCGACAGCGCGAAGATGTGCGGGATCGAGTACGCCTGTTCGCACTGCTGGCAACCACCTCCACGCTGAGCGAGTGGAGAAGCGTGCGCTTGCCGGAGCCACTGTTTCCGTTGTACAGCGCGGTGCGCGCCTGGCGGCTGGGACAGAGATTCGTGCGCGGAGCGATGTAGCGCGAGTTTGTGCGCAATGCCATCCGTCGAATAAGCTTGATGGGCGCCCAAGCGCCTCTGAACCTTGAACTTTCCGATCTACCTCCGAATCGGTTCTATCGCGCTGCATCCCCATCTTGTTTTTGAAACCCTCGCTTATTTCATTGGATTTCGACTGTACTTGTGGCAGCGCCGAAAATATGGGGACGCGGTCTCGAGCCACATGCGGTGGTGGGCGATTTCCGCTGCAGCCGCGGGCGGAGCGCTGGGGAGCAAGCTGCTCTACTGGCTGGAAGCACCGGCGTTGACGTTTTTTAAATGGAACGACTGGGCCTATCTTTGGAGGAATGGGACTGGCGGGCTCGTTTTGTGTAGGGTTCGCCCAATATGTCGGCTTTGTTGGCGGCCAGAAGAGCGGGCCGCTATTGGGCTATATCTTGCCAGGAGGCTTCTTCATCTCAGTTCTAGCGTTCCTGCTTGGCCTAGTAGCGCTGTTCGTCCGTGTCGTGCGAAACATAGTGAGAAAGTAGCCTGACAGAGATAAATGCCCGCGAAACCCCAACTCAATTGGCGCCTCGCGCTGATTCTAACGGTCGGGACATTCCTGATTGGAGTGGCATTGGGCGCAGCGGGATTAGCTGCGAGCAGTGGCTTTTCACAAATCGTTCTTTTAGGTCTCGGGACAATTTTTCTCTTTCTATCTTTTGCCGGAGTTTACGTAACGCTTGTAGGCCGTTACTACTATAAAAGCTAAGTCGTTCTTCAGGAGGCATCTTGCCTGCTCGTGTTCGCCCTTATCTTTATTACGATGTTTGCCTCAGCCTTTGCTCCACCTGTCTTGTCAAGATAGAAGGAAAGATTGTGTTCCAGGATGGCAACGCATTTATGCTGAAGCGGTGCCCGGAACACGGCAGCGAGCGCGTTCTGATAGCCGATGACATCGACTATTATCGCCGATGCCGCCAGGTGTTTATCAAGCCTCCGGAAATGCCGTTGGCCTACAACACGCCTGTGCGCTGGGGATGCCCCTATGACTGTGGCCTCTGCAACCGGACGGGCGGTTGATTCCATTCGATACTTACAATATTTTCTATCGCGATGAACTGGCGAGGACGCGCCTCGCACCAATCCGCGAGAAGGTACGTGCAGAGTTCGTCCAGCTTCGCGGTTCGATCTAAGGCGTCAACTTCCCAGTCGCCATGTAGTTTTGCGAAGGGATACCGAACGCATCGGCGACGCGATTGAAGAATGCGAACATCGCTGTAATGTAGACGGCCTCCGCAATTTGGTCTTCGAGCCAACCAGCGTCACGCAGCTTCTGCACATCTTCTGAAGTTGATCGGTAGGCCGCCTTCGTAATCAATTCAACATAGTCGAGCAGAACGCGCTCCGCCGCTGTTAGCCCACCTTCGTCGAGCCTGCCTTCCAGCACCGCCGTCACACATTCATCGGTGGCTCCCTGAACACGCAGGAAGTAAGCGTGGCTGTCCAGTCAATACGGGCAGCGGTTCAGATAAGAAACATGGCTCGCAATCATTTCCTTCGTGCGTCGAGGAAGATTCCCTTCGGAAAAATGAACAGTGTTGGAAAACTCAACGACCTGGCGTAGAAAGTCCGGCCTTGCGCCGAAACACTTGATGATACCGGGAACCTGCTGCCGTCCGGAGCCAGCCCGCCAGAAATCGTAAGCGGCCGCGGTCTCTCCCGTGGCTTCGTGATCTTCGATGATTCTAATTTTCGTTGTCATAGGCAAGGTTATGTTTGCTATGTTCGGTCCACTGTTTCGCGAATAGTGCGTGAACCGGCAGGCCAGTCAGCACGACGACCGATCCCAGGAGGACTTCTCTGGGATTGTGTCCTGCCAAAAGTACCAGCAGCAGCGCTACGAGCAGGAGGAAGAATAGCGGTGTGAAAGGATATCCAGCAGTCAGAATTACGGATTCTGTGTTCCTGTCGCGCCGTCGAATAACAAATAATCCCGCCACTGTGAGTCCGATGAACGCCACGGCGGCAAAGACGAAGTATCCCAGAATTTGCTGGAAGCTCCCCAGGAAAATCAACACGCAAGCGATCGCGCTCTGGAGCATGATCGCATTCGCTGGTGTTCTGAATCTCGGGTGTGTGCGCGCGAAAGTCGGCAAAAATAAACCATCGTTCGCCATGGCGTAGTAGACCCGGGGAGCGGCCATCATAAATGCCGCCAGACTTCCGAGCACGCAAAGAATCACGACTGCCGCAAACGCCGTGCCACCCGTAGCGCCGAAGAGTTGCTCTCCCGCCTGGGCGACGAAGGTCTCGTCGGACGTTACTTTCTCAATTGGAACAAGATACAGGAACGCTCCACTGACCGAAACATAGGCGACGGTGACGATGAGCACTCCCAGCACGAGCGCGCGCGGCAACGTTCGGCGCGGGTCGCGGATTTCGCCGGAAATCTTAGTGACGTCCCACCAACCGCGAAAGAAAAGAATGCACCGACCAAAGCCGCTCCCAGCGCTGGTCCGAGTGGCAGCGAACCAGCATGTTGTGTCGCAAACGGAACGAAGTTCGACCATGATCCCAAGCGAAACGCGAAAGCCCAGACCACAAGTACACCCAGCACTCCGAGTTTGAACCATGTCACGATGCGCATGAACCCCGCGCTTAAAGGCAAACTGCGAACGTTCATCCCGCAAAGCACCAACACCATGCTGACGGCTGCCAACTTGGTGACCAGGGGAGGCCAATGGAAAATGTAAGCGGCATAGCTGCCAACACCGGTCGCCAGCGCCGCCGTCAGCCCGGGGTCCATGACCATCAGAGACATCCAACCGTAAAGAAAAGCAATGCGGTCGCCGAAAGCCTCTCGCAGGTACGCATAGGAGCCGCCGGCCCGCGGAAATCGTCCCGCGAGTTCGCCATAGCACAAGGCGCCGCTCATCGTCATGGCTCCCATGACGAGCCATGCGATGAGTATCCACATGGGAGACCCCAGCGATTTCGCCATGCCCGCGGGAGTTAGGAAGATGCCTACCGCGATGCATTCTCCTACCACAACGGCGATGGCGGACGCCAATCCGAGTTCGCGCCGTAGACCGGCATGGCGAGCCGCGACGGCAATTGTTTTAGTGGTCATGCTTGATCGACCGTTGTGCGCAAGATTCAAATATTACACGTGGGTATCCGGCGAAGCTCGGACGCAATTAGATAGGTTTGTATCCGCGGAACAGGTACACCAAGTCGATGATCAAGATGATCACGACCATCAGCTCCAACACAAACGCGCGGCTCTGATGAAACTGGTCGACCATGAAGCGGTAGAGGTCTTCGGCGGTATCCAGCTTTTTCTGGACAAGATTCTTGTAATCCGGAACACCAACTTTCGCCGCAGCCAGCTTGTATAAACGGGCGGAAAACATATCGCTCAGGAACTTGATGGCGTTGTCGGCGCGCTCCGTCAGCTCGGTAACGTCCAGCAGCACAGTATGCAGGCGCGACGCGGCTTTCGCCAGGCGCCAGCGGGAAAACCATCCGGTCCCCTGTTCCAGAACCTTGTACACCGACGCCAGTTGCAGCGTCAGCAGCTCGTCATAGTGACGAAACTCGAGCAACTGCGAGTTCGAGTACTCCAGCAATTGAATCGCAGTTTCGGCGCCAGCGACGGTGTCATATAAAAACGCCCCGTTCCAGCCAATGACGGCGATGTCATTCGGATAGTACGACATGCGCGACTGCAGAATCTCCGAGCGTTCTCCTTCGGACAGACGAGAAGTCTCGCCGCGAACGATCTGTGCGACCTGATCGCCATACTTCGCCAGCAACTCTTCGGGCGTAGGATTCCCTTCCACTTCCCGCACGTGAAAAATAAAGTAGTCTTCGCTCAGCCAATGTTCGTAGGGTTTCACCAGAGCGGGTTCGGCACGCTTCAGCTTTTCCTTGGCAATCTTCCAGGCGCGGCTTTCAAAGTCCGTGTCCCATTCCCAGCGGCTGGCCAGCTGCACCAAAGCATCCCAATCACCCTGGAACGGTAACTCGAAAATCACACTCACTACGCCGTAATCGTAATATTTGAGCTGGCCTTCCAGCTTTTCTCCTGTATCCAGGACCAGGGGCTCTAACCGTTCCACCACCGGAGGCTGTCGAAAACGCGCATAAGTCGGGGCAGGATGCTTGAATCCGACATCCGCTCGGCGGGCATCCAGCAGCTTGCGGACGTCGTCCAGGTGAATCTCTTCGGCCACGTCGAACTGCATCAGCACCATGACGGACCCGAGCACGCTGGCCCCCGCCTCGCGCAGTTCAGCGCGGGAATCGGGTAGGGCGGATGCCGCAGTTACGGTCGTGGTGGTCGAAGTCAGGGTCATAACGGAACTTTTTGTCGGGAAACCCGGGACGGGACCCAAATGCGTGACTTTTCTATTGTAACCCTTGGCGGAGTTTGAGGACAGACGCGAAAGCAGGGTCGGAGACTTAAAGCTAAGTCCTTTTATATAAATAACTTAGAATCCAGGCTGCGGTTCCCAGCAGCGCCAAGGAGCCAACCGCCTTCTGCATGGATCGGCGAATTGCCCGGTCGCGGCGGACCACGCCGGGGGTCTCCGGGTAGCCGTCGTGGTCGGTCGTTGAAATCCCCTCAGCACCCTCCTGCAGCGCCATTTGCAGGACTTCTGCCAGGTGAAGGGCGTAGCGGTCGGTGCCCTGCGCGATCTGCTCCCGGCAGCTGAAGCCATTCGCGATGATCAAGGTTTCGGTGGAGGCTTGACGCACGGCAGGCAGCAGCTCCAGCTCTCCAACTTGTTGAGAAACCTGGTACTTCTCCTCCTCAAAGCCAAACGGTCCAGCCATACCGCAGCATCCCGGTGCGGGCGCGTGAAAATCGAGGCCCATACGGGTGAGGACAGCCTCTTCGTCCGTCATTTTCATGATGGCTTTGTGATGGCAATGTCCATGGACCAGGGCTTTTCGGTGAAGTTGTGGCAGAACGAAGTGCTGCGCCTTCTTCTCCAGGAATTCGCTCAGCAGGTAGGTCTGTTTTGCCAGACGGTGAGCGCGATCGTCGTGGGGAAACAGGTTGCAGAGCTCGTCGCGGAAGACGGCCACGCAACTGGGTTCGAGGCCAACCACCGGGATTCCGGCTGTGATCTTTGGGCCGAGGACGTCGAGCGTTTCGAGGAGTAGCCGCTTGGCTCGATCCAACATGCCAAAGTCGTAGAGAGGGCGGCCGCAGCAGAGATTTGCGTGCGGAACCAAGACTTCATAGCCAGCCGCCTCCAGAACTTCGACAGCCGCGCGCGCGGTTTCCGGATGGAAGTAATTGTTGAAGGTATCCGCCCAGAGGATAACCTGCTCACGCTTCGGAGATTGAGCTACCGTTTGAGCTGGCGGGTGCTTCTTGAACCACGCGCGGAAGGTCTCTGCGGCAAACGCTGGGATGCTGCGCTCGGATGCAACGCCAGCCAAAAACTTTGCTGCATCGCCCACCAGAGGGAGCTGCGTAAACAAGTTCGCCAACCCCGGCGCATGGGAAGCAATGCTGGCAAAGAAGTCGATATTGCCGAAAGCGTAGTCCCGCAGTGGGCGCGACCGGCCTTCGTAATAATGCGAAAGAAATTCTGCTTTGTAAGTTGCGACATCCACTCCAACCGGGCAATCGCTTTTGCAGCCTTTGCAGGAGAGGCAGAGGTCGAGAGAGCGCTTCACGGTTTCATCGCGCCAGCCGTCTTTGAGAACATCCCCGTTCATCAACTCCCAAAGCAGGTGCGCTCGACCGCGTGTGGAGTGTTCCTCGTCGTGCGTGACGCGGTGGCTCGGGCACATGAGGCCACCTTCTTCGCGGCGGCACTTCCCAACCCCCACGCAACGTAATGTTGCGTGAGCCATGCTGCCGTGATCGTCTGGAAACTGGAAATGCGTCGGTGGCTGCCACACTTTGAGCTCAGGATGCACGCGCAGGTTTTCATCCATCCGATATGGCTCGACGAGCTTGCCGGGATTCATGCGCCATTCCGGATCCCAAAGAGCTTTGAATTCGCGGAAAGCCTGGATTAGCTCGGGGCCAAACATCCTCGGCAGCAGCTCGGCGCGGGCTTGACCGTCCCCATGCTCGCCGGAGATGGAGCCGCCCAGTCCAACGCAAAGGTCTGTGGCCTCGACCATGAACTCGCGGAATTTCTGCACGCCTTTGTGAGTTTCGAAATCGAAATTGATACGCATATGCACGCAGGCGTGGCCGAAATGTCCGTAGAGAGCGCTGCGATAGCCGTAACGGGCATGCAGCTTGCGAATTTCGCGCAAATAGAAGCCAAGTTTCTCCGGAGGGACGCCGGCATCTTCCCAGCCTTCCCAACTGAGCGGCTCTCCTGGGACGTGGGAAACCGCGCCCAGAGCGCTTTCCCGGACCTGCCATACGCATTGCGCTTCCCGCTTGTCGGGGTAGAGGCGGACTTTGGGAACTTGCGAACCGTGGCTGAGGCCTTCGACCATATTCCGCGCTTTGTCGTCAGCTTCCTTCTGTGTGTCGCCGCCGAATTCCGCCAGCAGCCATCCGCCGCCTTCGGGAAGAAGCGCCAAGCCTTCCGCATTCATCTTCTGGCGACGGGTAAAGTCGACAAGAACATCGTCGATTCCTTCCAGCCCAATCGGCTCGTACGACATCAGTTCTGGAACATGGTCGCCGCACTGATAAATATCGGGATAGGCCACGACGGCCAGCGTGCGGAACTGCGGACTGTCGATGAGGCGGCACGTCGCCTGCAGCACGGTGACGCACGTCCCTTCGGAGCCGACCAGCGCGCGCGCAACGTTGAATCCGTTTTCGGGAAGCAGGTAATTCAGGTTGTAGCCGGACACGCGGCGGGGAATATTGGGGTACTTTGTACGGATGAGGTTCCCGTAGCGATCCCGCAGCGAACGCATCCCTGCGTAAATCTCGCCCCGGCGTCCGCCTTGCTGAATAATCTGTTCCAATTCAGCCTCGGTTGTCGCACTCACGCTCATGCGAACGCCGTCGTAGGTCAAGATATCGAGTTCTTCAATGTTGTCATCCGTCTTGCCGCCCATAACGGAATGCACGCCGCAGGAATTGTTGCCAACCATGCCGCCGATGGTGCAGCGGTCATGCGTGGCGGGATCTGGAGCGAACGTTAGATGCCGTGTTTCAGCGGCGTTGCGAAGAGAATCCAGCACAACACCGGGCTGCACACGGGCGCGGCGCGCGTCGAAATCGATTTCCAGAATATTGTTAAGGTATTTCGAAAAGTCGAGAACTACGGCGACATTGCACGTTTGCCCTGCGAGTGAGGTTCCTCCTCCTCTACACAGTAGAGGCGCGCCGTATTCGCGGCAGATCGCAACCGCCGCCACAACATCTTCAATGTCGCGCGGCACCACCACCCCGATGGGCGGCTGGCGGTAGTTCGAGGCATCCATCGAGTAGAGCGCGCGACTGCCATCGTCAAAGCGGATGTCGCCGCGCAAGTGTCGGCGTAAGGCTGCGGCAAGGGCCTCTGCATCAACATTGGCGGTTTTGGCGGCGCGGGCGAGTTCGGCGAGGCGGTCGGTCATGGTTTCTTTTCTAGAACCAAGGCTCTCAACTTGTTCGAGCTTCGCTCGATTGGACAGACGAGGGCGCTTGTCCCTGCGAAAGGTCGCGCAGGACTGGGCTTCTACTTCGTTTCGCTGCTCGTGCCCTTGGCGCCAACCACCGCAAAATTAATATGCGTCTTGCCGTCCTTTGGCTCGATCTCAATCGTCGTCATCCCTTTATCACTGGTTGCGATGATCGAATATTGGTCGCCCTCTTTTTCATTGACCATCGCCCTCGGATAGCGGGACTTGTAGAATTCGTAGACTTTCTGGGGAGGATCGTCACTCTCAAACTCGACTCCCGCGGTGTTAATGCCAGCGATCCCCGCAGTGACTGCGCCACTATCCGTGACCTTGGCGCCGGGATAAAGATCGGTGCCCAGGCGTTTCGCGGTTTCTGGAGTCAACTGATTGGCCTCAACCTTTCCCAAAGGGCTTGTGATGCGAACCTTGCCGCCGTTCTGTTCGATGCGGGCCGCACTAATGACTTTTGCAGCGCGATAGGCGAAGAATGTTACTGCCACAATTCCGAGCACAAAGACGGCGGCCAGAGCTCCGAGCGCGATGAGGATAGGCTTGAGATTGCTCTTGCGTGGAACCGGCGGAACCGCCGGTGGGGTGGCAAACGATCCTGGAATCGCTTGCGCTGCCGACGTCGTCGGCGCTCCGCATTTCGCGCAAAATTGCGCGGTTGCATCCAAATTCGAACCACATGCATTGCAGAAAGCCATGGATTTTCCCCTGAGTTACCAGAGCTGGCCGAACGAACTACTGCTACTTCACCAGCCTCGCAGTATATCGCAGGGAGAGAGTTCTTCTCGCTAAGAAAGAGCAAATCTGCCAGGATCAAGGAGATCGTGCCGGAATCCGATCAGGCTAATTTAGCGGCGAGGATGCCCGCGCCTCCATCAACAACTTAGAGCCAGGCGCGGGTGCCGAAGTCGGCGAGAGAGAGGGTTAGGAGCAAGGTCAGAAAGAAGATCGCGGAGATAATTACAGCTTTGGTCATCTTCTCACTGGTGTACTTCACATGCATAAAGATGAGGACGACGAGCGTGGCCTTGAAGCTGGCGATGGCGAGAGCAACTATCGTGTTAAACGGCCCAAGATCGAGCGTCGCCACAAAATAAGTGACGCCGGTCAGCACGAGCAGGGTGCTGCCAACCGCAGCATACAGCCACAACGGAACCACGTGATGTTGATTTTCAGACATAGAAATTCCGCGTCACTTTCGACTAATTAAGTAGAGCAGTGGGAACAGATAAATCCAGACCACATCGACAAAGTGCCAATAGAGGCCGATGTTTTCGACGGGCGTGTAGTAGGCGGTACTGAACTTGCCCCGAGCCGTTGCAATCACCAGGTACGCCATCAATCCAAGCCCGATAATCATATGCAGAGCGTGCATTCCGGTCATGGCAAAGTAAATGGAGAAGAACATCTGCGCGTGGTACTGGTTGACAACGTAATCCGGATGGCCGAGAAGCTTCTCTGTGAACGAGAAATCAGCTCCTGGCACATGATGCTCGACGTATTTATCGTGGTATTCCTTCGCCTTGACGCCAAGGAAGGCTGCTCCAAACAGCATGGTGAACAGAAGGAACACAATTAAGAGCTTCTGCTTGCCCAGCTGCGCGCAACGCACCGCCATAGCCATGGTCCAGCTACTCACGAGGAGGACAGCGGTGTTGAAGGCTCCCCAACCCACCGCAATCGATTGGCTCGCCGCCGCGAAATCATTGAAGTACTTCAGACGATAGACCAGGTAGGCACAGAACATCCCGCCAAAAAACATGACTTCCGTGACCAGGAAAAGCCACATCCCCAAGGAGGCGGTGTTCTGCTGCTGCTCCATGGTCATGAAGTGGTGGCGGAGCTCGGGATGATGGTCCGAAGAATGGACCGCCACTACGTGACTATCGCTCATCGGGAATGTCCTTCAGTTGGTCGTAGTTATAAGCTTCAAAATCGACGACCGGGTCCACATCAAAATTGAATGTTGGCGGCGGAGAGGAAGTCTTCCACTCCAGGCCAGCGGCGTTCCACGGATTGTCGCCCGCCACTTCTCCGTAGCGCAACGACCATAGCAGGTAAACCAAGGGAAACAAGTATCCAACGCCCAGAATTGTAGCGCCTGCCGTCGAGAGTACGTTCAGAACTTGGAACTCGGGCGGATACTGATAGTAACGTCGCGGCATGCCCACGTAACCCAGAATAAATTGTGGGAAGAACGTGAGGTTGAAGCCGATGAAGCCGATCAATGCGGCCAGCTTGCCCATGCCTTCGGGATACATGCGGCCAGTGATTTTTGGCCACCAGAAATGGAGCCCTCCCATGTACGCCATGACGACACCGCCGACCATGACGTAGTGGAAGTGTGCCACGACGAAGTAAGTATCCGTGACGTGAATGTCGACGCCTAGAGTGGCGAGGAACAATCCGGTCAATCCACCAACTGTGAACAATCCCAGGAAACCGAATGCATAAAGCATTGGGGTTTCATAGGTGACCGAACCTTTGTACATGGTCGCAGTCCAGTTGAAGACTTTGATCGCGGAAGGAACGCCAATAAAGAATGTAATGAACGAGAAGATCAGCGCAGCGTAGACGGACATTCCGGCCACGAACATGTGATGCGCCCAAACCAGGAAGCCTAGTACGGCAATGGCAACACTGGACAACGCCACAAAATTAAAGCCAAAGATGCGCTTGCGCGAAAAACACGCAATCAATTCGCTGATGATGCCCATGGAGGGCAAAATCATGATGTAAACGGCAGGGTGACTGTAAAACCAGAACAAGTGCTGGAACAGAAGCGGGTCACCGCCAAGTTTCGGATCGAAAATACCGAGGTGGAATACGCGTTCCAGAATCAGCAATACAAGAGTAATCGCGATCACCGGCGTACCAAGCACCATGACCAGGCTGGTAGCGTAATGCGCCCAGATAAACAGGGGCAGGCGGGACCACGTCATACCGGGTGCGCGCATGCGGTGGATGGTGACGATGAAGTTCAGTCCCGTAAAAATGGACGAGAAGCCGTTGATGAATGCCGCCAAACCCGCTTCGATCACCTTGGGGCTGGCAAAGGCGGTACTGTAAGGCGTGTAGAACGTCCAACCTGTGTCGACGCCGCCGGTGATGATTACGTGCAACATCAGAGCGCCAGCGATTACATACAGATACCAACTCAACAAATTAATGCGCGGGAAGGCGAGATCCTTGGCGCCGATCATGAGCGGCACCAGGAAATTGCCGAGGATCGCCGGCACAACAGGGATCAGGAAGAAGAACACCATCACGATGCCGTGGCCGGTGAAGAGCCGGTTGTAGGTATCGGCCTGCACCAGGTCGCCCGCTGGCGTCAGCAGCTCAAGGCGAATCAACAGCGCGTAAATGCCCCCGATGAAAAAGAAGAACGTAATCGAGACCATGTAGAGGATCGCGATGCGTTTGTGGTCGACTGTAAGCAACCACGACTTCACGCCATGCTCCGCGTTCAGGTAGTTCGTTCGCTGTTGTGGTAATACTGCGGTAGCCATATTTATTGCACCCGTCTTACTGCCAACTTCTTTACTGCGTGCCTCTTAACTGAATAAATCATTATCGCGAACGTCCAGACTTCGCTGGTGGAGCGGCTTTCTCGGCCTTCACAGGAGCTGCCGCAGCAGCCTGACCTGCAGAAGGCGTCAGCGATTTTACGTAAGCCACTAACGCCGCGAGTTGCTCTTCGCTGATAATTCCCTGGAAGGTCGGCATCACCGGCTTGAATCCGGCAACAACTTTCGCTCCGGGATCCAAAATCGACTCGCGAAGGTAGTTTTCATCCACCATCACGCTGCGACCGTCTTCTAGAGCGACCGGCCGTCCGTAAATGCCTGCGAGCAATGGACCGCGCCCTTGCGTGTCCGCACGATGGCAGGATACGCAGCCCAATTCGGCAAAAGCTTTTTCGCCGGTCTGCGCAAGTGGCATGCTGGAACTGCCGCCGTTCAGCCAAGTCTGATATTCCGCTTCCGGCTGCACAATGATGCTGCCGATCATGCCGGAGTGCTGCGTTCCGCAATATTCCGCGCAGAAGAGATGGTAGGTTCCAACCTGCGTGGCGCGGAACCACAAAATGCTGTAGCGGCCCGGCAGCACATCCTGCTTAATACGAAACGCGGGAATGTAGAAGCTGTGGATCACATCCATGGAGGTCATGATCAGCTTTACATCTTTGCCCAGCGGCACGTGCAGCGTGTTGATTTCGCGCGGCCCCTCGGGATGTTCTATTTTCCACATCCACTGCTTCGCGACTACATAGACTTCGCTGGCGCCCTGGGGTGGGGTGCGTTCATGGAAATAAATCAGTGCGCCGCCTAGAAAGAAGGCGAAGAAGAAAAACATGGGGAGCACCGACCAGGTGATCTCCAATAAATGCGAGCCCTAAATCGCCGTCGGCTGCACACCCGGCTTACGGCGGAACTTTACCGAAAGGAAAACGACCGCACCAAAGATGAGGGCGCACATTACAACCGAAACAAGAACCAGAAAGATGTAGAGCGCGTCGACGCCTTGCGCCCAGTTGGACGCCGACTCTGGCCAAAATGGAGTATTTCCCATGACTATCCAATCCGTCCCGTGGCCGTCTGAAGGGACGACTCACGGCGAAACAATATGAGGACAAAGGCACCCAGTATGAGCACCGTGGCGACGCCTGCCACTCGCAAGACGTTCATAATCACCGCACCATACCGTCCGGTCTGCGGGTTGTAGTGGTAGCAGTACAGCAGCACCTGGTCAACTGCCGTGCCGATCTTGTTTTGCGATGCTTCTATCAATCCGAAGCGCAAATCTTTGGGTGCGAATTCTATACCGTAAAAATATTTTGAAATCTTCCCTTGCGGCGTCAGCACCACCACAGCCGCAGCGTGGACCCACTGCATCGAGTGCGGGTCGAATTGATAATCGAAGCCAACCGACTTGGTCAGAGCCTGAATATTCTGCTGGTCACCAGTTAGAAAGTGCCAGCCCTGCTCGGCGCCATCGCGGCGGTACCGCAGCAGCAAAGATTTTTTCTTCGCGGCAGCCATTTCCGGCGTCTCGCGCGGATCGAAACTGACCGTCACAATGTCGAAATCCTTGGCGGGAGTGAAATTCACCGCCTTCAACGAGCCGACCACGCCACTTTGTACTTCATTGCACAGCATGGTGCAGTTGAAGTAGGCCAGGTTGAGAATCACGGGCCGCTTGCCAAAATAATCGCCAAGGCGAACAGGCTTTCCGTTCTCGTCACGGAACTGAAGACCCATCGGCACTTGCGCATCAAGGTGCTGGTCTAGACCTATGCCTTTCAGCGTGGGCAAGCGTTCACCGGACTGCGGGGTGTTGAGTTGAATAATGTCGCCCTTCATCTGCGCGGCAGCCGGGAGCGCGCACAAAAACGACGCTGACACCAGCAGCACAGTTAGCTTCAACGTCAACCCGAATTGGAGATCGTTCTTCAAAGCTCAACCTAATCTCTAGCTAATTCGTTTGTCATTCCGAAGGGCTTCAGCCCTGAGGAATCTGCTATTTCTTTTTCTTCGCTGCTGCGGCTTTTGTCGCTTTTGCGGCTGGTTCGCTAGCCGCAAGCGGCATGGCGGCTGCCGCCCCACGTACAAGCAGTCCGCGCGCAGCAACCAGTTCCATGGCACGATCAATCGGGATCCGCGCCTCCCCAGAGTCCTTATCCACCCAGCCGTAACTCTGCAGCTTGGCTTCCTCACCGTACAACTGCTCCCGCATTTCCTGAACATCGTCGCGCTGCAACCGCGGCTTCGGAAACGCATCAACTTCCATCACGTCCATGGGATCGTTCGACTTGGGGTTCGAAGTCATGTGACGTGTATCCGCCTTCATGGGAACCATCGGATTGGCGGCAACGTGTTCCATTTGCGTACTTTCCAGATAGTGATACATACCCACCACAATGAAGAAGCTGACGATACACATCACGGCCAGCCCAATCAGCGAGCCTACGATAGCGCCCGTGCTAAAGTCCTCGTGCTCGTAACCGTCACGGGCATCAGAACCGTTGGAAGGATTCTTAGGATGATTACTCATGCGCAGGCTCCAAAACGGCCCCGGTCAACGGGGCATAAAGAGGCAGCAGCGGCCGTCCTTGCAGATTGCGGAAGAACAACGCCAGCCACAAGCCGCCTATCGCAACCGGAACAACCACGTTCAGCCAGTGGAAATAGAAACCACCTTTGTTTTCAAAATTCGGCATGATCAGCCAGTACAGGTCGATGTAGCGCATGAACAGCATCCAGCAAGCGACCTTAACCAAAGTACCTTTGTTCTTTTTCAGCTGGGCCGATAGCAGCATCATGAAGGGCACTACAAAATGGAACAGGGCCAGAAACAATCCAAAATACTGCCAGCCACCGTGCAGGCGATCCTTGTACCAGGTGATTTCTTCCGGCAGGTTGCCTGCCCACATGATGAGCCACTGCGAAAACGAAAAATAGGCCCAGACCATGGTAAAGGTCAGCATGAATTTGCCGTAATCATGCAGATGGTCAAGGTGCAGCAGCGATTTCATCGGCTCGTAGCGCGAGAGAATCACGGCGACAACTGTGGCGAAGCACAGTGCCGACAACAGCTGGCCAATTAAAAACAGAAGTCCATAGATGGTCGAGGTCCATCCGTACGAAAGCGACATGACCCAGTCGACGGCGGCAAAGGTCAGCGCGAAGCCGAACAACAACGCTCCCGGGCCAGCCAAGGCCCCAGCACGCGAGTGACTCCGATTGCCCGGCGAATCCTGCTGCTTCGACCATTCCCCAAAGAAATGAATCAATAGCAGCCAGATCGCGAAGTACGCTGCCCCGCGCGCGGCGAACTTGTCCAACGAGAGATATTGCCCATGAATCCAGCGAAGAGGTTCGCTATTCGCCAGCAAATCCGCTTTGGCCCACGGGTAAAGGCGCGGCACGCCGAAACAGAGCGGAATAAAAAAGAAGAACATGATCCAGCAATTCTTGGCAGCAGCTTCAAGAATTCGCCGGATGACCAAGCCCCATCGACCATTGGTCAAATGAATAACCAGCAACAGGCCCAGCGATCCCAAGGACACGCCGAGCCAGGCCATAAATCCGAGCAGGTAAGCACGGAAGAAGGCATCGGGCGAGGTGAAATATCCGATCAAAGCTAGCAGGCTGAAGAACACTCCAACCACCAGCGAACGGCTGCGAATCTTATCCACCGACGCGGGCGCGGCAAAGTCGGCAGGATTGAGGCGGCTGAGTGTGCTGACTTCGGTGCTCATTCCGCGCCTCCTTCTTTCTTGTCTTTCTTAGGCGGAGCTGGCAACACAGGAGTTGCTCCCGAAGGCGCATCGCCCTCAAACTTTGGCAGCACAGTCGGCATATTCAAGCCCGCTGGAACGTCCGCCGCGCTTGCCTTCTGGCTCAACTGCAGCGCGCGAATATAAGCAATGATGGCCCAACGATCCTTCGCCGGAATCTGCGCGGAGTAGCCTTGCATAATGCCAAAACCATTCGTGATCACGTCGAAGTAATAGCCAGCCGGAGCCTTCTGCAAGCGCTCAATATGGTACGAGGGAGGCATACGGCTGAAGCCTCTCGACGGAATCATGCCTTTGCCATCGCCCACGCGCGAGTGACACGGAGCGCAGAAAATATTGTAGCGCTCCTGCCCGCGCTCCAGGACATCATGAGTGATGGGAAACGGCATTCCATCGCCCGGATTATTTCCCACCTTGCCGGTGTAGAAATAAGAATCTTCATGCAGCTGCCCACGTGCAACCGTCCCATCAATCGGCAGGCGCGCCGAACGCATATCCGGGAAGAAATCATTGCGGGCCTGCGGCTTGTAGCGCGGCTGATCGTGCATATCCTGGCGGCAACCCGCGAGAATAACTAACGCCAACAACGCGGCAAACAAAAGTCTCACGCGCGTCACTCCGGCACCTCCGCGATGGAGATGGGCTTTAAGCCTTCCAGGAAGCGCTGTGTTTGTGGAGCATCGAACTTTGGATCGGCTGCGAACACGCAGAGGAAAAACCGGTCCTGCGACGCACGGTCGAATTGCGGAACGTTAAACACAGGATGATGCGGCCGCGGCAAATCATTTAGAACCAGCATGCCTGCCACCGCCGAGAGTCCGCCGAATAACACAGTAAGCTCGAACGTAACAATGACAAACGCGGGCCAGGAATTTAGTGGGCGTCCGCCGATGTTCACGGGATATGCAATGGCCGAAACCCAATATTGGAGGCCGAACCCGGTAAACATTCCGACCAGGCTGCCAATCAGGCAGATCAGCCCTACGCGGTCTTTGTGGAAGCCGATCGCTTCGCTCAAACCATGCACAGGGAACGGGCTGTAGGCTTCAATGTCGTTGTAGCCGGAGCGATGCGTCGCCTTTGCGGCCTCCACCAGATCCCCCGCCGAACCAAATTCCGCCATCAAGCCGTTGAGGTCGCTCATTTGTGCTTCGCCTCCGCTTCCGGCGTGAGCATGCGCATTTCAAAAATGGAAATCATAGGCAACACTCGCACGAACAGGAAAATCATCGTTAGGAACAATCCGATGGTTCCGACGAAAGTCATCCAGTCCCACTTGCTTGGGTAGTACATGCCCCAAGAGGACGGTACGTAGTCGCGATGCAAGCTTAGGATGACGATGACAAACCGCTCCAGCCACATGCCCCCGAGCACGACCAGCGAAACCAGGAACAGCAGGAACGGGCTGCGGCGCACGGCTTTGATCCACAAGACTTGCGGAATAATAATGTTGCAAACCCACAACGCCCAATACGGTCCGGCATACGGCCCGAAGAAACGGTTATGCACCGTGAACCAGTCAATCGACTTCGGCCCGGAATACCAAGCCATGTAAATTTCCAGAATGTAACCGTAGGCGACGATCAGTCCGGTCGCCAGCATGACCTTGGCGGCGGTATCGAGATGCCGCAGGGTGATCATATCTTTCAGGTTGTAAACCGCGCGCACCGGAATCGCCAGGATCAGCACCATGGCGAAGCCGGAATAAATGGCACCCGCAACAAAGTAGGGCGGGAAAACCGTAGTATGCCAACCCGGCATGATGGAAATTGCAAAGTCGAAGCTCACCACCGTGTGAACGGAGAGCACAAGCGGCGTCGAGAGACCGGCTAGCAGAAGGTAAGCGCTCTCATAGCGATGCCAGTGGCGCGCTTCTCCGCGCCAGCCTAGGGCCAAGGCTCCATACATGAAGCGCGGTATTGGCGTCGTGGCGCGGTCGCGCAGCGTAGCCAAATCTGGAATCAGCCCCGTGTACCAGAACACCGCCGAGATGGTCGCGTAAGTTGAAACCGCGAAAACGTCCCACAGCAGCGGGCTGCGAAATTGCGGCCAGACTCCCATCGTGTTCGGAATGGGGAACAGCCAATACGCCAGCCACGGACGCCCGACGTGGATCAAGGGGAAGACGCCGGCGCACATCACGGCGAACAACGTCATGGCCTCGGCAAAGCGGTTAATCGAATTGCGCCACGATTGACGGAGCAAATGCAGAATGGCGGAGATCAGCGTTCCAGCGTGGCCAATACCAATCCACCAAACGAAGTTGACGATCGCAAAGCCCCAGCCAACCGGAATATTAATGCCCCAGATTCCGGTGCCTTTGTAGAACAGGTAGCCTACAGCGCCACCCAGCACCGCGACGAGGCTGGAACACATCAGAAGCCCCGCCACCCAGCCAATCGACAGCGGGCGGACCAGCACGATATCGCTGATCTTCTCCGTGACGCTGGCGAGGGTATGCCCCGGCTCAATGACCGGTATTTCCACCGGGACTCCGTTCTCCAGAACTAAATCCTTCGTACTCATGAGTTAAGCGCGCTCCGCATGCTGCCTATGCATTTCGAGTTCCGGATTTGGATTGCGAACTTCCGCCAAGTACGTAGTCCGAGGCCTCGTGTTGAGCTCACCCAGCATTCCGTAGTTACGGGCCTGCGCCTTGAGCTTGGAAACCTTGCTCGCCGGATCATTCACATTGCCGAAAACAATCGCCTGCGCCGGACACGCCTGCTGGCAAGCCGTCTGAATCTCACCGTCGCGCACGATCCGATCTTCACGCTCGGAATCGATGCGCGCCACATTGATGCGCTGGGTGCAGTACGTGCATTTTTCCATAACGCCGCGGCTGCGGATGCTGACGTCGGGATTGCGCATCATCTTAAACTGCGGCGTTTCCCAATCTTGATACAGCAGGAAATTGAAGCGCCGAACTTTATACGGACAGTTGTTGGAACAATATCGTGTCCCGATGCAGCGGTTGTAGACCATATCGTTCAGGCCTTCGCTGCTGTGAACCGTAGCCCCTACCGGGCAAACCTGTTCGCAGGGCGCGTTTTCGCACTGCATGCAAGGAACGGGCTGGAAATGAGCGCTCGGATTGTCGCGGTCACCCTGGTAGTAGGCGTCGACGCGAATCCAGTGCATGTGGCGTCCTACGACGACCTGCTGTTTGCCAACGACCGCAATGTTGTTCTCAGAATGGCACGCAATCATGCAGGCATTGCAGCCCACACAAGAGCTCATGTCGATCGTCATGCCCCAGGCGTAGCCCAGCTTGTTGTAATTCGGATCTGTGTAGTCGACGTTCGGATAGAGCGTGAAGTCGCGCTCGGGCGTTTCCGCCATCTCCTGCGCAAATCTCGGATTGTTCTTGTAGTCTTCGAGCGTGCCGGTGCGCATGACCGCGTTGCGGATACCCTTTTCGTCACCAGCCATAAAGCCGGTTTCGATCGTCTGGTAGCCCTGCGTGGTAGCCAGCTTGTAGGTCGTTCCTACTTTAGAAGGCTTAGCGCTGCTTGCTGTCCACGGCGCATCGCTGGTTCGCACTTCATACAGATTGAACCCCGCTCCGGTACCTACGCGGCCCGCAATGCGACGGCCATAGCCCAGGAAAACCGTTACGGAATTGTCGGGATGCCCGGCTTGAATCCAGATCGGAACATCAATTTTCTTGCCGCCAATTTCGAGCGTGACAACGTCTTCACTCTTCAGGCCAAGACGTGTCGCCATCGCCGGACCAATCCACGCGGGATTATCCCAAGTCATCTTGCTCATCGGCTTGGGCAATTCCTGCATCCACCCATTATTGGAAAAAGATCCGTCGTAGATGCAGGGATCGCGGCGGAAATTGACTTCGACAGAATCGCCGCCCACGGCCGCATTCGACGCTGAAGCGAAACTCGCAGCTTTCAAACTGACCGTTTTAGGGGCAAAAGGTGTTCCGGCTATAAAACCATCATGCACCGATTTGCGCCAGAAATTTTCAAAATCACTAGACTTCGCTTGACCTTGCCAGTAAGTGCGAACTAACTCATAGCCCGTGATCGTGCTCTTCCCCATCAGCACGGCCAGCAGCTCGTGCGTGCTCTTGCCGTCATAAAGAGGAGCAATCAGCGGCTGCACCAGGCAAACCGATCCGTCATACGCGCGACCATCGCTCCAGGCTTCCAGAGCGTGCGCGCTGTTCAAGTGCCAATGACAAAGCTCCGCAGTTTCATCGCGATAGAGGCCATGATGAATACGAATCGCCGTTCCAGAATCCATCATCGCATTATGCAAGCCCAAGTCGGCGGGAGCATCGTAGACCGGATTGCAGCCGAGCACGACCAGAACATCGACCTTCTTCGCGCGCAAATCCTTCACCAGTTCGCGCAGAGAAGCCGTCTGCTCGACCGGGATTGCATGCACGGGCTCGGTGTAGACGACGGTATGGCCAACATTGCCAAGGCTTTCGTTCATGGCATGAGCCAGAGCGTGGACCGCGGCGGGCTGATGTTCGCCAGCGATCACGACGCAAGCCCCGCGATGCTTTTCGAGATCGGCGGCTACGACTGCAAGATATTTACGTGCTTCGGGCGAAAGATTCTTGTCAGGTTCAGGCTTAATCCACAACCCACTGATCAGACTTGGCCTTAACGTGGCAGCCAGACTCCTCGCAAACCCTTCAATTTCAGACGCACGCAGCGGTAGACGATGCTCAGCCTTCACACCCGTCGGCGACGGAGCGCTTTCAATAACATACAAGCGGTTCATGCTCCCATCGGGATTTCGGCGGGAAGCGTAATCCCGCGTGTAGCGCAGCGATCCCGGGAACCCTGCCGACAGAAAATCCGCATCCAGCGAAAGAATTACGTCCGCGTTTTCAAGCTTGTACTGAGTCTCAACCGCCTGCCCAAACGCCATCTGCGATCCAGCCAGAACCGTATCGCGATGCAGCGGCGAATACTGGTGCCACTTCGCTTTCGGATACATCTGCAACAACTGGTGAATCTGATCCGCCAGCGTCGGCGAAGAAATTGGCGGCGTCAGCAGCCGCAAACCCTCACCCTCAACAGCCTTTTGCCCCGACATCGGCATGCGAATAGCTTCGATAAACGCCTTCCACGACCGCATATCTCCTAGATACGTCGGGCTTTGTGAGCGATCAGGGTCGTACATTTCAAGAACCGTGGCCTGCGAAAAAATGTCCGATGCGCCAAGGCTCGCGGGATGGTCGGGATTGCCCTCAATCTTTGTAGGGCGACCCATATGGCTCTCGACCAAAACGGGACTGGCGTAGCCACCCAACATCGTCGCCGAAGCGTAATATTGCGGCTTGCCAGGAACTAAGTCCTCTGGCTGCTTCACATACGGGACAATCTGTTCAAGCGGCTGGCGTGTGCAGGCCGTCATTCCGGCCAGCGCCATCGACGCGCCCATCATCTGCAAAAATCCGCGGCGGGAGACCGAATCCAGCCACTCCGACGATCCTTTGGGGAATTCGCGATGCATCATCAGGCGGAATTCTTCGCTGCCAGCCAGCTCTTCCAGGCTGCGCCAGTATTCGGGGCCTTGCGTGGATTCGAGCTCGGCACGGACGGTGGCCAAGTCGAGGGCTGCAGAATTGACGGCGCCGTTCGTAGCTGGCGCTTGCGATCCCTGCAATTGGACCAACGGCCCTTCGACAGGCTTCTTGCCCGGGCAAACGTCTTCGCGTTTCTTGTTCTCAGCGTCCATCGTCAGCCAAATCCTTCGTCTCGCTTCAAGGGCTAAAGCCCTTGATTTCTTTGTCTTAACGCGGCGCCAAAGCGCCGCTCTACCACGTTTACCGGTGGCAGGTGGAACAGCTCGTAATATCGGTCACGTTGCGCAAGTGGTACTTGGCGGTCAGCGCCTTACCCAGCGCTTCCTGCTCGGTGTAAGCCACGTTGTCAACCGTAACCGGCAGCTCTTCCGTCGGCTGCTTGTACTCCATATTGAAAACCTGATTACGCGGTCGAATAAACTTCTCCGGATTGCGGTGACATTCCAGGCACCACTCCATCTGGAGCGTATTGGCCGCATACATCAGAGGCATCTTGTCGACCGGGCCGTGGCACGTGTTGCAGCCCACGCCTTTGTTGATGTGAATGCTGTGATTGAAATAAACGTAGTCCGGCAAGTCGTTTAACTTGCTCCACACCAACGACTTACCGCTGCGATAGCTTTCGCGCACAGGCTCCAGCATGGCGGCGTTGGTCCAAATCTGGGAATGGCAGTTGAAGCAGGTCTTGGTCGGGGGAATGCTCGCGTAAGCGCTGGTTTCGACCGACGTATGGCAATAGCGGCAGTCGATTCCCAGGCCCGCAACATGATGTTGATGGCTGAACGGAACCGGCTGCGGCTTCGTAACACCCTGGTAGGTGATGTACGGCGAGCGCTCAAACGCCATCAGTCCAGCGAACGCTGCGCCGCCCAGCACCAGAACGGCTAGGACGCTGGCCTTCGAATAGAGGTTCAAGCTGCGATGAAAGATCTGCGCCATGCTTGCAAGAATTCCTGAATTATTAAATGGGAAACCAGTTCCCGGAACGAGCCCTTATTTATTGAAACCAGATTTACAAAACAACCGGTACAGAAATCAGTGCCGCAAAAATTCGCTTAAGTGATTGTTGTCCGTTGATGTGACGCTTGTCACTCGAACTGGTGATTATAAACAGGGGCACAAAGATTTGTCTCGTGATTTTTCGAAATTCACAAATGTTGTTTTCGCTGTGGGAAAGAATTTCTTCCATCGCTGCCCAACCGCAGGCAATTTCGCTGGAATCTATCTCAGATTCATGGCTAAAATTCGCGGCTCCGTCATATCTTCCATCGCGTAACGCAAACCTTCGCGGCCCAGACCCGAATCTTTCACGCCGCCATATGGCATGTGATCTACGCGGAAACTTGGAACTTCACCCGCCATCACGCCACCAACCTCGAGTTCGTCATAGGCCTGAAAAATCCTTTTGGCGTCGCGCGTAAAAATTCCCGCCTGCAAACCGTAGTCGGAATCGTTGATGCGACGCAGCGCTTCCTCAAACTGATCGTAGGGCTCCACGGTCACCACGGGCGCAAACAGTTCTTTGCAATTCACCTTCATGTCGGGCTGCGTATTCGTAAGCACGGTGGGTTCCAAGAAGGAGCCTTGGCGACTTCCGCCGCAAAGCAGGCGCGCACCTTTGGCTATGGCTTCCTGCACCCAATCGGCCGCTCGAATCGCGTCCGTTTCGCGAATCAGCGGACCTACATCCGTGGTCTCCTCCAAGGGATCGCCGGAGCGCAGCTTTTGCACGCCCGCTACCAGCAGCTCGGTGAATTTGCCGTAGACCGTACGCTCGACCAGGATTCGCTGCACGGAAATGCACGTCTGACCCGCGTAAGTGTATCCGCCCACAACACAACGCTCCGCGGCATAGGCGAGATCGGTATCGCTATGCACGATAACGCCTGCATTTCCGCCGAGTTCCAGCGCAACTTTCTTGCGACCAGAGCGGCTTTTGATGCTCCAGCCCACGGGAGCGCTACCGGTGAAGCTCACCATTTTGAGACGGTCGTCTTCCACCAGGATACTCGTGTCGTCATTCGAAAGCAGTAGCACATTGAGACCGCCGTCCGGCCATCCAGCCGCCTGTACGACCTCGCCCAGCATCAGGGAGCACATAGGGGTCTGAGGGGCTGGCTTGAGCACCATGGGGCATCCACACGCGATGGCGGGGGCAACCTTGTGGGCGACGAGGTTGAGAGGGAAGTTAAACGGCGTAATTCCCAAAATGGGACCAATCGGGAATCGCTTCACAATCGACCACCGCCCCGCCGTGTATTCCTGCCAGTCCAGCGGAAGATATTCACCATACTGGCGCGTGCTCTCCTCGGCGGCTACGTTAAACGTGAAAACAGCGCGTTCAACTTCAGTACGCGCGACCTTGATGGGCTTGCCTGCTTCCAGGCAAATCATCTGAGCGAATTCTTCTTTACGAGCTAGGATGCCCTGCGCGATCGCCCGCAGAACCCGCTGGCGCTCAAACGCAGGCAAACGACGCGTGGTGCCGAAAGCGGCAATGGACGCTGCAACAGCTTTTTCAGCATGCTGCCTCGTTGCCATCCAGGTGCGGCTAACCACGCTGCGATCGTATGGGGAGAGAACTTCGTGAGTCGTGCCCTCCTCGTACCACTTGCCTCCGATAAGAAATCCGCGGGTTGCGACGGCAGCTTCCGTCATTGGCGTCATGAAGAGCCTCCAGATATGAGTTCTCATTATAGGCGGGGTCCGCAAGTGCATACGCCAAAGGACTCAAGCGCAGGGCAGGACAATGTTGCGAGAGTCGTGTGCGGTGAAGCGCACCGCTAAAAAGTCGTGGGCCGACGGAACTGCATTTACGATGCAATAAACCACTTAACTCGCGATGCCGGGAGCGCAACATAAGGTACGGCGATGGTTCGTCAACTTGATCGAGCCAGACATTCAAACAATGAGGAGGCCCCATTATCGTGGTTGTGCTTACTTTCAAGTTCGATGAGAGCTATGACAAGGACACTCTTTGCATTGGCGGTTGGCTGGGAGAAGCTTTCACGCGCCCATGCGTCGCCAATGAATTGCTACGGCGGAGAATTCAAGGGTTGGACAAAAGACGAAGCGCGTTTGTTTTCACAAAAACTGCTCGCCATCATTCAGCGTCGCGACTTGATTGCGATAAGCTGCGGCATTCGTGTTGATGACTTTTTCGAGGTGTTCACGGAGAACAACCGCAAAACCGACATGGGAGTCGTTTATTCGCTTTGCATGAAGCAGGTCATGGTTGAATTGGCACATGCGCTTGACTACCTTCCGGATCACAAGGTTTCCATTGTTCACGATCAAGGAAATTGGGATGCGGATGCCAATCAGGCATATACCGCGATGCGCGATGATCCGCGTTGGCCGCTCCGTGACAGATTTGTTGGTATAGCTCCTAAATTCTTGGCAGCAAGATATTGGGCTTCAAGCCGCAGATTTGATTGCCTACGAGACCTTCAAGCATCTAAGTAACAAGCTTTTCAAAGGAATCGAGGGCATGCGCCCAGCCTTGCGTGCCCTGATTCCCACTATGCCCCTTTACGCAAAATACTGGGACAAACCTGTACTTGTGGAGTTCAAGAAATTGCTTGACGCGGCCCACGAGTCCTTTTCCACGGGCATTCCGGAGGCAAGCAATCATTCGCCCAGCACGTGAGGAAACGCTCCTATTTTCTCGCGATATAGACCAACTTGATGGAGTGGTACCAGGAGAGATCAAAAAAACGCCCTGGACACAAAGCCCAGGGCGCTGAGTTAGAACTCAAAAAACTGCAGAAAGCCTAGTTGGACAACCGGGCCTGCAGCACTTCTCCGGGCATGCGCGACATTCTGCCCTTGGGGGCGGAGTCGCTGTGGTGAGCTGGCGCGTGGTGCGCCGGGGCAGGCTTGCGAGCCGCGTGACGAGCCGGAGCATGTTCCGATTTCGAACGACGCGACGGCACGGTCCCGGCGTAACCACGACGCTCAGAAGAGGGCCGCGCA
>JAYVEP010000202.1:0-9957 GCA_043749225.1 Acidobacteriaceae bacterium
CTCAACTGGTGCACAGGGGAGGATTCGAACCTCCGTAGCTCTAGGAGCGGCAGATTTACAGTCTGCTGCCTTTAACCACTCGGCCACCTGTGCGGAAAACCGCCGCATGTTCACAACTCACTCAAACAGCGCAAAACAAATTTTTTCCAACCAACCGAAGCGCCCGAAGGCGCACAATCGCCTCCGAGCCGCCTAAATTTTCTACCGGTTATTGGAGCTGGCGAAGGGATTTGAACCCCCGACCCTCTGATTACAAATCAGATGCTCTACCAGCTGAGCTACGCCAGCCTGCGAGATCGCCTGGCACGCTATAGACGCACCACGTCCTTATAAGCTTCCGGATGCCCGGGACAATTTTTAAAGTTATCACAGCGGAAGTCTACGTGCAAGCAAAGACGCTAATATGATCGGAAAAATCACAATCCAGCACAAACGTTATGCCAACCGTCACCATTCACGAAGCCACGACCAACCTCTCGCGGCTGATCGAAAAGGCCTGCCAGGGCGAGGAAATTGTCATCGCCCGTGGCTCCCAGCCAGTCGTACGCCTGGTTTCCGTCAAAGATGCCAAGGGGCACCGCAAGCTTGGCTCGCTCCGCGGCAAGCTCAAAGTCGGACCAGAGTTCTTCGAGCCGCTTCCCTCCGAAGAGCTGGGCTCCTGGGAATAGTCAGCCTTCGCGCTCTTGCCTTTCTCTAATGCATCGACCGCAAGGGCTTGAACAGTGGCGGACCCAGCATCTCCATTCCGTACTTTGCGAACATGGCGGCCATGGTCTTTTCGGCGTTGGCGCTATCCACTTTCGACATGGCCGCTCCCATATCTTCAAAAAACTTCTCAAATCCACCAGGCTGGCACACCAGAATCAATTTACTTTCCGAAGTGGCTATATTGGCCCACACGTGGGGAATGCCTCGCGGCAACCAGATGCTCGCGCCCGCAGGCAGCGTATGTTCCACACCGCCCGCATTGAAAAGGAATTCTCCGGACAGAACGTAATACCACTCATCTTCGCGGTGGTGCACATGGAGGTATGGGCCAGTCTGCGGCAATGCGCTGAGCTCAAAAGCCGTGAGCGCTCCACCCGTGTCGTCGGCGGTCAGCTTGCAGGGACTGAGCTTAGTCTGCGATGCCGTGGAGAATGCGAAGCGGCTCTCTCCAGGCATAGCGACAGAGACTTTTCCGGTACCAGCGCTTTGGGCGGACAGAAGCGGAGTTACGGATGCGAGGCCGAATGTATAGAGAAGGTTGCGACGGTTGAGGTTCGGCATAAGGCAAAATATAACATTAGGGAGTGCAGTCGATCCCCGAGGAGTATCGTATGTCCCCAAGCACGGTAGAGTTAGCCAAAGTTTCGCTCGCCAATAAATTTTCGCTTTTCCAGGACCACTTTTCTCCCAAGATCGTGGGCGAACTGAACGATTCCTACGTGAAGCTGGTCAAGCTGCAAGGGGAATTTGTCTGGCATCATCACGAACACGAAGGTGAAATGTTTCTGGTTGTGAAGGGCTGTTTGTTCATCGGACTGCAGGACGAAGCGGGTACGCAGCGCGAAATCGCGATTCATCCCGGAGAATTCATCATCGTCCCCAAAGGCGTAGAGCACAAGCCGCGTGCCGACGAAGAAACGCACATCATGTTGTTGGAACCGAAGACCACATTGAACACTGGCAATGTTTGTGGCGAGCGCACGGTTGAAGTGTTGGATCGAATTTAGCTGAGTGGAGCAAGCTCCGCTTCCACAGAGCCTTCCACAAGCTGTTTTCTAGTATTCTTGTCTTGAAGAATTAGTTTTTAAGGAATCAGTATGGCTTTGCAAGTAGGCGATGAGGCGCCCGACTTCGACCTCACGGCGTGTACTGGCGAGCGCGAGCATCGCGTCAAGCTGCGTGATTTTCGCGGCAAGAAGAATGTGGTGATTGTGTTCCATCCGCTTGACTGGACTCCAACTTGAGCGCTGCAGTTGCCGGCGTTGAACGCGGACCTTACCGTGTTTGCTGGCCTGAATGCCCAGGTTCTGGACATTAGCGTAGATGCAGTGAGCAGCCACATTGCGTGGCAGAAAAAAGAAATTGGAATGATGGAGTTTCCGCTGTGCGCGGATTTCTATCCGCACGCGGGAGTTAGCACGCAGTACGGAATCCTGCGCGAAGCGCCGCCGGTGCCGGGAATTAGCGAGCGAGCCGCTTTTATTGTGGATACGAACGGCAAGCTGGTGTTCGCGAAAATATATCCGCTGGATGCGTTGCCCGATAAGGAAGAGTTGCTGGCGGCACTGCGAAAATTGTAGCGCTGAAACGCCGGCCGAACGCGCTGGCTCTTATTTCAAAGCCGCATCAATCATCAAATAAAACTGCTGCATGTCCGCAGGGACCTCAGAGGGTTTCACGTTCGGATTGGCGCTGATTACGAAAATCGTCGGCGTGTGGTCGAGTCCGATGCGTTGCCCGAGCCCTTTGTCCTCGGCGATTTGTGCGGCTAGCTTACCCTGTGGATCAATCACAAAAGGCAGCGATGCTTTGTGTTCCGCAGCGAATTTGTCCGCATAGCTGCGCAGGTTGCTCGGATTAATTTCCATCTGGTGTTCAAACGCGTAGTCGCGAAACGCGTTGCCCAGATCTTTCGAGGTCTGGTCAAAGTAGCGGGCGATCAGAGCGGCGTTGTAAGACCAGTCGTGATTGGGCAGCGGGAAATCGTGGCGGACGACGGGGATTTTGTAAGTCTTTCCGGCCTGCGCGACTTGTGGTGCGGCGCGGCGGCACTGCGGGCACTGCAAATCTTCAAACACAATGATGGCGGCCTTGGCTCCCTTGGGCGCCTTCAAAGTCGACGGATCTGCGGCCACGGCCGAGCAAGTTAAAAGAAGAGCGGCGGAAAGCGTGAGAAACAAAGTCTTCATGTGCGAACAATCTCCAAACGCTATGGATAATGTTAGTACCAACTTTAGATGCGGGCCGGGGCGCAAGTGCCTCCCCAAACTCTCTCACTATGGTAACCGAAGCGGGTGTCGGCGGAGCAGGCTTCCTCGCAACACGCGCTAGATTACTCGGTCAATGACAGCCTTAAGTTCTTCATAAGGTAGGGCTCCCGGATGGTAAAACGTGACCTTCCCCGCGCGATCCAGCACCACTAGCGTTGGCGTAGTGCTGACTCCGTAAACGCTCAGATTCTCCATACTCAACGGCGCAGGCACGTCGGCCAGGGCTGCGTAATAGTGGGCGCGAACGTCTTTTATATATGCGAGCTCGGCGGCTGGCGTGGCATCCTGCCCCCCGGCGGCGTATCCGTAACGTTGGGTTGGCGCGATCACAGCTAGTCCCTTTGCGGCATATTCGCTATGCAGGCGCGCGATGATCGGGGCTTCTCCTTTGCAGTCTCCACACCAATGTGCCCAGAAAAAGAGAAGTACCGGCGATCCCTTGAGTTGCGCCAGTGGCACGGGTTTCGGGCCGAGGTATTCCGTAAGCTGGAGAGTGGGTGCGGGCTTCCCTACCAGCGCGAGCAGGTTCAAATTCTTCTGCAGGCGGTTGCGAATACTCGTGTTGCGATAGATGCGTACATTCCGTTGCAGCAATGTGACGGCCTTTTCTGGGGTGCCGTGTGCGGTCAACACCTGGGCTTGCACCTCAATCGCAGCGCCGAGTGCTATGGGCAAATGCGGTTCGGCGTCGAGCTTGCCTTTGGCCAAGAGGGGAAGAACCAGCTGTTCTGTTTTATGAGCAAACGAATCCGCTTGCTCAAGCTTGTTAGCCCTCAGATAGCCGCGAGCCATCCATGACGCGGCCTCGAGATATTCGGCGGTTACCCCTTTTTGTGCGCGATAAGAATTCAGTTGCGACTCGGCTACCGTGAACGCACCCGATCCCATGGAGATTCGAACGTCCTCCACAATATCGGCGTGGGCCGCAGTAAGGAATGCCGCCGCGAAGAGCACTGCGAAGAAGAAAGAACGGTACATTTTCATAAGACGAATGAAACCGGAATTAGTTACGGGATCCGCGTAGGCCTCGGCGTCCTCGCTCGGGACATCGGGCCATAGCCCGACGGGTTTGTGTCTGCGCAACAACAACGAAGCTCCTGCAGGACAATGAACCTCTTAGGACACGCCAGGCGAGGCGCCTGTCGCTCCGTGATTCATTGCCGTGCCCCAACCCTTCATGCAGAAACTTGCGCTTCACTTCCCCGTCCCCGCGCCTGAATCTCAATATAAACATTCACCAACGCCACCGCCGCGGGCGTCACTCCAGGAATGCTCCCGGCCTGCGCGATCGTACGCGGACGAATGCGATTTAGCTTTTCCTGCATTTCGCGCGAGAGGCCGCTAATCGTTCCATAATTGAACCAGACCGGAATGGTGCGCTGCTCGGCCTTCTTCAGGCGTTCGATGGCCTTGTGTTGCTGATCGAGATATCCGGCGTACTTGATTTGTGTTTCCACGGACTTGAGTTCGTTACGAAGGCGCGTCGGTAAAGTTGTGCCCTGTCCTGCGCGGCCGATGTCCAACGCGTTCTGTTCAAAGAACGAAGGAATCAAAACCCGCAGAGTCGGCGCAAGAAATTCAATCTTGATCTCGGGACGCTTCAAAAGCTGAGCCAGCGTTTGTCCCACGGTTGGCAATAGATTCGCGGCCGTGCCATCAGCAGCACAGAGCGCGCCTGCAGGCGCTTGTGCCGTGATCTCCTCAATTGTCCTGGAGGTCACACGCGTCTTCTCTAAAAGCAGCTTCACTGCCTGCAGGCGTTCCTGCTTGGCAAGATAGTCGGACCAAGCGGCATCGTTAATCAGTCCAATGCGGCGTCCATGCGGCGTCAGGCGCTGATCGGCATTGTCGATCCGCAGGTGCAGTCGGAACTCCGCGCGCGACGTAAACATGCGGTAAGGTTCGTTGGTGCCCTTCGAGATCAAGTCGTCAATCAAGATTGCCGTGTATCCGTCCGTCCGGTCCAGAGTAAACGGTGCTTCGCCCTTTACTTGCAAAGCGGCGTTGATGCCAGCCATCAGCCCCTGGCACGCAGCCTCCTCGTACCCGCTGGTGCCATTAATCTGGCCAGCCAGAAAGAGTCCGGCAATCTTCTTGGTTTCGAGCGTGCGCTCCAGCTCGGTTGGATCGATCGAGTCGTACTCAATGGCATAGCCTGGGCGCAGCATCACCGCGTTTTCGAGTCCCGGGATCGAATGCACCGCTTCCAGCTGAACTTCCTTCGGCAACGAAGTGCTCATTCCGTTGACGTAGATTTCATCCGTGTGCAGCCCTTCCGGTTCCAGAAAAATCTGGTGCTGCAGCTTGTCCGGAAACTTTACAATCTTGTCTTCAATCGAGGGGCAATAGCGCGGGCCAATCGACTGAATCTGCCCGCTGTACATCGGAGATCGATGAACGTTCTCGCGAATGATGCGATGGGTCTCCGCCGTCGTAAACGCGATGTAGCAAGGTACCTGCGAATCGTGATGTGCCACTCGCTGCGTCCGAAAACTGAACGGCGTGGGATCGACATCGCCGGGCTGAGCCTCAAACTTCGACCAGTCTATGCTGCGCCCATCCAACCGAGGCGGTGTTCCAGTTTTGAGACGGCACCCACGCAGCCCAAGACGCTTCAGCGACTCTCCCAACAGGACCGCCGCAGGCTCTCCCGTGCGCCCAGCCGGAGTCTGCTGCTCCCCGCAATGAAGCAAGCCATTCAGAAATGTCCCAGTCGTAATGACGACGGCGCGCGCGCCAATGCGTCGTCCATCGCGCAGCAGAATGCCGCGAATGGCGGAGTCTTCCAGAATCAAATCCGCAACTTCCGCTTCCCGAATCGCCAGATTCTCCTGCGACTCCAAAACCTCGCGCATTTTCACCCGGTAGGCCTGCTTGTCACACTGTGCTCGAGGCGACCAAACAGCCGGCCCTCGCGACGTATTCAGCAGCCGAAACTGAATCCCCACTGCGTCCGTAACCTCGCCCATGACCCCGCCCAGGGCGTCGACTTCCCTCACTAGGTGTCCCTTGGCAATCCCGCCAATCGCGGGATTACAGGACATTTGCGCAATCAAATCAATGCTCAGCGTGTAAATCGCCGTCTTCAGCCCCAGGCGCGCGGAGGCCATCGCCGCCTCGCACCCTGCATGGCCGGCACCGACGACGACTACATCGAATTGTTCAGCGAAGGAGGGCATGGGCAAGCTGAGACTCTATTATTCTACCAAGTTATACAGGCTTCCCAAGAGTGTGATCGCAATCACTTGCCGACCTGCCCTCCCCTTTGTATAGTGGAGCTTCGGATCCCGCCAAGGTTCCGGATACATCGCAAGGAGCGCAATCATGACGATCGCCGAATTCAACGCCGAACTCGATGCAAGAATTGCCAAGTATGACCTGCTCTGCCACCCGTTCTATCAGGCGTGGTCCGAGGGCAAACTGACGCGTGAAGATCTCCGCGACTACGCTCTCGATTACCACGAGCACGTCAAAGCTTTCCCCAGCTATCTTGCCGAATTGGCCATGCGCCTGGACGAATGTGAAACACGCCGCGCAGTGTTGGCGAATATGACTGACGAGCTAGGCCGCGGAAAGGGCGCTGAAGCTGGTCCGGCTCACGCCGAGCTGTGGATGGATTTCGCCGAAGGTATGGGCGCGCGCGAAAACTGCCATCAGCCTGTGAAGGAAATTAAGGAACTGGTTTCGCACTTCAACGATGTCGCCAGCCAAGGCTCGACCGAAGAAGCGCTGGCGGCTTTTTACGCGTATGAGTCCCAGGTTCCCCGCATTGCCGCAGAGAAGGAACGCGGCCTGCGTGCCTGGTACGGCGCTGACGACCGCACTTGCCGCTATTTCACGCTGCACCAGACGGCCGATGTCTACCACTCGCAAGTCTGGCGCAAGCTGCTGGAAAAGAATCTGGCGAAGAATCCCGAATCCACCGTCAAGGCCCTGGACGCGGCGGAAAACGCAGCTAAGGCCCTTTGGACTGTGTTGGATGGCATGGAAGCCCGCCGCCATTCTGCCGTTGCTGCGTAGGCCGTGGCAAACATCTCCTGTTGACTCGCCACGGACTGTTTCTGATCCGTGGCCTTTTTTGCTGCAAAACCGCCTCCTTTCCGGTTCCAGCCGCGTGGTAGAATTTAGAAGTTCCTTCCTACCATGCATGCTGACCTTGAAACGCTGCTCGCTCTCCAAGATGTAGACAAAGAAATTTTGCGTTTGAATGACGAAGTGGCAGCGCTGCCGAAACGCGTCGCAGCCATCGAGGCTAAGCTCGCCGGCACTAAATCCCGACTGGAGCAGGCCCAAGCCGCGGTCAAAGCTGATGAAGCCACCCGCAAGAAGTACGACGCCGCCAACCAGGACCTGCAACAAAAGATATCTAAATACCGCGATCAAATGCTAGCTGTAAAAACGAACGAGCAATACAAGGCCTTCCAACACGAAATCGAGTTCGCTCAGCAGGAAATCCAAGCCAACGAAGACAAACTTCTAGAAGTGATGCTGGATTCCGACGCCAAGGCCAGCCAGGTGAAAGCCGCCGAAGCGGAACTCAAAGCAGAGACCGCGGAAATCGAAAAAGAAAAGAAGATTGCTCACGATAAGACCGCTGAGGACGAAAATTTTCTAGCGGAGTGGCATGCCAAGCGCAATGCCCTGCGCCAGCGCGTCGAGGGAGAGTGGCTAGCCCACTACGAGCGCATCGCCAAAGCTAGGAAGACGGGCCTCTCCGAGGCGCGCGACAGCAAGTGCCTTACCTGCCATGTGACGCTGCGCCCGCAAGTCTTTGCGGAGGTGCGGTCCGGGACCAAGCTCATCACCTGCGAATCCTGTTCCAGAATCCTGTTCTATCACGTAGTCGAGAAAACAGCCGAAGAAATCGCTAACCTT
Source organism: Acidobacteriaceae bacterium (assembly GCA_043749225.1). Lineage (GTDB taxonomy): Bacteria > Acidobacteriota > Terriglobia > Terriglobales > Acidobacteriaceae > JANXUC01. Next base: position 7,854 of record JAYVEP010000202.1, read on the forward strand.
GGTCCCAAGAAGCGTTCCAAGCCTAAAACGGAAGCTGCGCAAGCTTGGTATTTCCGCTCTGAATTCAGCGACCACCAGGATGTTTTTCTGGTCTTCATGAACGGTGCGGGAAATTTCGCAGATACCAGTACCCGCCGCGTCTACGATATCCACACCGGTCGCGCGGTCGCCTCCAAAGAATCCCGCCGTGGCCTCTACAAGCACGCCTTCGTCGAAGACCTCGTTGGAGCTCTCCGCATCAACGGCTTCTGGAAAGAACAAGAACTCGACGAATACGGCAGCGAACTCCCCGCCATCGTCCTCGACCCCCTGCAGCGCGATCTAGCCCTGGCCCAGAGAGACGTTCTCGCCCACGCGCATAGTTCCGCGGCCGCTGCTGAAGCCACTCCGGAAAAAGAACACGAAGAAGTTTCCTCGTAAAGTGTTTCTCCCGCCTGCGGCGTCACGAAATAAAAAAGCCCCAGTCCCGTAGTCGAGAACACGACCTGGGACGGGGCATTCCGAATTGCTACCACTCCGAAGTTTGGCAGCGTTAAGGCAGCGCTATTTCGTAGACCGTGCTCAAGTCGAACAAGGTTTGGCCCGAAGTCGTGCCAAACAGGCTGGTCCTCGTAGCGTTCCGAGTCAAACCTCCCCGTGGGAATGAACTACCTTGGGGGAAGTTGTGAAGCACCGTTTCGTTCCAAGTCCCGCTCGAAGTGGGTGTCAGCTCATAAACATTGCCATAGGTCCCGGAGCTTGGCTGGTACGAGTCTGTCGCGCCATACAGATTGCCAGCGCTATCAAGAACGGGAGCTCCTACTGGATGCAACACATCTCCGGGAGCTTCGTTAAATACGTGGAGTATCGTCTCAGTCCAGTTGCCGCCACCGGACGTTAATTTGAACGCGAGGCCGTTGCCGTGAGAATCCCCGCCACTCAACGTTGCCCCATAAATGTTACCCAAGCCATCGAGGACGATTCCGACCGGGAGGAATCCATCCGTGCCGCTAAATGTATGCAGCAAAGTCTTTGTCCAAGTGCTTCCGGAATGGGACAATTGGAACACCGTTCCAATATTCAAGGTAGTGCCAAAGAGATTGCCTTGCTTGTCAAACACAAGTGAACCCGGGCCTGCGCCGTCAGTTCCTCCGGTGAAAGCGTGGAGGATCGAGTGGGTCCAGGTACCATTGAGGGCTGGCTTAAATTTGAAAACCGTTCCGCAATCGCAGGCAGTTCCTCCTCCACCCGTAGCGCCATACAAATTACCGGTCGAGTCGATGATGAGACCCGACGGGTGCAGGCCTTGCTTGAAGTAGAACCTGTACAAGACACTCTCCGTCCACACGCCCGAGCCGTTCGGCGTGAGCTTGAAGACAGTGCCACATCCGTAGTAGCCGCACAGCCCGCCCGAAACGCCGCCGTAGATCGTTGTACCGTAAAGGTTGCCTGCCTTATCGAAAACCAGCCTGTCATCAGGTTCGTCTCCGTCCTTGAGCTGCTTTCCCTTGAAGCTATATAGCGTTGTCTGTCTCCAAATACCGTCCGACCCTAAGGAGAGTTGGTAGACCGTTCCAAAAGTCTTTATGGAATCGCCAAAGGTTGTGCCATAGAGGTTGCCGTTGGAATCAAGAGTGAGGTTCGGACCGGGAGCCGAACCGCCGGGAAAGGTGAAGATAGTTTGCTGGGTAGCTGCGACGCTAGCGGCGGACAGCAACATCAGAGTGGCGGCAAAGAACGTGAATCTCCTCATAACTTTTCTCCTCTTGAAACTAAGCCCACTGGGAGTGGGGTCGGCCAGATTAAGGTTGATGGTACGCAGACTTTCGACGAGCGGCTCTTGGCGCACGCAGGGGGTGGGGCACCAAATTTCAGCCTACCTGAAAAAGTAAGCTGCCCCCCCCCCTCGGCTGTCAAGTGAATAGCTGGTGAAAAAGAGGGCTGAGGCCTCACCGCCCACACCACACCAGCTTCACTCCGTAATCCTTGAACGCAGCATCCGCCGTGAGCAGCGTCAGGCGTTCCGCTTCGGCTTGCGCTATGAGCAGGCGGTCGAACGGATCCTTATGGTGGTGCGCCAGCGCATACACACGCAGGGCGTGATCGTGCGAGATGGTTAGAGCGC
>JAYVEP010000203.1:0-26643 GCA_043749225.1 Acidobacteriaceae bacterium
CCATGGAAGACTTCGAACGTCTCCCGATCTCTATAGCTACGTCGAAAACAACCCCATGACGGTTGGCGACCCGGATGGGCACCGAGCGATTATCACCAAGTGTGCTTATGATGAGCAAGGGAGTTGCGCGGCGGAAAATGAGAGGAAGCGGAAGGCTGATCCGCTGCCTGTCGGGCTGTACGAGGCGCAAAATCAGCCGCCCGCGCCCCAACCCGCTCCTACAGGACGGGTGGCCCAAACTTTCCGTTCTTGATTTCCAACCCGTAAACACGAAGGGTGGCCCATCCTTCGGTTTTTGAAGGGTGGGAGTGTGGAATCTCAAGCGGGGTGGCCGCCCTTAGAGGTTGAAGCCCGAGCGTTCTGGGCTTAAACGGCACCCTTCGGCTGCGCTCAGGGCAGGGTCATGAAACCGTGCCCTTCCCGTTGCGGGTGATTGTCGAGATTTTTGATTGGGCGAGCGAAGAACAGATTCCTCACTGCGTTTCGGAATGACAATTTCTTTAGTTTGTTTTTGGCATGGGGTTAAGAGCGGCGAGCAGGAACGCTCACCCTAAACTGGCGGGTTGGCCTCTGGGGCTGAATCCGGAATCTTCTAGTCGGGAGTGACACGGTTGAAACCGTGCCCTGATATGCATCCGACCCAAATCCAACACCCTGGCTCGCTAGCCTAATCCTGCATCTTTAGGCATACTCAAAACGTGGAGTGCTCTAGCGTTGGAAGAAATCTGACTGGCATCTGCATGAAAATATTTGATCGTCGTACGGCTGCAGTCGTCCTGCATGCCTTCACGGCGGCTACTTTGGGAGGATGCAACAAATCCAACCCTGGCATATCGGAACAATCGCGCGGGACTTGGCGGGTTGACAGGGCAATCGACGTTACCAGTGGGAGTTTCGAAGTCCTTGAATTCACCCTCTAACCAGTCGGCGACGATCGCAGCGCCGAGCCGCCTGCGGCCTTATCTCCTGCCTTCTTTGGCGGATGTGTTGTTCATCTCTATCTTCGTTGCGCTCTGTTATGGAAATCCGCGTTTGCGACTGCTGAGCGACGCTGGCATTGGATGGCATATCCGGACGGGTGAGTGGATTCTGCAGCATCACTCTGTTCCACATACAGATCTTTTTTCGAATGTGCCAACGCGCGCGTGGTTTGCCTGGGAATGGCTTTTTGACGTTGTGGTGGCCGTGATTCACGGTAAGAGCGGCCTGAATGGAGTGCTGGCATTCAGCGCTTTTCTAATGGCGCTTTGCTTCGCGTTGTTGCTGCGCTGGACGGTTCAAAGCGGTGCTCCTCTCTGGGCTGCGCTCGCTTTCGTTGCATTGGCGGTGTTGTCTTCAACCGTTCATGCGCTGGCGCGGCCTCATCTAGTCACATGGCTCTTCACGCTGGCTTGCTGGTATTTACTGGAGCAGAAGCGCAACACGGGCTGGCTCTGGCTGCTGCCTGCACTGGTTTTGATTTGGGTCAACGTGCATGGCGGATTCTTGGTGGCTTTCGCGCTAATGGGATTGTGTTTGACCGGAGAAGTTTTGCCAATGCTGCTCCGGACCGCGGAGTCTACAGCCGGAAGTCCGCGCCGCAACATCTTTAGACTTGCCGCCGTCCTGTTGGCTTCGTTTTTTGCGAGCCTTCTCAATCCTTACGGGTTTCATCTTTACCAGCACATCTACGAATATCTGGGCGACCCATTCATCCGACAGCACAATCTTGAGATGCAATCCCCGGATTTCCATTCGGTCGGCGCCAGGTGCTTCGCCTTGCTGTTGCTGCTTGCTGGCGTAGTTGCAGTTACGCGCTTTCGACGCCTGCGTATGGATCAAGTTCTGGTGCTGATCTTCTTTGCCGCATCCGCATTGTTCTCCGTTCGCAACGTACCTTTGGCGGCAATTGTAATGACGCTAACTGTGGCTCCGCTGTTATCAGGTCGAATTGAGGAATCGACGCAATCGTCGAGAGGAAACAGCTTCCTACCAGCGGTTCGCCGATTCTCTCGCCGAATGGCAGCACTGGAGGGCCACGCGCGAGGAACTTTTTGGGTGCTTCTTTGCGTTCTTTTGACTATTAGCGCCTGTACCAGCGGAGGTCGGATCTTCGGGCGCCAGATTCTACACGCCGGCTTCAATCCCGAACGTTTTCCAATTCGTGCGGTGGATTTTCTGTCGCAGCATCCGGTGCAAGGCCCACTGTTCACTGTCGATGCATGGGGCGGCTACGTTATCTATCGCGAATGGCCTGCCCTACAAGTTGTTGTGGATGATCGGCACGATATGTATGGTTCGGACTACATGCGGGGCTACCTGTCGATTATTCATGGCGAGAAAGACTGGCAGGAACGACTGCTCGGAACTGGGGCGCGGATTGTTCTAATTGCGAAAAATGGTGTGTTTGCCAGCGCCATGCGGGCAGAACCAGCCTGGCGGTTGGCCTACGAAGATGATCAAGCTGTAGTTTTTGAGAAACGCTGACGACGAGCAGTAAGCAGGAATGCGCGCCCTAGGAAAACCAGCTTCTAGGCGCGCTTACGCTTCGGCTGCATATCGAGCGTTTTGACCAGACGGAATAAATGGTTGGCATGCACACCCAGGATGCGGGCTGCCTCGGTGTAGTTTCCGCCGGCTTGGTCGATGGCACGCTCGATCAATTTGCGTTTCGCATCGCGAATTCCATCGTGCAATGCGGTTGCGGCGCGGCCATCCGGACCAGAGTGTTCCAGAATCGATTCGGGCAAATCTTCCGGAAGAATCATCTCGCTGGATCCCAGCACGATAGCGCGTTCAATCGCATTCTCGAGTTCACGTACATTGCCGGGCCAATCATAGGCGATGAGGGCGCTGCGAGCTTCGGTTGAAATGCCGCGTATCGTGCGCTTCATCTTTTCGGCATAACGTTTGGCAAAAAAGATGGCAAGAATTGGAATGTCTTTCCGGCGATCTTTCAGCGGCGGCATCTTGACCGAAACTACATTCAGGCGATAGTAGAGGTCAGGACGGAATTCTTTCTTAGCGGATGCTTCTTTCAGATCTCGATTCGTCGCAGCGATCAGCCGAATATCCAGCGGAATTGTGCGGGTACCACCAACGCGCTCGAACTCATGCTCTTGAAGAACGCGCAGCAGCTTAGCCTGCAGTGCTGGGGCGAGTTCGCCGATTTCGTCCAGGAATACGGTGCCCCCTTCTGCCGTTTCTAACTTCCCTTTTTTCTGTGCTACAGCGCCTGTGAAGGCACCTTTTTCATGGCCAAAAAGTTCACTTTCTAACAGCGTATCGGTGATAGCTGCGCAGTTGATGGCCATAAAAGGCTTGTGAGCTCGAGCACTGTTGCGATGAATGGCGCGTGCTACCAGCTCCTTGCCAGTGCCGCTTTCACCAAGAACCAGTACTGTGGAATCGTTCCCTGCGACCCGCCCGACAAATTGCTTGACGGAGTTAATGGCGTCACTCTCGCCTACCATGTCGTGAACAATATTCAGTTCCTGCAGCAGACGTTCGTTCTCGCCGCCCAGCCATTCCAACTGTCGCTGATTCTCAATGGCCAACGCGACTACATTGCCCAAAGCCGTTACGAGTTCCAGTAGCTCAGCATCGAAACGGGCGCCTTGGGCGTTCGCATCCATATAAATTGCGCCCAGGACTTTGCCTTGAACTTCAAGAGGCACTGCCAGGACGGAAAGCACCCGCGCGGTAATCAGACTCTCGGCGTCCCGCAAGCCCTCGTCGCCCGAAATGTCGTTCGATAGCACTGCGATATTTTCCTCCAGTACGCGGCGCAGAATGGTCTCGCTGATGCGCATGGACTGGTCGGGACCAAGGCGCCGATCCCATCCGCGCACTTCGCCGAGGTCGTCATCGCCTTGACTGAGGACTAAGGCCACTCGCTCGGCCGGCGCAACTTCCAGCAGAGCTTCCAGAACCTTATGTTCTAGAGCCGCCATCCCACGAACTGAGTTCAGAGTACGGCTGAAATCCAGAAGAACTCGAAGATCCTTCACGGTACGGGCGGTGGCTGGCATCTCCATGTCGGAGCGCAAGTAAACAGCGTCCTGTTTTTTCAAGATGAACGTTGCGCTCTCGCCCAGGTTTCCGAAACCAGGGGCAGCCGAGGTGGACGAACCGCGATCTGCGGTCCGCAGCACAAACATGGAATTCCCCACCCGAACCTGATCGCCCGGACGGAGCACTTCTTCGGTCACAGCAACGCCGTTCACAAATGTGCTGTTACGACTCTCCAGATCGACAATACGGAACGCATCACCTTCCGAGCGCAGCACGCAATGGTGGCGAGAAACCAGGGAATCGAGAAGAGGGATGTGATTGGAGGGGTCGCGCCCAACCGTGATTTCGCCGTCAACGAAAGAGAACACCTCTCCTTCGCGAGGCCCCTTGAGCACTTCGAGCCTTAGGTCTGCGAAACCAACCTTGCTACTCGGTTCGCCCATGACAGCCTGAGTATATCAACGGCCCACGACTTTCGATACCTTTAACTGCACCTAGCAAATATGTTAGGTGGGCCAACATCCGCGCTAGGGTTTCGGCAGAACCAAGTGCTTCCGCGCCAAAACTCCAAATCTTCCGATTTAAGTTATGTCATTTATATTCAATAACATACAGACATTTTACACGTAGGTACCATAGTCGTAGAACTTTGGTAACCCACCTGCTTTATGTAAGTCGTACCGCAGACAACCAAGTCTGATCCCCCGAGGAAAGGAGAAACACAATGAAGATCAAGACGAACACCAAAGCAGGCAGCGCAGTTTGGGGTGGGTAACTCCCTCGCCCCGAGCAGAACGGCTTGGGGCTCGAAATCAAGGTGCAATACAAGCGACATCGGTAGAAAAAAAATCTCAAGGAGGGCCCAATGAAGATCAAGACGAACACGAAGGCCGGCAGCGCAGTTTGGGGTGGGTAACTCCCCCGGCCTAAGTCGCAAGACTTAAGGCTCCGAAGTGAACGAAGTCAAACAAGTCATCCGAAAAGATGTTGCACGAAAATCCCAAGGAGGGCCCAATGAAGATCAAAACGAACACGAAGGCCGGCAGCGCAGTCTGGGGCGGATAGTCCGCCAAGTTCCCGACCGAGAGTTGGGAACGCGAACCGAAGCGAGTACAACCGCAGTTCGATACAGACGTCTAGATAAAGGAGCGGACACAATGAAGATCAAGACAAGCACCAAAGCCGGCAGCGCAGTCTGGGGTGGTTAGTACCTCTGAACTGAACTCGTGTTCTCCGTTGGCCCGGAGAACTTGCACCAAGAACGAAGTAGTAAACTAAACTTTTGGAACAGGGCAGGAATTCCCCTCCTCCCCGACGGAAAAAAAGGGAACCGAGAAATCGGTTCCCTTTTTTAGTTGCTCAGCAGCCCGAATAGCTGAGCGGACCGACTGACGCCTAGCAAGATCACGTGCGCTCAATTCTCAAGCTCGAATGGCGGTCTAGAATGCGGCTACCGCCTTCGCTGCAATCGCTTTCCCAACGGTCTCTCCTCCGGTTGCGTCGAAAATCCAATGCACGCCAAGATAGATGCGACTGATCTCGTTCTGTTCGATCCCCTCTTTCAGCGTAAAGATTTGTTCCCATCGGGGCCGCACAATTCCGTCATGGTCGGCAGTGATCCCGTTAAATTCATCCGACACAAACTTAGCTTTGATCTTGTCGGTTGTTTTGCCGAGCAATCCCGCGAAGGTCTCGAAACATGCAGTCCCGAAAGTTGCGTGACCGGAAGGATACGCCGGGAAATTGGGAGTGAAGTTATCCCCCGGCGTACCTGCCTGAATCGGCGCAATCGGATTGCTCCTCGGCGCTCCCAGCGGCAACCAGAAGGGATCGCCCCTGCGCTTGCGCAGCCCGTTTCCATCGCCCTTCCCTGTCGGTCCCCAACCCGCTTCCGCCTCGCGAATAGCCGCCACCGGACGCCACAAATCGTAGAAATATTTCCAATACCATGCCGCGATTCCAGCGTCAGCCATCGCCGCGTTGATTGCCGCCAAGACATTCACCTGATCCTTGGGGGCGAGAGCTTTGAAGTCCGCCGTCGCGATCACCACCTGGTTGTAGAGACGAGGCGGAACGCCCAACTTGTTGGCACCGTCATAGCCCCAGAATATTCCGATGGCGGCGTGGTGCTGGAACGTGGCTTTCCGCTGCTCGATGTTGTCGCGTCCGTTTTCAAAAACGTCATCGAACGCTTTTGCGTAGGCGCTCGTAGCCAAGCCAGGCGGAGGACTGAGCGGCGCGTCCGTTGCCACATCGCCGATCACAAACGGCTTTACCTGTCCCCACGTCCGTCCCAGCGCCGGATTCTTGCTCACGGGGTCTGGACGGTAGTGGCCTGGCTCGTTGCTATACATGGAATCGGTTGGCGGCAACCCTGATCCGTCGCCTTGTCGGATCGCAACCCAGCGTTCGGCAATCTCTGCTCCGTAGGAAAGCGCGGCAGGAGACGAGCCTCCGGTGATCAAAAGGGATTGAGTGTTGATAAACGCTGCAAAATCCGGATAAAGCAGCGTCGCGGCACGAATCCCAGCACCCATCGCGGCGGCTATTCCAATCGGATCTGTCGTCCCCAATCCCGCGGGTGGATTCGGAAGGCCCACCAGCTTCGCTGTATAGGCGGAAGTGACTTTGGCATAGGCATCGCGAGCCGCCAGATGAATGATTGCCAGGGCGCGCGCCGTCTTGGTTGGACCAGCATTGTTGGCTGCATGGCCGTCGCTGAAGTCCAGCGCTACTAGATCCAGCGCCAGCTTATTGATATCGAGAATGCTCATGAATCTCTCCTTATGGGGTACACATCGGCACACACTACCCCATGCACTTCAATCGCCAACCGGATTTCACTCCGATTCGCTCACAGCGCTCCTTGGATAGCTTATTGATTTGCATACAACTCCACTCGGAAGGGTCGTTCCGTTTCACGAAGACTGCTGCAAGGTATCCCTATATATCTCTATCCACTCGGATAGCTCGTTTACTAAATAGATAGTGGCCACAACCGCACCGATTGGGAGACGGCAGGCACCGCCCATCCGCAATCACCCTCTTCATTCACTGTGATCCGATCGCACCGACCGCAAATCGATCCCCAACATCTCCGCCTTCTTATACAGATGACTTCGCTCCAACCCAAGAGCGCGCGCCGTATTGGTGACATGGAATTGATGCTTCTTCAGCTCTGCCAGCAGAGTCTCTTTTTCGAAATCATGCACACGCTCGGCGAGGGTTCCACTCCTATGTGACCCTGCGACACTCGCGCCTGAGAGTGACGGCAACGCTAAACTCACTGTCTCCCGATCAATTTGGCCATCCAGAGTCAGAAGCATGAGCCGTTCGACGACGTTACGAAGCTCGCGCACATTGCCCGGCCACGCCTGCTCGCATAATGCGGCAACCGCCTCGGGAGTAAACGTCATCGGCTTCCATCCATTCTGTTTGCTCACTTGCGCGGCAAAATGATCGATGAGCACCGGAATGTCTTCGCGCCGTTCCCGCAGCGGTGGCAGCACCAACGGAAACACATACACGCGATGATACAAATCCTGACGAAACTTCCGTTCCTTCACCAACGCTTCGAGGTCGCGATGCGTCGCTACGACTACGCGCACATCCACTTTAATCGCGTGATCTCCGCCAATGCGTTCCACTTCTGACTCTTCCAAAACACGCAGCAACTTCGCCTGCAACATCAAAGGCATGTCGCCAATTTCGTCCAGAAAAATGGTGCCTCGCTGCGCCTGTTCGAACTTGCCGAGATGCCGCGCCCCTGCCCCCGTAAACGCTCCTTTCTCGTGACCAAACAATTCCGACTCAATCAACTCGGCGGGGACAGCCGCACAATTCAGCGTTATGAACGGCCCAGCCGACCGCCCGCTCTTTTCATGCAGGGTTCGCGCAATTAATTCTTTCCCCGTACCGGTTTCGCCGAGGATACAGACGCGCGATTCGCTGGCAGCGACGCGATCAACCTGCGCCATCACCCTCTTCATGGCATCGCCTTGCCACACAGGAGTATGCTTCCCCAGGCGTTGCCGCAACTCCTGATTCTCATGTTCCAGCCGACCCAGCTTCAGAGCATTTTCCACCGTCAGCAACAACTTGTCGGTCGAAATTGGCTTCTCCAGGAAATCAAGCGCCCCAAGTCGCGTCGCCTTCACCGCCATTTCAATATGAGCTTGCCCCGACATCATCACGACCGGGCTGGCAACACCGGCCGCTTTGAGTTCTTCGAGCAACGTAAGGCCGTCTTTTCCCGGCATCACAACATCGGAAAGGATGAGATCGAAGGGTTGCGCGATGGCCAGTTCCAGCGCCTTCGCTGCGTTATCGCAGACGACGGCCTCGTGCCCCGCCAGTCGAAATGCTCTCGATAGCGAAGCCAAAGTATTCGCCTCGTCGTCCACGATTAGAAGATGCGCTTTACCTGCCATGATGAATCTGCTCCATTACACGAACACCTCGAGACTTCTAATTCTGAAGGGCTTCAGCCCTGAGGAATCTGCTTTACCCGCCAAACGAGAAACTTTGTCATTCTCAGCGCAGCGAGGAATCCCTTGCAATCACAAACGACCCGCAATCACAGGCTCCAAGTTAACAGCTAGCAGCTTCTTTTGGCATTCGTATTCGGAACACGGTTCCTGACTCCTTGCCACTCTCCACGCTAATGTCGCCTCCGTGATCGCTCACCACCGACTGCACAATCGCCAATCCAAGCCCTGTTCCGTATTGCTTCGTCGTGTAATAAGGAGTGAAAAGGCGCTCGCATTCTTCTTTCGTCAAACCCGTTCCAGTATCGGCAACGCTGATTTCCGCTCCGCTCTCGACCGCCCGCGTGGTCAGACGCAGTTCACCGCCAGAGGGCATGGCGTCAATCGCATTCAGAACAAGATTCGACAGTGCGCGATGCAGCAGTTCAGGGTCGGCAGAAATCTTAGGCAGATGTGGGTCTAGATCTATGGACGCGACGATTTCCGTCTTACCCGGCGTCTTGAACTGAGCCTGATGCAGTCGCATGACCGCTCCCACGATTTCATTGATGTCCACTTCCTGCCGCTGCGGTTGCGGCATCTTCGCAAATTCGCTGAAGCGACCGATGATCTTCTTCAAATTTCCGAGTTCCGCCAGCAATGTCGTCGTACTCTCTTGAAACACTTCTTCAAATTCGTTAGGATGCGAAGCCCTCGCCCGGACCAAATTCTCCACCGTAACCTGCAACGGGAACAGGGGATTCTTTAATTCATGCGCCAGTCGTCGGGCCAACTCACGCCACGCTGCTACGCGCTCTGCCTGTACAAGGTGATCACGTTGTTGCCGGAGTTCGCCGGTCATGCGATTGAAGGCGGTCGCCAATTCTCCCAGCTCGTCGGTCGAGGCGATGTCGACGCGGGTTTCCCAATCGCCCGCCGCAACGCGCCGGGATGCGTTCGCCAGCTCTTCTATTGGATGCGTTACCCGCGCCGCCAACCAACTGCTCAACAGAATCGCCAGCAACAATCCAACGCCACCAACCAATAAAGTTGCTGAGACAATCCGCCGCTGAAGCTCCACCAACGAGCGCCTTGAACTCCCCACCAGCAACACTCCCAGCAACTCGCGCTTTGCCCCCAGCAACGGTATGGCGCGAAAGCTTTCTGCATCTGCGTTGTCCGCGGTCCAGTCCACGCGTCCCGTCGCCTCCGTTCCAGTTGCTTGCACCCGCTCAATCAGCGATTGCAGACGGTCACCGTCTTTCACTGGCCCGTTCAAATCTTCGATCCGTTGCGCAGAAAAACCCGACTCCAGATTTGGGTATAAGCAAACACGCAATCCGGACGGCAGGTCCAGCGAAGCCAGAAATTTTGCTCCCAACGTTTGCCCGCCCAGCACGTAAACCGGCTTCTCTCCAAGGCTGACAACCCGCATCGAAAACAATCCCAGCGCCAATCCGTCTGCCAACTCTTCGCGTTTCAAAAACGCCGCCGGAGATGCCGTTGGGGCGGATTCCACTTTCCAACCTGGTTCCTTGTAACCAAACTTCGCAGGCCATTGCGCCGAAGACAAAATCGTTCCCTGCCCGTCAATCAATTCCAGAAAATCGAAGTGTTGAGAATCGGCGAGCACATGCGCTTCGCCCACATAGGGGCCGGGATCAGCCTCTGGACGATTCACTTCCAACGCGATGCGTCGCGCTGCCTCTCCCGCAGCGACGGCTTCCACCCGACGAGAAATTTCCTCTCCCCGCCGCTTAAACTCCGACTGGAACTGCGTCGAAAGCGCATCCGCGCGCTCTTCATTCGCTCGCTCAAACGACCGCCGCAACAACACCCAGACCACGCTCGACGACAGCGCGACGACCAATGCAATCGTCAAGGCGAAGAGTAGCAGCAGTCGTTTGCGGAAGCTCATGGTCGGGCGGTATCTCCAATTGGATCAAGAAAAACGCCAGCAAGCGGCCAAGCGCCTAGTTTGTCAGCGGCCCAATTTCGCACACGCTCTCCCGCAATACTGGCTATCGGCGTATGGCACAGCGGAATCAGCAACCAACCCTCCAGCACCTTTTTCTCAGCGGCGTAAAGATCGTCTGCACGAATAGCGTTCAATTCTAGTTTTACGCCCGCCGACTGCACTGCCTCCGCCAATGCCGCTCCGGGATCAGGAGATGAAAGCAGTATGTGCGTCAATCGCAGGTCGGCGCTGGCCGCTGCAGGAAGCGGTTGCACCTGCAGCCCAGCCTCACGCGCATTCAACGCAATCCTCTCCGCTATCAAATGTCCTAGCGGGTCCTCGACTTCGTACGACAACGTTAGCGGAGACGCCAACTTCACTCCCGTCACCAACTGCCGGGCGCGTGCCGTATCTACTTGGGCCGGGAAAAGAAATGCATAGCCAGACATCCACGAAGGCAGCACACTCGCGGTCACCTCGCTACCGCCGCGCAACAGCACGTTCTGCATCGATTTCCGGTCAACCGCCGCCGACAACGCTTCCCGCACCCGTTGGTCTTCGGCCTTCCCGGTGCGTCGCGCCGCCAAAACCAGCAAGTTCATGGGCAAGGAAACGCGAGTACCCTTACTTTCGCTCGTAATCCTCGAAATCTGGTCCGCCCCCAGCTCAATTAAATCCGCCTTGCCGAGTTGGAGTGCCAGCATCTGATCGCGAGAGCTTCTTGCTAGCTGAATCTGGATTGCATCAACGAAGGGTCGCCCCGACCAGCAAGTTTCGTTCGCCGCCAATTCCAAAATCTTTCCGGCTTGCCAGTTCGCAATACGAAACGGCCCCGTACCCAACCATTCCCCGCTCGTGCTTCGTCGCACTATCGAGTTGCGCAGCAGCGCAATTTCAGCCAGCAATCCGGGCTGCGGCGTCTCGCTCTCAATTACCAGCGAGTCTCCCTCGCTATGCATCGTCCAGTCCGGGTGTGCGCCCGCAAGGCTCTGCATCACGATTGCCGAAACTAGTAACGTTCCATCCTGGAAACGAACTCCGGGGCGCAAATAGAATTGCCAGCGCCGAAACGAAAGGTCCGACTGCCAGGCAAAAGCTAACCGCGGATGCGCTCGCCCTTCAGCGTCGATCCCAACCAGAGTCTCAAAGACGAGCGGCAGTATTCGCTGGCGGCCGATCGCTTCTGCTTCGCCGTTAGAAACCTCTTTCGGACCCAACGACGTCAACAAAGCCTGGGTTTCAACTCGAAGAGTCCCGCCATAACGTGGACGCACCGCCGCATCCCCGCCCGACGCTGCGAGGCAACTAATCGCCGCAAGTAAATAGCACGCGATACGCTTCATAGCGATTGGCCTCCTCGTTCTGAATTACAACTACTGCTTCGTTTTCGGTGCTCGTCCACAGTGCTGTAACTTTACCGGCCAAGCTCAGCGGAGCACTCACCGCCACGGCTTCGCGGTCAGCTACATCGTAGACCCGCAGTTCATCGGCACCGGAATCTTTATTCCCACTTACGACAACTTGCCATCCGCTTCCGCACCCCGTGTGAATCGAAGCAATATCGCTTCCCCAGGCAACACCCCGCCATATCTGATCGCTCAATCCATCCACTGCATGAACCGTCCCGTCTGTTCCAGTAAACAACCACAGCGCATATTTCTCTCGCGGCAGCGGCGCGGCGGTATAGAACGCAGGAGCGTTCGTATACTTCCCTACCCCCGGCATCAAAGACCCTGCAAAGAAATTTCGTTGTGAGCTGAACGCCGCGCGCAATCCGGGTTCCGGTCCTCCCAAAGGCCAGGGCTCATCGCGATCCAGGCACTCCAGAGCTGTCGGCGACTTCTGCGGAATCCGACAAAACACCCCCGGCAGATATACATCCAGCAAATGATCTCTTCTTGGAACAAGTCTTCCGCGCAAATCTCGAGGCCACGGCTTTGCATGTTGCACCGGCCAATCCTGCTCATGCTGCCAGCGCCCGCCTTCCGTCCTGTACAGCGCCAACTTGGAGCCATCCAACACTGCCATGCGCTGCGATCCGCCGGCATCGATCATGGCCACGTCAAGAATTCGCTCTTCCTGACTCCATAACAGCTGTTTCCGAATCTGAACACCTGGAATGCTTTGTATGCCGGCAAGCGAATCAGCTCGCAGCGCTGAAACCAGCACAACTATTTTGGGATTTGTCCCCTGCTGGATCTCTGCCGCCCAAACATATTCGCGAACGTCCTCCGACAGCGTCACGTTCACTGTGGCTGCCGCCTGCTCCGCCTCCACTACTCGTACTCCGCTCGCCGCGAGTTCGCCGCGTAATAGATTCTTAATCGAAGCTACCTTCGCGCTGCTCAACGAAGATCTGTTGACGACTTCCAGCGCCACGGCTCCCGGCCCAGTCGCTTCCGAAATCTTTCGGGCGAGTTCTCCAACCGGCGCAGTCCATTCCGATGCCGCGTGAGCAAGCGCTCCCAAAAGAAGAAAAGCCGTGGCCAGGAAAAATACTCGCCGAACGGCTCCATTGCAAGAAAAAGACATGGCTTGAGTGCTTGGATTATACCTCGCGATTTGGCGTCTTCTCGTCATCGAATCCACGCTAGAGCCTTCCTTTACAACCTGGGCGATTGGCTTTTTAACTGACACTTCGGATTGCGGCAGGGAGTCTCCCAGACTCCCCGCCGCAGCGTTTTGCAAAACGCTACCGCTTCTCCTGCTCCTCTGCCACCTCCGACTGCGTCATATGATTCGCCGTCATGCTCTTCATCACGTCGTTCGCGAAGAAGAACTTCCCATCCGCGGGCACCATCATGATCTGCAGTTTGTCCGATAACCTCTCCGCCACAATCTTGTTGATCAACAACGGATTGTCTCGCAGAACCAGCGCCTCACCCTTCATCCTCTCTGCATCGGCCACAGCGGTCACTCGAATACGTTGCGCTTCGGCATCGGCCAGGAGCTTGCGTCGTTCGCTTTCCGCCTTGCTGTCAATAACCTTGGCTTCAGCTTGAGCCTCTGCGTTCTTCACGGTTGTTTCTTTATGTGCCTCAGCTTCCAGTCGCGATTGTTGAATTTGCTTTTCTTTTAACGGCAGCAAATATTGCATCGCGTCCGACTCGCCCTTCGCTTGCAATACGCGGATTTGCGCCTGCCCTTCCGCCTGCTTTACTTCTCCAACTTTCGTAGCTTCGGCATCGAACTCAGCAATCTTCACCTGCTTCTGATGCAGTTCGGTCTCGACGCCCATGCGATCGTTTTCCTGTTCTTTCAGCAACAGCGTTTCCAGGCCCTTCGCATACTCGGCGGGAAGCTGCACATCGCGGAGCATCACTTCCTTCACGATGATTCCGTCGACTGCCAGTCGCCGCGTGATCTCGTCCGACGCCCGTTTGCGAACTTCTTCCCGCTTCGCCGAAAACACATCACCCACCGTATATGTTGGAATCACTTCCCGCCATACGGTCGCTACCACAGGAGGCACAATCTCTTTCTCGACCGGCGGCGGCAGATTTGCCTGAATGTAATCCAACCGCTTGGGATCGAGACGATAACGCACCGTGATCGCGAGACCTAAGTTCAAACCTTCCCTCGCCTGCACCCGCAGGGCTTCGCCTTTAGCTCCACCTTTTACCAGCGCATCTTCGCTGATGCCGGTAGTGAACAGCTGATCGCGCGTATCGAACAATTCCACGCGATCCACCAACGGCGCGACAAAATGTGCTCCCGGATAAAGCGTCCCCGCAGCCGTACCTTGCGTCTGGCTCACGCGCACCCCGGCCATGCCGCTTGGGACAATCACAATCCCCAGCGCGATCAACAGCGGCACCCACGCCACTGCTCCCAATGCTATCGATGTCTTCCAATGGGCTACGGGTGACTTCCTTCCCACCGGAACGCCTTCCGGCAACATCTGCAATTTGCGGAACTGCAACAAGAGGTAAAAGTCATACAGCAGCACTCCAACCGCCCACGCTAACATTGACATTCCAGCCATCAGCAATACGAACTTGAGATACAGCATCGCAATTCTCCTTGTGTATTTCAGAATTTGTCATTCCGAAGGGCTTCCAGCCCTGAGGAATCTGCTTCCTGCAAGCAATCAATTTGCATGTGTAGAACGCGCTTTCATAGGCGCCGCACTTCTCTCTTCAACCGCAGCCAGCGCCGGCTTCGCCCCGAACACCATCCGAAACACCTGCCCAAAAATCAGTTCTTCAATCAGAAGAGCCATTGCAAACGAGAACACTAGCCCTCCCACCACCACCGCGATTTTTAACAGCGTTTCCATAAAGCCCTCCTAAGGATTGATATAGATATTTCTGCCGCCCAATCTCGTTGTTACTGCCCGCCGTTCGCTGACGAAGCCTGCGCCTGTGCCACGATCACGTTCGCGACGCCACCGAACAACGCCACTGTCTCGGCATCGCGCTCGCCATGAATCTCCACTACATCTCCCACCTGCACCTGCTCGTAAAAGTCCTCAACATCCCGATTGCGCAGACGAATGCACCCATGCGACGCAGCTCAACCAATCGAGCGCGGCTCGTTCGTACCGTGAATTCCATAGCTCTTTTTGTTGAGTCCGATCCAGCGAGTTCCAATCGGACTACGGTCGCTGGCAGGGATCACCACGGCCTTGTGGTAGTAGGTGGCTCTGGAGATGCGATTCGCAATCTGGAACGTCCCAACCGGACTCGGACTCACAGCCGCACCCACCGACACGCTGTAGGTCTTCACAATGTTGTCGTTTTCAAGCAGTGCCAGTTTGCGATCCGGAATGCTGACCACAATTCGCCGCGAAACCACGATCCGCCTCTGCCCAACTTTGGGGACATCAGGGTTCAATCCGGGCCGCGATTGTGCCGCAGCAGCAGCCGCCAGAATCAACAGCGCTCCAGCCAAAGTGGCCCACGTCCGACCCGTCAAAACCCGCCCGATCCCGCTCCGCTTCATCGCCCTGCCCTCCCAGTCGGCGCACCGACGCTAGGAGAAATGCACTGGGGAGGCCACAAGGTAAATCACTGAAAACAAGAATGTTATATGCAAGATGACTGGAAATTCTGTATCTCGCAATACACGAGTGTGTCAGGAGACACACACGACGCCTAAGAGGTAAATCCTCAGTTCCGAGCCTCTTTATCCACAGAGGCGCTGTTCCAAGCGAACGACTTGCGGGCGCGCTCCTGCATCTCAAGTGCGTCCGTTCAGAGAGGAGGATTCATGGCCCCAAGGAACTCCAGAAACAGAACTCCGCTCAAGGTACTCGGCTTAAGTTTTCTGCTCGGCTCGCTCCTGCTGTCCTCAGCTTGTGGCACCAGTACCCCAAGACCTATCAACGTTTCGGGCAGCTGGTTCTGGGTGGAAACAGACACTTCGGTTATTCCTCACGTCGTTACAGACCTGCACGCAACCCTGAATCAATCAACCAGAACTCTAACCGGAACCAAGTTCACAGCCACCGGCGCAAGCTGCGCAATTACGGGCGTCATCCACGGAAAGCAGTTGCAAGGTAAGATCGGCGCACCTTGCAATCAAACCTTTGCAGTCAGCTTTGTTCCGGCAAGCAAGTTTCCGCCCTACGATTTTCTGAGCGGTTGGGTTAGCGATAGCCGCAAGACCATCCTGGTATTCGCGCCTCTCGACCACACATCGACTCCCGCAAAACGGGACTCGATCCGCAGAGGGTACCCCGGGAAAAGCTACTCGGAGTAGGGTTCTGTTTCCGACACCACGGGAGCGGGTCTTCTGTCGCACTAACACGTTGCGCCACTGTAAACGCTGCTCCGCGAGCCGCTATGATCGACGCAAACAATGGAGCGGGAGACGGGGATCGAACCCGCAACCAACGGCTTGGGAAGCCGCTACTCTACCATTGAGCTACTCCCGCTCAAACATCCGTGCAACGAAGGCAATTGTAACATCGGACGAAATCGTTCGGAGAGCTGCAATCTGCACCCTCATAGACACCTCGGCCCACCTGGTCTAAGATGTTGACGCTCAAGAGTGTCCGTCCGTTATCAACCCCAGGAGTCCCCATGACTGCCCTACACTTGCTGTGGCTGCCGATCTTACTGTCTTCGATCATCGTGTTCATAGCCAGTTCCATCATTCACATGTTCACGCCCTGGCACAAAGGCGACTACCAAAAAGTTCCCAACGAAGACCGCGTAATGGACGCGCTACGCCCGATGAACATTCCTGCCGGCGACTACATGATGCCCCGCCCGGCCAGCCCGAAAGACATGAGTTCCCCTGAGTTTCTTGAAAAGCGAAACAAAGGCCCGGTCATGATCTTCACCGTCCTCCCCGGCGGGCCCGTCAAGATGGGAGGGCAACTGCTCTCCTGGTTCATCTATTCCTGCGTAATCGGAGTCTTCGCCGCCTACGTCACCGGACGCGCCCTGCCCATCGGCGCAAACTACCTGCATGTGTTTCGCTTCGCCGGGACGATCGCGTTCGTGAGCTACTCGCTGGGCCTATGGCAACTGTCGATCTGGTATCGCCGCTCGTGGGGCACCACCATCCGCTCCACCATTGATGGACTGATCTACGCGCTGCTGACAGCGGGGACGTTTGGGTGGTTGTGGCCGCGGTAGAGAGGCCTCTAGCTGCAAGCTGCTAGCCTGAAGCAAGGCGAACCCTCCTGAGGCGTCTCAGGTAGTGCGGCGCTTCAGCGCACCAAAAACGCCGCCAAATTCCCCGGCGATGTAATGGGGTGCGAGACTTATTCAGAGCTTCCTTTAGAACTTCAGTTTCAGTCCCAGCTGAATTACGCGAGGGCCGCCGCCGCCGAGACCTGGGTTGCCCTGGGCAACATCGGGAGTTTGTGTGATGATGCCGTTGGGAAGCGGGAGGTTTTTGGAATCTGTTCCAAATACAATTGCCCCGCTCGGAAGCGCAAAATTCGGATGGTTGAAGACATTAAACAACTCCGCGCGGAACTGAATACCAACGCGGTCCGTAAGCTGCGTCTGCTTATTCAGGGAGAAATCCGCGTTCCAGTAGTGCGGCCCATAGACAGAGTCGCGGCCAAGATTTCCGAAGGTGCCATCCGCGGGCTGGGAAAAGGCAGCTTGATTCAAATACCCCGTGAGAGGCTTCCAATTCGGCTGAATTGGCTTTACCCCGGGCACAATATTCGGGCGTTGGTTAAAGTAAAAGCGGTTGCTGGTGTCATTCGATGTGATGATATTGATGGGCCGACCGGATTGGGCGCTCCAAATCCAATTCGCCTCCCAACCGGACCCTAGCTTTTTTGGGAGAGCCTTCACAGTTGGAACACGATAATTCACAGCAGCAGTAAAGCGATGTCGAGTATCAAAGGTTGAGGGGCCGCGCTCGGCTCTTAGATTTGTAGAGTCTTGCGGGAAAGCAGCTCCGGCAGTGAAGTCAATACCATCGGAAGCATCATCAATCGATTTCGACCAGGTGTACGTCGCAAAGCCTGAAACGCCTGCCCAGCCTTGCAGCCGCATCGTGCTCTGGAAAGCGTGATAAGTGGAAGACGAAATAGGCGCGAACGTGTGCATATTCACGTAGTTGGAATTTGGAAAATTGAAATTCCCGTCCGGCTGATTCTGATCGTAAAGGCGGACCAATTTCGTCCCTTTACTGCCCACGTATCCGAATTCGAGCGCGGCAGCCCTTGCTAACTGTTGCTGCACATTCAGGTTCCAGTTTTGTGTGTAAGGCGTGGCAAACTTTCTCGGGGTAACGAAGATGTTAAACGGCGGCGAGGAAACACAATAGACCGGGCCGCTGTTCGTACCATTGAAAACGCTGCCGTCGAAACTGAGGGCGGTAACCGCCTTGGGGCCAATCGGGTTGGTAGCGATTCCGGCCGAGGGTGTGAAGCTAGCCAACATCAAATGTTGCGGAACATAGTCGTGATACACGCCGTATCCGGCACGAACCGTGGTCTTGTTCGATACATTCCAGACAATCCCGATTCGCGGCGCGAAGTTGTTGAGATCCCTTTCGGAAGCTCCCTTGAGCCCGTCGGTGCCGACCACAGCAAGCTGACCGTCTTTCCCGAGATTGGACAGCAAATTGTTCTTCTCGCTGATCGGGCCAAAGTATTCCCACCGAACGCCGAGATTCAGCGTCACGTTCGACCTTACACGGAAGTCGTCTTGCACGAAAAAGCTGGTCCCGTTGTTGTAGGTGGTGCGGTGCGTATCGCCCGCGAGTGCAAGAGTAAATGAATTGCCGATGTAGTAGTTGGCAAGAGAAAGCGCGACACCATCATCGCAGCCAGCAGGAAGTGGCGGCGGAACTTGGCAAGCAGGAAAATTGGAGTTGTCCGGACTGAAACTGATGATGCTGCGCTCCAGATTGTCATTAAAATTCTCGATGGCGGCACGGCGGAATTCCCCACCGAACTTGAAGCTATGACGTCCGCGGGTCCACGTAAAGTTGTCCAGAATCTGGTACGTCTGGCTCGTACGACCACGGGGCACGGAGAAGCCTTGTGCACCTAGATTCTCGATCCCACCAAAATCAAACTCGGGCAGGCCCAGCTTCCCGGTGCCAAAATTAAGGCCGATACTCGCGGGATCAAAATTGGCGTCGAGCGAACTGAATGAAGTGCGATAGCGGCTGTAACCCATGCGAATCTCGTTGATGCGATCACTACCCAAGGTTGAAAATAGACTGAAAGATGCGACATGCACACGCGTAGGAGACGTTTGCGCAAACTGCGGCAAGCGCGATCCCTTACCAAATCCACCAGCAGAGCCGAGCGGAAATATTTGTTGGCTCCGGGCAAAGGCGTAGCGTCCGGTTAACTGCTCGCGGCTGGAAAAATTGTGATCCACCTTGGCGATTAGGCTGTCCATGTCGTTCTTGTCCCGCACAACGGCAGCGATGGTCGGCGTGTCGCTTGCGGGGTAAAAATCCAGAATCTTGTCCAGGGCGGGATTAATGCCGTTGGGAAGGAATCCAGAACTAAGTGCAATCTGGCGTGCATTAGCACGTTGGGTAATGGTCGGAACGTTCAGCACAAAATCCGAACCCACCCGCTCCCGCTGCCCTTCATAGGCGCCGAAGAAGAAAGTCTTGTCCTTCACGAGTGGGCCACCCAGGGATGCGCCGAACTGGTTGTTCTGGAATCCCGTCTTTCGCGGCTCAGTATTGAAATAGTTACGAGCGTCCAGTTTTTGGTTTCGCAAGAAGTAGAACAGCGATCCGTGCAGTTGATTCGTACCAGAGCGCGTGATGATGTTTACAACCGACCCGCTATTGCGCCCGTATTCCGCACCAAAGTGTGACTGCAGATTGAATTCCGCGATGGCATCGATCGGGAGAAGCGAAGCAGGCGCGCCGGTAATGCCCACCTGATTCAGTGCGGAGTTATTGAAGTAGGGATCGTTGTTGTCGGTACCGTCCAGTGTGTAGTTGTTCGAGCGGTCGCGATTGCCATTGATATTGAATTGACCGAAGCCGAATTGCGTGCCAGCCACGCCCGATGGCTCGACCGTCGCACCTGGGCTCAAGGCGACCAGTTTGGTGAAGTCACGGCCATTCAGCGGAAGCTCGTTCACCAGCACTTCGTCCACAACTTGGCCAAGAACGTCCCGCGTTGTTTCGACCAATGGCGCATCGGCGGAAACCTCAACCGTGTCCGCTCCGCTCAGCACCAAACGGACATCAACCGTTGTATCGCTCCCAACCCTAACTATCGCAAGATAGACTGCGCGCTGGAAGCCTGATACTTGGATCGCAACTTCGTAGTTCCCTGCCGAAAGCTCGGCCAGAACATACGCACCTTCTCCGTTCGTAGTTCCCTCGCGCGTGACACCGGTAGCTTGATTCTTAGCTGTAACCTTGGCAGCAGCGACAACGGCGCCGCTGGGATCCGTTACCGTGCCTCGCACGGACCCGCGATAGGTTTGTGCGGAAAGCGTGCAGGTCAAAATGAAAGCAACTGCGAGAATGCCAATGCTACGGGTGTTCGTCCCTGCTGCAGGCTTGAAGATTCGACGCATGGTAGGAAGGCTGTTCATTCTGGGCTCCTGTGCTCGTGAACTGCTGGGACTACTGCTCTCGCGTCTGGATTTCTTGTTGGCGCAGGCGCAAGGACGCCCATGCCTCCATTCCCGCAACTTCTACTTCTTGCGCGGGATTTCGAACTTCACCGGTGGCGCGATGTCGTAGATCTTCGCCGCGGATCTCTGATTCACGGAAAAACCAAGGTGTCCGCGGGAATCGATGTACAGCAGCGGCTTGCCCACCGGGACATCGCTGAAAGTCTTCACGAACGGCGCGGCGATCTTGTGCTCGCCGACCTTGAAAGATACTTCCTCTCCCAGTTTGTAGCCGAGCTGCGTAAACAATTCTGCTTCCACATTCGAGACTAAATTTCCGAAGGGACCGTCAGTGGCAATGATTTCTGCCTTGATCCCGTCCGCATCTAAAGCTGGCGCCTTCAGGTCGAGCCGCACCAGCCTACTCGTCTTAAGATCAAGCTCAGGACCAACCTGCATCCAGTCTTCCCCGTGGGCGATATGTGCGCCAACCGGGGAAAATATATCGCGCCCGTGGAACGTGGACGAAAGTCTCGCACCCACCATCCAGTTACGATTAGTGATTTCACGCGCCGATTCGACGCCATCGCGATCTTCCACCAGCGTCATCAGGCCGTTATCGGGAAGTACGAAATACTGTCCGCGTTTCGTCTTGACGACTACCGCTTTGCGCGAACTGCCAACTCCCGGGTCGACTACCGTCACAAAGACCGTGCCGGCTGGGAAGTAGGGTGACGCTCCAAATAGGAAGCGGGCTCCGTCGACGATCGAAAACGGCGTAACCTGATGCGTCAAATCCACGATGCGGAGATTGGGCTCAATCCTGTACATTACCCCTTTGCAGAGGGCGACAGAATCGTCAACGACGCCAAAATCGGTCATGAATACGACGGTGGGAGGCGGAGCCGGGCTGGTTGCGGTGGTCGTCTGGGCGGAGGCAACTTGAAACAGTACACCCGCAAACGCGGCTAGTACGATTGCGAATACGCGTCTATACATTGTGCTAGAAGTCCCTTGTGAAAACCATTGATTTACCAAAGATTATTCTAGCGTGGCGCTGTCGAAGAAGCCAATGCAGGAGTAAGCTTCTCTGCTTCAGGCACTCACTTTGTCGCGACTGCGCAAGTAGCTCTGCAGGAAAAAAACGGCGAAACCCGCTCCCATACAAATCCAATAGTAGGCAACGTTCAGGGTGATTGTGAACGCTAGCATTCCAAAGGCGAATCCCCAGACAAAACTCTCTCCGAAGAATCCATCGCGCCAGTTCGGCTGGCCCGTTCCGGCTGGCTCGCGCGCGCGAATCGACGGCAGCAAACTCGGAACGGCTTTATAGTAGCGGCGGTAGCTCTCGCCTTGCGATGCCAGAAGCCCCGCTTCTTCGCGAGCAATCAGGCGAAGAACAATCAAGATGTTGACAAGCACAATGACGACAAAACCGCTGCGGCTCGCCAGCAGACCAAGTCCGACGGCCATCAAGATATTCCCCAGGTACAACGGATTCCGGAGATGGCGATAGGGACCGTCGGCCAGCAGACGCTCGGAATGAATGTCGGCGTCGTGAACGACGTTGGCGTGGAGATAGGACGTTGCCCACGAACGCACCAATGCCGCTAGAACAACAAGCACCGTTCCAAAAGCGAAGATTACTCGGATAGCGTGCCCGAACTGCAGCGAGTCTTCGCCAACGCCAGCACCAAGAATTCGTCGGGCCAGCGCAACGGAAACGTTGGTGTGGTCGAACTGGTAGAGGAAGAAGCCCACGCCGTAAGACGCGCCAATAATCCAGAAACGGTTGCGGAACTCAGTGTCACCGGCGGCAAAGCTCATAGGGAGAAGATCTCAGGGCTCACGGAATGATTCGCCCACGCACGCTGGCGCGCAACTCTTCCACAATTTCTTGCGCGGCGTTGCGGGCCTCTTCGGGCTTTGATACATCAAAGGAGATGGCTCCCACGCGGGCATGACCACCTCCACCGTATCGCTCGCAAATCTTGGCCAGGTTTACCAGGTTGGTAGATTTCGTCCAGGGATTCGACCCCACAGAAACCTTGTTCCGAAAACTGCTGCGGCTCAGGCCAACGTTATAATCGCAATCCGGATACAGATAATACGGAATGAACTTGTTGTAGCCATCAAGTTCCTGATCCGTAACATCGAAAAACACGGTACGGTCTTTGCACTCTACGCGCTCGCGAATGATTTCAATCGAGCGCTGGTGGCGGTCGAGGAGTGGTTGCAGGCGCGGAGCCACCAACGGGTCTTCAAGAATTTCCGCCAGTGGCTTGCTGGCCAGCATCGGGATCAACCGCGAACCAAAGTCGGACTCTTGATTCGACTCAATGACCATTGTCAGCTTCATGGCAGGCTCGCGCATCTCGACCGCCGTGCCTGCGTCGGGATACAAAGCGCCGTCAACAATCTCCGCCCAATGGATGACTTCCGCCATGGACGACGGATTGAAGCCGAAACGCTGTTCTGCGATCACAGCCAAAAACCGCGTGCAGGACTTAAAGCTGGGATCGTAAAACTTGCGATTGCTGGCGTCCCGCTCAAAATGACTGGCGTCGTCAGGCGTTAAGAACGCGCTCTCGTGATGATCGAACCACCAGGTAATCTTCTTGGAAGAAGAATACTTAAAATCGACGATCACATTTTCGTCGCCGGTAAAGTCTTCTTCGTTGAAGAGGGCTCCGGCGCGATGCAGAAGGCCGCCATATTCAAAATTCACATCGTCGCGGATGCGCTCGCTGTAAAAGCGAGAAAAGAGAGCGGCCGAGCAAGCTCCATCAAAACATCTGTCATGATAAAAAACGCGAACGTTCACTAGAAATCCTTGGTCGTCTCTTCGATCATATTCTATTCGCCAAAGCCCTACGCGCCCGCCTGCTGTTCCGCAATATCGCCGATAAAGGGAAGCTTGAATTTCTGCCCCTGGAAAGCCTTGATCAAGAGAACGATCCAAAGCACAAACTCCAGCAGGGACAAAAGCATTCCTACAACGATACCCAACAGTGGGATGAAACCCAACCCTATGTTCACCACTACGCAGGCCAGGGTGTAAAAGAGCGACTGAAAACAGTGGAATCGAACGAAGCGATTCTTGTTGTAGGGCTCAATCACCAGGAAGATGATCGCTGGAATAAACAAATAGGCCAGCGCGGCGGCTACATTGTCCGTCAATCCCCCGCCCGATGCGGAAACCACTGGGGCACTTGATCCAGTCGCCTGTCCGCAACCCGGACAAGCTGCTGCTCCTGCAGGCACTTCTTTGCCACAACCTGTACAAAACGCCATATAGCCTCCTTGACAAAACCATGTGATGGGTGCGCGACCGCAGCCCCGGGGAAGCAATACAGCCCCTTCCAAGGCCAAGGGCGGACGTTACCAGAATCGAGGGCTAAAAGGCAATCGCCGAATATGTCTAGCCCTACCGCCCTGTGCCCTTCTTTTTGTGGCAGTCCACGCAAAGCCCGTAGATCTGGAAGGTATGGCGAGTCGTCCGATAATTGAATTTGCCGCCAATTTCCTGCTCCAGACGATCGATTTCAGGCGAAAAGAACTCGACCGAACTGCCGCATCCGGTACAAACCATGTGGTGGTGACTGCGGCGGTTGTACTGATGCTCAAATCGCGCTTTGCCATCGTGGAACTCTACCTCACTGGCCAAACCGCATTCGGCGAAGAGCTTCAGTGTCCGATAGACAGTGGTCACCCCAATCCGAGCATCGCGAGCCTTAACCAGGCGGTGCAGCTCGTCAGTGGAAAGATGGTCGCGAGTCTCCAGAAACGTCTTCAGGATGGTATTGCGCTGGTCCGTCTGCTTGAGTCCTACCCGCTTCAGATGCTGACGGAGGATATCCTGAGCCTCGCGCAGCATCTTGGGGGAGATCACGGAATGGTCGTCGATACGTTTGTGCGGCATACGTAGGTATGAAACGAGCCTACATATTACAAATTACAACTCCGCAAATTACAAATCCCCGCACCACAAATCGCTTAGAATCTTTCCATCATGTCTTCTGTGACGTTCCCTGCGAATCCAGTCGGTTTCCCCGAGCCGAGGAGGAAGTGGCTGCGGTGGTTCGGCGGTTTTCTGCCGCTTGTTCTGTTGGTCGCGGCTTTGGCTTTGTTGTGGACCTACTGGATAGCCCATTCAGCACTACCGCAACTGGATGGCTCGGTTCGTGCGAGCGGCTTACAGGGAAAGGTAGTCGTCGTGCGAGATTCGCACGGAGTTCCCACTATCAATGCGACCAGCCTGCCCGATTTGTTTTTCGCACAGGGATATGTGACCGCACAGGATCGCCTTTGGCAGATGGATATCATGCGGCGGTTCGCGGCAGGTAACCTTGCTGAAGTAGTGGGCAAGGATGGGCTTGCGCACGACAAAGAACAGCGCATTCTAGGAATGCACATTGCGGCACAGCATGCGGTGCAAGCGCTTTCGCCAAGCGACCGCAGCTATTTCGAAGCTTACGCACGCGGAGTCAATGCCTCGATTGAAAATAGCCGCGGCCATTGGCCCATAGAGTTTCGCATTCTGGGTTACTCGCCCCGCGCTTGGACAACGGAAGATTCCTTCGCGGTCGGCGCACAGCTGGTGCAGGAGTTAAATCATGGCCCCTACCGCAGCGCGTTGCTACGCGAAAAATTTCTCGCGGCATTAGGTCCGGAACTGACCGGAGACCTGTTCGTAAATGCGTCGCGGCACGATCATCCACCCGCTCTGGAGGCTTCCAGGGAGGCGGCCCCTGCGACGCAGCCAACGGGCGATTCCGACGAAGATCCCGATGATACGAATATGGAACAATCGCCCGTGGCCAGCCTGCTGGAATATTCGAGACGGGTGCCCCCTCCTTCTTTCGCGTTCTTTGCGAAAGAGGGTGGGGGGCTGGACTCTACCACCAGTCCAACCGACAATTACAACTTCCGTCCCGGCTCGAACGATTGGGTCGTCTCCGGAGCGCACACCGTTTCCGGCAAGCCGCTCCTCTCAAACGATATGCACCTTGGGCATCAAATGCCGAACCTCTGGTATGAGGCTCACCTTCGCAGTGGAGATTTCGACGTTGTCGGCGTCACGCTGCCCGGTGTTCCATTTGTAGTTGTCGGACACAACCAGCGCATCGCGTGGGGCTTCACCAACGTTGGGCCGACCGTAGAAGACCTCTACGTTGAAAACTTCAACGCCGCGGGGCAGTATGAATCACCGCAAGGATGGCGCGAACCGGAACGCCGCAGTGAAATCATCCACGTCAAGGGCGAGCGTGACGTCGTGTTCAATGTAACGGTGACTCGACATGGGCCCGTAATTTCAGATCTTGTGCCCGGCGAGACGCGCAAGTTGGCCTTGCGTTGGACTTTGTACGACTCATTCAACGATCCGTTTTTCGATGTGAACGCGGCACAGAACTGGGAAGCATTCCGCAAAGCGCTTTCGACTTGGGGTGCGCCGGGCCAGAATGTTGTCTATGCGGACATCGATGGCCATATCGGCTATCAGTCCACGGGCCGCATTCCACTGCGTGCGGCAGGCGACGGCAGCCTCCCGGTCAGCGGTCGCGACGATGCGCATGAATGGACTGGCTTCCTTCCATTTGAGCAAATGCCGAGTGTGTTCGATCCGCCCAGTGGCGTGCTAGCGACCGCCAACGGACGCATCGCTCCCGATGCTTACAAGCACAGCATCAGCACCGAGTGGGATGCGCCTTGGCGAACGGAACGCATTTATCGTGTACTGAACTCGGGCAAGAAACTGACTCCTCCCGACATGCTTGCTTTGGAAACGGACGTCGAGTCGGCCTTTGATCACGCTTGCGCCGAGAGATTCGTGCAGGCTCTCGACCACGCCGCCAAGGTGTCGGGCCGAGCGCGTCAGGCACGCGATCTGCTGCGCGATTGGGATGGGCGATTGAGCGCGGACTCCTCGGCTGCGACCATTGCGGTTCACGCCCGCCGGGAATTGACGCGTCTTCTGCTGGAACCCAAGCTCGGGCTCGGACACGCGCACGGCAGCAGTGCTGCATCCGGTTTGACCTGGCAGAGCTATCAGTGGATGATGTCCAGCGTTTGGCTGGAGAACGTGCTCTCGGAGCAACCGAAGCGCTGGTTGCCGGAACGGTACGCAACCTACGACGAGCTGCTCGCCGCCGCAGTGGAAGCGGCACTGAACGAACCAGAAGCACCAAAAGATTTGGCAACATGGCGCTGG
>JAYVEP010000204.1:0-26411 GCA_043749225.1 Acidobacteriaceae bacterium
CTGGTGGAGACTCCGGAGAATTGCCACACGCTGAAATTGCCGCATCCGATCTTGACGAATAGGGATTTGGAGAAGCTGCGCCGCGTCTCTCGTGGCGACTTGCTGGCAACTACACTTTCAGCATTGTTTCCAGTAGCGGAAGGTGAAGCGGGGCTGAAACGTGCGCTGGATGAACTGTGCCGCCAAGCTTCTCTCGCGGTCAATTCAGGCTACACACTTCTTATCATTTCCGATCGCGGCGTGGATTCAAACTACGCGCCCATCCCCAGTTTGCTGGCGCTGGCGGCGGTACACAATTTGCTGGTGCGTGAGGAAACGCGCACACAAGTTGCGCTGATTGTGGAATCCGGCGAGCCGCGCGAGGTGATGCATTTCGCCTTGCTAATCGGCTACGGAGCGAGTGCGGTTAATCCTTATCTGGCTATTGAGAGCCTGGAAGACTTGGGCGCGCGCGGCTACCTTCCCGAAACCTTGACGGCAGAAGGCGCGATGAAGAATTTCATCAAGGCCGTGAACAAAGGGCTGTTGAAGACTTTTTCCAAGATGGGCATTTCTACGCTGCAGAGCTATCGCGGCGCGCAGGTGTTTGAGGCGATTGGATTGAGTCAACCGTTGGTCGATTCCTATTTCGCGGGGACGACATCCCGGCTGGAAGGCATTGGGCTGGAAGTGCTGGCGCGGGAAGCGCAGATGAAGCATGAAAACGCGTTTCATCCAGCTTCGGAGTTTGACGATGAACTCGTTTCTGGAGGCGCTTACCAGTATCGAATGGATGGCGAATACCATCTGCTGAATCCGCTGACGATCAGCAAGCTGCAACATGCTGTGCGGAATTCGAGTTTTGCGACGTTTGAGGAATACACGTCCCTCATCGACGACCAGAGCCGCAACCTGTGCACGCTCCGCAGTTTGATGCGGGTGAAGAAGTCCGAACATCCTGTTCCGCTTGAGGAAGTGGAACCTGCATCGGAAATCGTAAAACGCTTTACGACCGGGGCGATGTCGTTTGGTTCGATCAGCAAGGAAGCGCACCAGACACTGGCGATTGCGATGAACCGCATTGGCGGCAAGTCGAATACCGGGGAAGGTGGAGAGGATGAGGAGCGCTATCTGCCCGATGCGAATGGAGATTCGCGGCGCAGTGCCGTCAAGCAAGTAGCTTCGGCACGTTTTGGCGTGACTGCCCATTACCTGGTCAATGCCGACGAACTGCAGATCAAGATGGCGCAGGGGGCTAAACCCGGCGAGGGCGGGCAGCTTCCGGGACACAAAATCGATGACGTGATCGCGCGCCTGCGACATTCGATTCCCGGAGTTGGATTAATTTCTCCGCCGCCACATCACGATATTTATTCGATCGAAGATTTGGCGCAACTGATTTATGACCTCAAGAATGTGAATCCTTCCGCCCGCATTGCGGTGAAGCTAGTGGCGGAAGTGGGAGTTGGAACGGTCGCTGCGGGAGTCGCCAAAGCTCACGCGGATGTGGTGCTGATCAGCGGCGACAACGGTGGTACGGGGGCCTCCCCGCTGAGTTCGATCAAGCACGCAGGAGCGCCGTGGGAACTTGGGCTGGCCGAAGCGCACCAGGTATTGCTGCTGAATGATTTGCGGGGACGCATTCGCGTGCAAGCGGACGGCAAGTTGCAGACTGGGCGCGACGTTGTGATTGCGGCGCTACTGGGTGCGGAAGAATTTGGATTTGCTACCACGCCCTTGATTGCGATGGGCTGCATCATGTTGCGCAAATGCCATCTGAATACGTGTTCGGTGGGCATCGCAACGCAGGATCCGGAACTGCGCAAGCAGTTCGCCGGTCGGCCTGAACACGTCATTAATTTCTTTTTCTATCTCGCGGAACAAGTGCGGCGCTACATGGCCGATATGGGTTTCCGCACCGTGGATGAGATGGTGGGACGAGTCGACATGTTGGATGCGGCACCCGCTCTGGATCATTGGAAGGCGCGCGGAATCGACCTGTCGGCGCTGTTTTACAACCCGCAAGTGCCGAGTCGCGTCGCGCGCCGCAAAGTGCAAGCACAGGATCACGGCTTGGAACAGGCTCTCGATCATCAAGTGATCGGGCATGTGCGTCCTGCATTGGAACATGGTGAACCCGTAGAAATGACGTTGCCCATTCGCAATGCACATCGCACCGTCGGCGCGATGTTAAGTGGCGAAGTGGCGCGTCGCTACGGGTCGGACGGATTGCCCGAAGACACGATACGCATCAACTTCACTGGATCGGCGGGGCAGAGCTTTGGCGCATTTCTGGCGAAGGGCATCACGCTGACTTTGGAAGGGGATGCTAACGATCACGTTGGCAAAGGCCTCTCTGGCGGGCGCATTGTGGTCTATCCTCCGAGAGATTCAAGTTTTGCGGCGGAAGACAATATTCTGATCGGCAACGTGGTGTTGTATGGCGCAACCAGTGGAGAGGCGTTCTTCAACGGAGCGGCAGGAGAGCGCTTTGCAGTTCGCAATTCGGGCGCAACGGCTGTGGTAGAAGGGGTTGGCGACCATGGTTGCGAATATATGACGAAGGGTTTGGTGCTGGTGCTGGGCGCTTGCGGACGTAATTTTGCAGCGGGCATGAGCGGCGGGATTGCGTATGTGTTTGATGAAAAGCTTGATTTCTCCGAGAAGCGCTGCAACCTGGCGTCTGTAGATCTGGAACCGGTGATCGCCGACGCCGATGGGCGGATCGTCCGCGACCTGCTGACAAGGCATCTGGATTTAACCGGCAGCCAGCGGGCGCAGTGGATTCTGGACAACTGGCCGGAAATGTTGTCGCGTTTCATTAAAGTGTTTCCGCACGAGTACAAACGCGTACAGGGAATTCCGCGCGGGGCGCGGCCTTATGTGCCCGTAACATCAGTGCCCGTGGCACCGCAGTTGATGGCTGCCTCTTATGGGCAGGTGCGCCATGGGTAAGGCGACTGGGTTTGTGGAATATGAACGCGAGCTTCCGCAACGCCGTCCTGTAACGGAACGGGTTAATGATTGGTTTGAGATTTATCAGGACTTTCCAGAAGAGAAACTGCAAAAGCAGGGTGCGCGCTGCATGGACTGTGGAGTTCCGTTTTGCCACAACGGATGCCCGGTCAACAATCTAATTCCGGACTGGAATGATCTGATCTACCGCGGGCGGTGGCAGGAAGCGCTGCGACGGCTGCACGCTACGAACAATTTTCCGGAATTTACGGGGCGGATTTGTCCCGCGCCTTGCGAGGCTTCGTGCGTGCTGGGCATCAACCAACCGCCTGTTGCGATTAAACAGATTGAAAAAGACATTATTGAGCACGGCTTCCGGGAAGGCTGGATTCGCCCGGAACCTGCGAAGGTTCGCAGCGGGAAAAAGGTGGCGATTGTAGGATCGGGTCCGGCAGGACTGGCTGCGGCGCAGCAACTCTGCCGCGCTGGGCACTCAGTTTCCGTTTACGAGAAGGCCGACCGCATTGGCGGATTGCTGCGGTACGGTATTCCGGAATTCAAGTTGGAAAAGCATATTGTCGATCGGCGATTGGAGCAGATGTCCGCTGAGGGCGTGAAGTTTGTCACTGGCGCGCATGTTGGCGGCAACGTGGCGGTGGCAGATCTGCAGCAGGGCTTCGACGCGATCTTGCTGGCGGGTGGCGCGGAGCAATCGCGCGATCTCTCCGTTCCGGGGCGAGAACTTAAGGGGATTCACTACGCGATGGAGTTCTTGCCGCAGCAGAATCGGCGCAATCTCGGCGAGAGGATTACGGAAGCAGATATTTTGGCTACCGGAAAGCATGTCGTCATCATTGGCGGCGGCGATACCGGAGCCGACTGCCTGGGCACAGTACATCGGCAGAAGGCGCTGTCAGTTCATCAATTTGAGATCATGCCGAAGCCGCCGGAGCAGAGGTCTCCGCAAACTCCGTGGCCGATGTGGCCGATGCAGTTGAGGACTGAAGGCGCTCACGAGGAAGGCGGAACGCGCGAATGGAGCCTGGCGACGACCAAGTTCACCGGCGACGCGGACGGAAATGTAAAGCAGCTCCACGCTATGCGCGTAGGGCCACCGCCGGAGTTCGAGGCGATTCCCGGTTCTGAATTTACTATGGAAGCTGACCTCGTTCTGTTGGCTATGGGCTTCGTGGGACCTGTGCGCGGCGGGATGATTGAGCAGTTGGGAGTCGCTTTGGATGTGCGCGGCAACGTGGCGGCGGACGCTGGATATATGTCTTCAGTGACGGGAGTTTTCGCCGCCGGCGACATGCGGCGGGGACAATCGCTGGTGGTCTGGGCGATCGCGGAAGGCCGGAAGGCGGCGGAATCTGTGGATCGCTATCTTAAACAAACTACAAGCCTGCCGCAGTAACGGGGCGTTTCCTTACTACGGATGCGCGCGGCGAGTTTGTGGAAAATCCCCTGCTCATCGTACAATCTAAGTTGAAAATAAAGGGTTTCGCGGCTCTACCCCGCCTTGCGTAAACCGAACAATTAGGAACCTAATTAATGAATGTCATTTATTACCTCGTCGTCACGGTGCACGTTGTTGTGTGCCTTTTCCTGGTTATTGTTGTGCTGCTGCAGAGCGGCAAGGGTTCGGATATTGCCGCCGCTTTTAGCGGACAGGGCAGCCAAACGGCTTTCGGACCTCGCGGCGCGGCCACTGCACTTTCCCGCGCTACGACCTGGTCGGCCATTATCTTTATGGTGACGTCCCTTTCGCTGGGTGTGATGACGCTGAAGCAGGGGCCGAAATCTGTGCTTGAGAACGTGAAGGCTCCGGCCACATCGCAGACTCCCGCCGCACCGAAGAAGTAACTTTTCTCAAATGATTCACGAAGTCCTTCCCGTGGGCCCGTTGCAATGCAACTGCTCCATCCTTGGCGATGAGGCGACACGGGAAGCAATGGTCATCGATCCTGGCGATGACATTGCCAACGTTCTCGCCGTCCTCCAGAAACACAATCTCACCGTAAAGCAGATCGTGATCACGCACGCCCATATCGACCACGTGGGTGGCGCGATGAAGTTGCGCCGCTTGACCGGCGCGCCGATCTTGCTGAACGAAAACGACTACGCCTTGCTGAAGATGCTGGACGTGCAGGCGGCATGGCTACGTATGGATGCGCCGGAGAAAGTTGAGATTGATCAGAGCCTCTCCCACGCGCAGACGCTACAGGTCGGGTCGATTGTCTCCAACGTGCTGCACACGCCGGGTCATACGGAAGGCAGCGTTTGCCTGTACTTCCCTACTGAGAAAAAGTTGATTGCCGGCGACACCCTGTTTGCGGGAAGCATTGGACGGACGGATTTGCCGGGAGGATCGTTCCAGAAACTTATTAGCTCGCTAAAGGAGCATCTGCTGGCTTTGCCCGACGACACAGTTGTGTATCCCGGGCATGGCGCTATCACGACGATTGGCGAAGAGCGCGAATCGAATCCGTTCTTACAGGATTAGCTTCTCGACGAACCAGCTTGCAAGTGCCCCAGCACCCGCTCGACGCCTTTGCGAAACTCTTCGCGCTGCGGCAACAGGCTAAGCACCAGATATCCGTCGGTTGGGAAATCAAAAAAGTGACCTGGATGGACGAGGACCGACTGCTTTTCTAACAATTCAATCGCTAAATCTTCGTCGGTGCGGGTTGCCGGAACGCGCAGTATGACGTACCAGCCGCCTTCCACATCAAGGCGCTCAATCAAGGTCTGCTTCGCGAGCTGACGGTCGAGCTCTTTGAGGTTTGCGCGAAGCCGAACTTGCAGTTGATGCTGGAACGCACGGCGCTGA
Source organism: Acidobacteriaceae bacterium (assembly GCA_043749225.1). Classification (GTDB taxonomy): domain Bacteria; phylum Acidobacteriota; class Terriglobia; order Terriglobales; family Acidobacteriaceae; genus JANXUC01. The sequence goes on from JAYVEP010000204.1 coordinate 5,765, forward strand.
TCGAGCAATGTCGGCAACGCCAACTGTACAGGTGCGTTCATGGACAGGAATGTGTCGGCGATGACGTCGAGACGCGCCATCGCCTCCGTCGCCAGGGCTTCCGGGCCGCTCGTCACCAGCCACGACGCTTTCATTTGGGGGAGACCCGCGATTTTCGATAGACCACTTAACGTGAATGTGAGCGCGCCTGCATTCTTCGCCGAAGTCCGGCGCGCAGAGCCATCCAGCGGAAAATCCAGGAATACTTCATCTGCAATCACCGCCATGCGTCGTCTGGCGCAGAGCCAACTTAAAGCACGCATTTCTTTTGGCTTTACGAATGATCCAGTGGGGTTGTTTGGATGGACGATTAGAGCAGCCCTCGATCGTACTGTGAGCTTCTGTTTCAGTCCCCGTAAATCCATCTGCCAGCCGTGATCGTAAAGCAAGGGATACGGCACCAGCTTCACATCTTGTAGGTCGGCAAGAAATTGGAACAGAGGGTAGCTCGGTGCTGGAACAAGAATTTCGTCGCCCGCATCACACAGCAGGCGAAATAGGAATGCATAGGCCTCGCTGGTGCTGGTAGTCAGCAAGATTTGTTCGGTAGAAACTTCTGCTCCAAGTGACTGATAGTAGGCTGCGACGGCTTTGCGAGCGCTAAGCAGCCCCTTTGCCTCGGGGCGATATTGCAGAGACTCCGGCGCGGTTAGAGACTGCAAGATAGTTTCCGAGGCGTAGTCCAGGCCCACGCGGGTTGGGTTGGAAGCCGTCAGGTCAATCGCGATTTTCCCCTCGGCGCGAAACCGCTCACAGGCCTCGGTGTAGCGATTCGGCTGGAGCTTCCATTCGGTCCGCTTTGAGAACATAGTTTGGTTGGGCGCAGAGCGAATTGCGAGAACTGCCTGACTTCATCGGCAAGATCGGGCGATGCAGGATCGATGGAAGATCTCTGTCATCCGCCAAACGCTTCTTTGTTCACGACGTACGGCATCTTTGTGATGTCGCCGCCGTAGTTGCCTTCCAGTACGTCGATCAATCCCTGCACGCAACGCCCCGCCATACCTTTCATGGGATCGGTGGAGAGCCTGGTGATCCGTCCCGCACTGGCAAAGTGCGGATACAAGCGACAACGGTCTTCAATGGCAGGATCGCGCAGAGGAGAATCTGCGGCTAGAGGTTCTTTTTCGTAAACGTCAAGCGCTGCGCCTGCAATCCACTTTTCACGCAGTGCTTTCGCTAAAGCTTGTTCGTCAACAACCGGGCCGCGCGACGTATTGATCAAGTAGGCGGTCGGCTTCATGGTTCGCAGCGTGGTCTCGTTGAACAGATGATACGTCGGCGTGCTGCTTTCGCCTTCGCGCAGCAAAGGGACATGAACGCTGACGAAATCCGCCTGTGCGAGGGCTTCGTTCAACTCTACATATTTGATCCACGATCTTTCTTTCACCAGACCGCGAGCAAAGCTGAGGTCTTTGACCTCCTGGATTCCTTTTACAAACTCTTGATTCTGATACGCCGGGTCGTAACACAGAATATTCATGTCAAACCCGGAACACTTGCGAATCATGGATAGCCCGATGCGTCCCGTTCCGATAATGGCAACTGTTTTGCCGACAACTTCATCGCCCAAGAAAGGCAGGTAAGGATGCCAGAATCCCCATTGATTTTCGCGCAGAAGGCGCTCGGCGTTCCACATTCGGCGCGCAACGGAACCCATGAGGAGGAAGGCGAACTCGGCGGTGGCGTCGGTCAGGACATCGGCGGTGTGGGTGAAAGGAATCTTGTATTTGTTGGCGTCGGCGCGATTGATGTTGTCGAAACCGACGGCGATTTGCGAGACCACTTTCAGCGTTCCATCGCCGGCTGCAAATACTTCGGCGTCAATGGGGTCGCGCAGCGTGGTCAGTAGGCCATCGATTCCAGAACGGACTTTTTCAAGGATCAGGCTCTTGGGCGGCGCTTCCGGTTTGGGATAGACTTCGACGTCATACCCGCGGGTTCGCAGGAGATTGATGGAGTCACCCATGTCGCTGGTGGAAAATATGCGGAAAGATTTCATAAGTTTCGAGAGTCAGTTTCGAGTTTCAGGTTTCGAGTTTCGAGCAAGTTGGTCGGGGTACCTAGGTTCTTGGGAGCTTGCAACTGGAAACCCGAAACTTGAAACTGGCCTTAGAGATGTTTCTCCGCCCAGTTCCCTACCCGCTCCAGCGCTTGCTCCAGATGTTCATACGAGTTCGCGATGCTGAAGCGTAAATATCCTTCTCCGGACGCCCCGAAGGCTGTTCCAGAAAGCGCTGCTACACCCGCGTCGTCCAGCAAAGCGTCGGCAAGTTTCTTGGATGGCCAGCCTGTGTTCTGAATATTGGGGAACGTATAAAACGCGCCCGCAGGTACACGACAGGAAAAACCCTTAATCTGGTTCAAGCCCTTCACGAACATGTCGCGACGGCGCAGGAACTCCAGGCGCATTTTCTCCACCGATGCTTGATCTCCGCGCAACGCTTCCACCCCGGCAACCTGCGTAAAGCTTGCCGTACACGACGTTGCGTTGGTGACCAGCCGTGACACTTGCGGGACGAGATCCGTGCGCATAACGCCGTAGCCCATGCGCCATCCCGTCATGGCATAGGTTTTGGAGAAACCATCCAAAATAATTGTGCGGTCTTTGAATCCTGGAACAGCGGCAATCGAGTGATGCTGGCCGTCGAAAATCAGGCGTGAGTAAATCTCATCTGACAAGATCATTACATCGCGGCTGCCAATGACCTTGGCGATGTCCTGAATGTCTTGGCCAGTCAGAACACCGCCGGTTGGATTGTGCGGCGAGTTCAGAATAATCAGGCGTGTGCGGTCGGTGATCAGCGACGCCAATTCGTTCACATCAAAACGGAAATCCATCTCTTCGCGCAGACGCAGAGGCACAGCCTTAGCGCCAACGAAGTTGATCATGGATTCGTAGATTGGAAACCCTGGATTCGGGTAGATCACTTCATCGCCCGCCTGCGCCAGCGCCAGAATTACGAAAAACATTACGGGCTTGCCGCCGGGGACGACAACCACTTCTTCGGGACTCACAGGCACGCCGCGCGAACGGCTCACATCTTCGGCAATCGCCTCGCGAAGCTGCGGCAATCCGGTCGCGGGTCCGTAGTGAGTCCAACCTTTACGCAGGGCGTCGACGGCAGAATCGACAATGTTTGCTGGAGTATCAAAATCGGGCTCGCCAATTTCCAGGTGGATCACGCTCTTGCCCTTCGCTTCAAGCGCACGCGCTTTCACCAGGACTTCAAAGGCGGTTTCAGTGCCGAGGCGCGACATGCGTTCGGCCAATCTGAGTGGAAGGGTGGTCTCGCTGACAGGGCTCATAGGCATGGACAAAACGCCTAATTATACGCCCGGTTGAGACAGATGGAGACGAACCACGATGGCTAGAACCGAGCGGCGCGAACGATATTTTCCGCGTCACACTTGGCTATTCCTTTTTTTGGTCCTGTCCTTTTAGTCTTGTCCTTCTAGTCTTGGATGTGGGATTCTTCTTCGCTCTGTGCGCGCAGGATGCGGTCGACAGAGTAAGGAGCTCGTCGCACGGGCGAATGATAGTGCCGGACCTGCATTTCGCCGAGAAGGCCAATCGCCAGCAAGTTCATGCCGAGCACGAGCAAGACGGCTCCAAACAGCATGAGCGGTCCATGGCTCGCGACAACGTCGATGTGGTGCAAAAGCTTTTGCGCCATCAACCAGACAGCGATTCCGCTTCCAGCAAAAATGCTGAGCATGCCCCCCGTACCGAAGAAATGCAGCGGACGCGACAAGTAGCGAAGCAGAAAGCGGATAGTGATGAGATCGAAAAACACACGGAAAGTGCGGGAAATGCCATAGTGCGAAACGCCGCGTTCGCGGTTGACGTTGCGGATGGGTACTTCGCAAATGGTGGCTCCGTGCCACGAGGCCAGCGCTGGAATAAAACGGTGCAGTTCGCCGTAGAGCGGTACCTGCTCCAAAATTTCCCGGCGATACGCTTTGAAGGTCGTACCAAAATCGTGAATGTCCACACCACTCAACTTGGCCATCGTCCAATTCGCCACGCGAGATGGGAAACGCCGCAGCCAGAAACTATCAATGCGCTGTTTGCGCCATCCGCTGACGATGTCGTACCCCTCGGCAACTTTTTCCAGAAAGAGCGGAATATCGGCGGGATCGTGCTGAAGATCGCCGTCCATGGCGATGATGAATTCGCCCCGTGCGTGATCGAAGCCCGCTGCGAGGCCCGCAGTCTGGCCAAAGTTCCGGCGCAGCTTTACAACGGTCACGCGGCTATCGATAGACGCAATCTCGCGCAGCAAGTCGAAGGTCTGGTCTTCGCTGCCATCGTCCACCAGAACGATTTCAAATGTCTCACCGCTCGCTTCCATCACCGCCTTCAGGCGGTCATAGAGGTCGGTCACATTCTCCTGCTCATTATGCAGGGGAACTACGATCGAGTATTTCAGCATGGTTATCTTTAAGATTATACCGTAACTCTAAGGGACAAAAGCTAGGCCTGTACCTCAAAAGTATCGTCCTGGGAACTCAAAAGTACCGTTCGGGACAGGTTCTAAATTGGATGCATACGAGGGCTAAAACGTTTTGCGAACTGCGGGCTTCACCGTTTCGTCGGTGGCGTCTCAGGTTGCGACCCGTTGAGCGCTTTTCCTGCCCAGCTAATCCGACCAGGACTTCACAACGCGGTCCCAACGATGCGGCTTGAGTGCCTGCAGCAATTCATTATCCAACCCGCCCTTGTCGCTTAAAGCCATGTTTTCGCGCACATGATCCAGCTTGCGCATGCCGACAATGGTAGTGCTGACAGCCGAATTCGAGAGGATGAAACGCAGCGCCATTTGCGGCAGCGTCATTCCCGAGGGCACAACCGCTTTCAACTTTTCAACCCGCGGGATCGTGTTACCGAGATTCTCCGGGCCAAAATATTTCGAACGCCAATCGCTATCCGGGAAGCTGGTCTCTAGAGTCATCTTCCCGCCAAGACTGCCTTCATCCAGCGGCACGCGTGCGATCACGCCAACGTTCAGCTTCTCGCAAAGCGGAAATAACTCATCTTCGGGTGACTGATCGAAAATATTGTAAATCACTTGCACGACATCGACAAGGCCCGTATTCAACGCCTTGATGCCATTGGCAGGTTGCCAGCGGTTCAGGCTCAGGCCGAACGCCTTGATGAGGCCGTCGCTCTTGAGCTTCTCCACTGTGCTGCGAAATTCCGGATCGTCCGCCCAGCTATCGTCCCAAACGTGCAATTGCAAGAGGTCAATCGACTTCGTCCCCAGTTTTTCCAGAATTGATTTCGTATATTGGAACACATGCGTCGCAGGGAATACATCCATGTACTTGTCTTTGGAAGAGGCGGGCCACTGCAGGTTCATCGGAGGAATTTTCGACGCCGCATAAATCCGTTTGCCGGAATTCCCCGCCAGGATCTGACCCAGTAAGCCGTCACTCTTGCCATCGCCGTAAGCCCATGCGGTATCGAAGAAATTGCAGCCTAAATCGACCGCCAACTGCATGGCGTCCAACGATTCGCGATCATCGGAACCGCTCCATCCCGACATACCCCACAGCCCCTGTGCCATATCGCTGACTTCAAAACCGGTGCGTCCCAGCTTGCGGTATTTCAATGGAAATCTCCTCTGTTAGATTGCTGCAAGAAACCCTACACTACGAAATACTTCGCCGCCGGATGATGCACCACAATCGCCGAAGTCGATTGCTCAGGGTCCAGCAGAAATCCCGAGGTCAACCGCACGCCCACATTCTCCACCGGCTTCAGCAGCTGGAACAACTTGGTCTGGTCTTCCAAATTCGGGCACGCCGGATAGCCAAAAGAATACCGCGACCCATGATACTTCTGATGAAACAAATCGGAAATCCGCGCCGAATCTTCGCCCGCGATCCCCAATTCTTCGCGCATCTTCTTGTGCAGATACTCTGCCAGTGCTTCCGCCGTCTCAACACCAAGACCATGCAGATACAAATATTTCGTATACTCGCCTTCTTCAAACAATTTTTGCGCCGCCAGCGAAACCTTCTCCCCCATGGTCACCAGCGAGAGGCCAATCACGTCCATCGTTCGAGAGTCTTTCCGCATGAAGAAGTCGGAAATGCAAAGCCGCCTCCCCTCACGCTGCCGTGGGAAAGTGAAGCGCAACAGTTCCTGGAATTTCTCCGTGTCTCCGTGACTCCGTGGTGAAGTGGAATTTCCTGGGTCATACACAACCACGTCATTGCCTTCCGCCTGGCAGGGAAAATATCCCCAAACCGCCTTCGGCTCCAGCACTCCCGAAGCCAAGGCCTCTTCCTGCATCTTCAACAAAATTGGACGATACTTATCCTGCACCAGCCGCACATAATCTTCCTGCGACGCCGTCTTCAACTGCCACTGATTCTTGAACAGCGCAGTCTCGTTAATGTACGGAAATACTTCCCGCAAGTCCCAATCCTTCTTTACCCGAACGCCGTAAAACGGAGCCACCGGGACGCTCGGCGCATCTTGCACAACCTTGCTGCGCTCCGAAAACGCAGGCCCTTCTTCCTCGGCATGAATCATCTTTACATATTCCTTGACCGTGCGCCCTTCCAGCAACCGCGCCTCTTTCGCGCCATTCGGAGAAATTAAATCCTCCATAATGTGCAGGCCATCAAAAGCATCGTTCGCGTAAAACACTGCCGACGAATACTCGCGCCGCAAATCATCTTCCACATATTTACGAGTCAACGCCGCACCGCCGCAAATCACTGGAATATCCAGTTTCCGCAACTGCAAATCCTGGATGACGTACTTCATCTCCAGCGTCGACTTCACCAGCAACCCACTCAGCCCAATGGCATCGGCGTTGTGCTCAGCCGCCGCATGAAGAATCGTTTCCGCCGGCTGCTTGATTCCAAGGTTCACTACCTTGAACCCATTGTTAGTCAGAATAATGTCCACCAAATTCTTACCAATATCGTGGACATCGCCCTTCACGGTCGCGAGCACCAGAGTGCCCTTTTGCGACCCAGATTTCTTCTCCATCTTCGGTTCCAGATACGCGACAGCGGCCTTCATCACTCCCGCCGAATCTAGCACCGACGGCAACTGCATCTTGCGCGCTCCGAAGAGCTCGCCCACCGTCCGCATCCCGTCCAGCAGCACGTTGTTGATAATCTCCAGCGGCGTATATGTCTTCAACGCCTCGTCCAGCAACTGCTCCAACGTCTGCTTATTCTCACCATCGCCAACGCTCTTTTCGCCGTTGATGATGGCGTACTTCAGCTTGTCTTCAATCTCCAGCGACTCTACGTGCGCCCGGGCAGCGGTATCCTTCATTCCCTTGCTGCCAGCGAAATGCTGCATGTAAACCTGCAGCGGATCGCCCGCCGATCGATCGCAATGAATCAGTTTGCGGGCTAGCTCAACCTCTACCTGCGGAATTTTATATAACGGATAGATTTTGCTGTAGTTAACAATAGCCATATCGAGGCCATTGTCCACCGCTTCGTGCATAAAAACGCTGTTCAAAACCCGTCGTGGATACGCATCCAGCCCAAACGAAATATTGCTCACACCCAGAATCGTGCGCACATCCGGAATCTCTTCTTTGATCCGCTTCACCGCCGCCAGCGTCTCCATCCCCGCCGCGCGATAGTCTTCCTGGCCGGTGGAGATTGGCAGCGTCAGCGCATCAAAAATCAAGTCGACTCCGCGAATTCCATACTTCTCCGTCGCCAGCTTGTGAATGCGTTTGGCAATCGCAACTTTGCGATCCGCCGTCAGCGCCATGCCTTCTTCGTCGATGGTGAGCGCAATCACGGCTGCGCCATAGCGCTTGGCCATGGGCAGGACTTTCGATGTGCGCTTCTCCCCATCCTCTAAGTTGATCGAGTTAATAATCGCCTTACCCGGAATGCGTTTGAGCGCCTCTTCAATCACGTCGGCTTCGGTACTATCGACCAGAATCGGCGCTGGCACCCGCGTCGCAATCTTTTCCAACACAGCGCAGATATAGGCCTTTTCGTCTTCGCCAACAACGGCGCAGCACAGATCCAGCATGTGCGAACCATCGCTCGCCAGCTTCTTCGCCAGGGTCAGGATGTCGTCATATTTTTCCGCGCGAACCAGATTGCGAAAATGTTCGACACGGGTGGTAGTGTTCAGCTCTTCCGCAACGATGAGCGGCTTCGGCTCAAGATCCAGCGGCACGGACGCATAGGCGCTCGATGCTGCTCCGGCGGCCTTCACGTCGCGCTTGGCAGGTTCCACTCCAGAAACAGCATCTACCACCGCCTTCAAGTGCTCAGGAGTAGTTCCGCAACATCCGCCAACGATACGAACGCCGTAGTCGACCACGAAATGCTTGTGATAGTCGGCCAGTTCTTTCGGCGTGAGTTTGTAAACTGCGCGGCCACCCTCGTTATGTGGCAACCCGGCGTTGGGCAGTACGGAGACATGCTTCGTCGAGTTCATCCCCAAATACCGAACAGCATCGTTCATCTCGACAGGCCCTGTCGCGCAGTTCAGCCCAAGCACGTCAACATCGAAGCATTCCAATGCCGTATGCGCGGCTCCAATTTCCGTCCCCAGCAGCATGAGCCCAGTTTCCTGCAGCGTGACTTGCACTTGCACCGGCAGGCGCTTCCCTGCCTTCTTCATGGCATCGAAGATGCCTGCAACAGCCATCTTGGCTTGCAACAAATCCTGACAAGTCTCAATCAGCAATATGTCGACGCCGCCTTCGATTAACGCCAACGCTTGCTCTTCAAATGCCGCCGCCATCTCGTCAAATCCAATATGCCCCAGCGAAGGCAGCTTCGTGGTTGGCCCCATCGACCCAGCCACAAATCGGGGGCGATCAGGAGTTGAAAACTGCCGCGCGACCTCAACCGCCAGCCTCGCCGCTTCCCGGTTGATCTCAGCAGTTTTGTCCTGCAAGTTGTACTCAGCCAGAACCGTCCGCGTGGCTCCAAACGTGTCGGTCTCCAATACGTCGCAGCCAACTTGAAGGAACGACGCGTGGATGTCCTTGATCATGTCGGGACGACTGAGGACAAGAATTTCGTTACAACCTTCGTTCCCCCAAAAGTCGTCCATGGATGGCGTGCGCAACTGAACGCTCGTTCCCATCGCGCCGTCATAGATCACTACGCGCTCTTGCACAAGTTTCAGAAAATCAATCAAAACAAGCTCCTGGATAAAACTGGCTGTCGGCTCTCGGCTTTCAGTCTTGTGTTTCAATCTTGGCAAAACTGCCGTTTGATTTTGTCATTCGAAGGGCTTCAGCCCTGAGAAATCGGATGTTGCTTTTACTCGGCACTCGGAACCCGCAACTCGGTACCCGCTATCCACAGATACAACAAAGCCGGTCCACGATCGGACCGGCTTTGGCAAAACTAAATATCCGGTCTACCCTGGCACAACGCGTTGCGTATCCATCTCTTGTTTGTTGAAGACGGCGTTGTCGCCCATTTGAGCAGGCTTGATGGCAAGCAACTGCTCTTTGCGATACACCAACTCCCCAGCATTGAACGTCGCCAACTCAAAGCCGTGACCGTGCGTAATAGCATCCGTCGGACAAGCTTCCACGCAGTAACCGCAGAAAATGCAGCGGTTGTAGTCGATGTTGTAGACCTCGGCATAACGTTCAGCACCGGAAACGCGCTTTTCAGCCGTATTCTCCGCAGCCTCAATATAGATGCAGTTCGAAGGACACGCCGCCGCGCACAAGAAGCACGCTACACACTTTTCCAGACCATTTTCGTCGCGCTGCAGCACATGCATCCCGCGAAAACGTTCCTGAAATTTCGCGCCCTTAAATATCCCCGGCCCATCGGGATAATTTTCCACCACCGTAGGCTGGAACATCTCCATAAAGGTGATGCCCATCCCCTTGGCAACTTCGCTAATGTCTTTGATCACGGACATGACTTGATCAGTATACCGGAAGCGAACGCACGTGTGCCGTGGCACCGTCGCCCGCGAAAACTTCCATCCCCCCGCGCCATGTACCTCCTGCCACCGCTCTTGCAGCAAAGCAGTCCGCGATCGGCTCACCACGGCCAGTCAAAAAACTCGTCCTACCAAGACAGGCTCCCACACGCGTATACTACCCATTCGTGCCACCCACCCCACTGATGGGTAGTCTCTTCCGTTCACATCTTCGATTACTTCCGTATTTGAAACAGCACTCCCCATCTGTTCCATCTCGTGCTAGTCTTGAAACAGATGAAACCGCATCTCAAATCCGTGTTCTTCAGTGTCGGAAACACGCTGACATATGCGGATTTGGCGGTTACGCTGCGTCCTCTGACCAAGCGTGGAATCCATCCAACAGATGCGCAGTTGCGCAATGCTGAAATTGAAGCACGCCGCGCGCTGGATGCAGCCTACGCGTCGGGTCCTCATCCAAACCCCGATACCGGATACTGGAAAGTCCTTCTCACCGAATTGCTGGAATCGCTCGGCGTCCACGAGGAGAGCTTGCTCGCAGAGGTCACTTTCGAATTCCGGAGCGCTCGCAATTGGACGCGTGTCGCCCCCGGCAGTCCAGAAATTCTGGAAAGGCTTTCCTCCAAGTACGACCTCGCCGTAATCAGCAACGCCGACGGAACTATCGCTCGCCTGCTCAAACAAGTCGGACTCGCGGGCTACTTTCGCACCATCACGGATTCCGGAGTCGTCGGTTTCCAAAAGCCCTCCCCGGAAATCTTCCACCATGCCCTCGATTCCTTTGGCGCTCATCCAGAAGAAAGTGTCTACGTCGGCGATATCTACTCTATCGATTACCTCGGTGCCCAAAACGTTGGCATGCAAGCCGTGCTCATGGATGGTTCCGGAACCTACCCCGATCTAGATGTTCCCAAAATCTCCCAACTCGGCGAACTGGAAGCCCTCCTGCAAAAGATGTAACTGCGAAAACTCTCGCCACCCACTTTGCGATACAATCTCGGACCATGCGAAAACTTCTCCTCAGCCTTGCTCTTTGCAGCGCCGTCCTCAGCCTGCCTGCCTTGGCCATCGACCGCCAGCCCAACGCCGACTATCGCGCCCGCCGCGAAGCCCTAGCCAAAAAGCTAAATGGCGGCGTCGCCCTGATTTTTGCCGACATAGAAGGCGACGGCCCCAACGCCTTGCACGGTTTCCGCCAGAATGACAACTTCTATTACCTGACCGGATGGGCCGAGCCCGGTGCCGCCGTCCTAATTGCGTCAGCGCGCGAAGCCAAAGGTGAGCAGCCCGCTCGCGCCTATACCGAAATCCTCTTCCTGCTGCCGCGCGACATGGTGGGCGAGCGCTGGACCGGCCTGAAACTCGGCCCCGACAGCCCAGATGCTCCCTCCATCACTGGGTTGGATCACGTCGCATCCCTCTCGAAGCTCGATGAAGAGTTGCCCAATCTGCTGGCCTCCGGCGACAAGGTTTACACCGAACTGGCAGCTCCCGGCGAAGTCAATTCTTCTTCCGGCCTTCTCGACTGGCTCAAGCGCACCCGCGCAATTGCCTCACGCGTTCGAATCGCGGACGCGAAGCCGCTACTCGCTTCCCTGCGAACCGTCAAAGATGCCCGTGAGATTGCGCTCATCAAAAAGGCCACCGATGCCTCCATGGCCGCGCACCTGGCCGTCATGCACGAGATTAAGCCCGGTATGACCGAACGCGAGGTCGGCGCCATCCTGCGCTATGAATGGGAGCGCCGCGGTTGCGAACGCGACTCCTATGCACCCATCGTCGGCGCCGGATTCAACGGAACCGTACTCCACTACTCGGAGAATTCCGGAACCGTCCATCCCTACGACACGGTCGTCATTGATGCCGCTGGCGAATACTCCATGTACGCCACCGATATCACTCGAACGCTACCCGCCAACGGCAAGTTCACCGCCCGTCAACGTGAGATCTACGACATCGTTCTAGGCGCGCAACAAGCTGCCATGGCCGCATTCCAGTCGGGCAAGTCGACCCTGGACCGCGAAACCCCCAATACGCTGAACGCGGTCGCCAAGGACTACATCAACACTCACGGCAAAGATCTGCACGGAGAGAGCCTGGGCAAGTACTTCATTCATGGCCTGGGTCACTACGTCGGATTGAATGTTCACGACGAGGGCGATTACGACATCCCGCTCGCACCGGGGATGGTATTTACGATTGAGCCCGGCATCTACATTCCAGAAGAGAAACTCGGCGTACGCATTGAAGATATGTACTACGTCGATCACGACGGCAAGTTGATCCAACTAACAGCAAACTTGCCCCGCACGGCAGACGCGGTAGAACGCGCCATGGCTGGAAAGTAGCGTCTTGCAGCGTGTTCCATAAATATTCTTGGGTAAGCACGACTTCAGTCATGCCGTTCAAGCCCGCCAAGAATGAGGCCTTCAGCCCCGAGGGTGAAGATCTGCATTCAGAGGTATTTATGGAACAAGTTCTTTTCTATTTAAAAACACAATTACGGTTTGGAGGCCTTTCAATGACAGTACTCAAAGTGTGCTACAAGCATGGCGTCCGATTCGACGAAGACTACTACATCTCGAAACACCTGCCGCTTGCGGGCAGCGTCATGGGTCCGTACGGCCTAAAGAGGGTCGAAGTGGTGAAGGTGACAACGACAATGGATGGCTCGAAGCCTCCATATCAAGTTATTTTCACCGCGTACTTTGAATCGGCAGCGGGACTACAGAACGCGATGCAAAGTCCGCAAATGGGTCAGGTGTTGTCCGACGTTCAGAAATTCTACGACGGTATGCCTGATGTCCTCATCGGCGAAGTAGTCGCCTTGCCAGCATAAGGAATTCCCTCACTGCATATCCATCAACTTATCAAACGGCGTCCTTAACAGAAAATATTCATTGATCGGCCGATCATCCTGCAACGCCGGCGTGCCCGGAGAAAGCGCGATCACGGCATCCAGCGTCGACGGATGCATCACCAGCAAATTCACCTGCTCCTCAGGAGTTTTTCCCGGTCCCCATTCCATCATGTCGCGAACCGCGCCCGCAGGCATACGTGCCACGAGTTCGGCTGCGGTCCTCACAGGAATAGGCCGTTCGCTGGCCAGAAAATGCCAGCCCCATCCTTCGATCCCCTGAAAGACCCGCACATAAGGAAAGGAATTCCTAACCGCCTGCGCGACCGCCGACTGCGTCGCACTGTCGGCCTCCGGGAGCCATTGTTGCAGGATTCCACCCGGCTCTAGCCGCTGCTTGGCAACTGCGTAGAAGTCCTGGGAATACAGCAGGCTCGATCCCGCGGTCACCACCGGCGGCGGCGGATCAAGGATAATAACGTCGAATTTCTCCGGCGAGCGCTCCAGAAATCGACGCCCATCGTCAATCACAATATGTCCCTGCGGTAAGGCTGCCACCGCCGCCCCATCCGAATGGTAGTAGGTGAACAGCTTCGGCACGCTGGGCACCAGTTCCACCGCTGTCCCCGAAATCCCCCACGACATCACCGATCGAAACGTTGTTCCCATTCCGAAACATATAATCAGCGCATTGTGCGGCGTGTGATCCAGCGAGGCCAGCGACATATGCGCCATCATTTTCGTAATTGGAGTCAGCTTGGTCATGCCTTGGCCGTTTACTAACAACCGCCGCTCATTGCCGCTGCCCACAGCAATTACAGTCGCGGTTGAATCGCGCAACACGGAGCGCACCGGAAATTGTGTTTCAAAATCTTTTGTAAACACGAAAAGATAAAGCGCCAAAACCACCAAGCTGTAAGCGGCAGCCCGTCCAACGAGCCGGAGCTTTGGTACGTTCCCTCTGCGAAACGCCATCACAATCCATGGCGCCGACAGCAACATCATCGCCAGTCGCTCACCAATAAACGGCAGCAGTAGAAACCCGCATACCAGCGGACCTAAGATGCAACCAACAATGTTCACTGCATAGGCGCGTCCGGTCCGGTCGGGATCGCCGCCTGACCAGCGCTCCACCAGCATCGGCGTCAGAAATCCAATCATGCCGGCAAACGGCATCACTCCCACAAACACGCGCGCCACCAAATGCAGAGGAATACGCGCATCAGCCGTAAACAGCGGCAACAATCCCAGCGGAGCCAGTGAAATCCAGGTCAGCAGACTCTCCTGTCTCGACTCCCGACTCCAGTAGCGGTAAACCTGCGATCCGGCAAAAGTAGCCAGCAGGTACGCCACCATGATCATTCCAAACGAATAAACCACAGGTCCCACGTAAGGCGTGAACAGGCGAATCCAAACCAGCTCCATGCCCATCGTCGCCAGGCCCGTTGTAAATAAGAGGACCAGCACGCCGAAGCTGCCATTGGCTGCGTAGTTCACCACAGCAGCTTCGCCAACGACAGGCGCCTGATTCGCTCGCGGACTCAAAGAAAGCGCAAAAGCTCCACCCGCAATCAATAGGTTCAGAACCGCGCCGACCCGCAACGTGGCATGAAAACCCAGCGGCTCAATCAACAACAGCGGCAGAAACGATCCCACCACCGCGCCCAGCACATTGGCAAGATAAAGAAAGCTAAAAGATCGAGACGAGTCGCCAACCATCCGCCGGATGGCGCACATGGCAACCGGAATCGTAGCGCCCATGCAGGCGCACCACGGAATCACCGTCCCTGCCAGCCAAAGTCCAGCGATTAAGTAGTCGGCTCCGGAAGAAAGCGGAGAGCGCTCGGCCAGCCTCTCCATGAAGCGATGTCCCCATACCAGCTCAGTGGGCACCGCCAGCGCGGAAACACCAATCAGCAACTCCAGCAAGGCGTACAAACGTAAAGGAGGAAACTTGAGCCCGTCCCCGTGGCGGCGTAGGAATCCACCAGCCAGCCAGGAGCCCACTCCCAACCCAGCCATAAACACGGAGAGGACGATCGAGGTGAGAGCCGTCGTTACGCCAAATTGCGCCATCGACAGCCGCAGCCAAATCAGCTCATAGAGGAGACTACAAAACCCAGAAACAAAAAAGAAAACAAAGAACCATGCCACGCTGTTCGACCTTAAAGAACTAGAGTTGAGACGGAACGCTAGATTCTACCCTAGAACACGCCCCACACTGGAATAGTGTGGCAGCGGAGGTTCGTGTGGAGCGGACACTCTTGTCCGCTGCTCCTGAAGTTGCTGGTGAAGTTGACGCTGCTCGTGTAGGGCGAGCATTCCTGCTCGCCGCTCTTGACACATCTCCGCAGCAACACAACGCCCCGAACAACCGACGACGCCTGCCTGGCCCTACGCCGCTTCGGACGTCACGGCAGGCGGCAGCGCATCCACTGATTTCTTGCCACGCCGGCCGAAAAAGCCTTCATTCAGGAAACCAAAAATCGCACGCCGGTTCTTTGCGACCAGCTTCGTCCAATCCCAAACGCCCATCTGCGGAAAGTAGATGCCGCGGAAGAACATACGCGCCACGAAGATGTTCAGTCGGTAGCCCAGCGGCTTGTCCTTAATCAACTCAACGGATTTAGCGAGAGCTTCGGGGCTGTAACAGGTTTCCCAGCCAATCCTGACCTCGTTGTGCGCCTCTTCAATCGACATCTTCAGCGGCGTGTGCGCCATGGCGAACGGGATAAACTCCTGCCAATGCTTGGGCCGCGTCAGTCGACCGGCAGCTTCCAGGCGCTTGTAGAGTGGCGTAGCTGGCAGCGGCGTCAGCAGCCCAAATATGGGCAGCCCCGGCGGCCAGGTACGAATCTGCTGCATGGTGCGTTCAGCGCATCCGACCGTGTCGTTGTCCATGCCAAAGATGAACGAAGTGATGGCGAAAACATTGCGTTGCGCCAGGCGATCCAGCACGGCCGCGTATTCGCCAGGTTTGTTAAAGCCCTTGTTTACACTCGCGAGGTTGGCGGGATCAATGGATTCCATGCCAATGAAGACCCATTTGCCACCTGAAGCTGAGATCAGGTCCACTAACTCCTCATCTCGCAGCAAGTTGGCGCTAATCTGAGCCACCCAGTTGACCTGCGCGCCAGCCGCGATAATGTCCTTCAGCAAAGACTTTGTGCGCTTGATGTTGATGGCGAAGTTGTCGTCAATAAAGAAGACGGCAATCTGTCCGCCTTCACTCTTGGCGCGAGCTTTTAGCATCAGCAACTCGTTGACAACACTCTCGTTGGTACGAAAGCGGATCGAGTCTCCAAAAAATCCAGTCACGGTACAGAACTCGCAGCCATACGGGCAGCCTCGTCCAGATTCCATGGGAATGATTCGGAAAGATCCCCAGCCGCCGCCAAGCTTTTGCAGCCAGCCCGAGGCCATTTTTGGAATCAGATTGAACTGCTTCAAGTTGATTTTGTCCCAGGGAATTACGGGATATTCTTTCAGTGATGGTTTAAGTTCTTTGCCTGCATCGTCGACGGGCTCGTAGACATCTTTGAGCTGCCCGCGAGCCGCATCTTCCACGATCCTGGGCCAGGTCGCATCGGCTTCGCCGAGCGCCACGGCATCGGCGTGGCGGGGTCCACCGTCTCGCCCTAGGGCCTCGTCCGCCATTTCCGTCACGTGGGGTCCCCCCATGACCACAGGTACGCCTACGGCCCGTATAGCGTCAGCAACGCGGTATGCCTTGGCAATCATGCGCGTCATCGAACCGATGCCGACCAGGCCAATTTTTTCGTCAATCACGTACTGCGCGATTTCCGCTTCATTCATCGGCCTGGCGTTGCCATCGACCAGAAGAACCTCATGGCCAGCAGGAGTTAGCGCTTCCAGCAGAAACATCCAAAGGTGCGGCATGTAGTTCCGCGTGACCCCGTTATCGGGGTTGTAAAGCAAAATGCGCATAGATTCCGTCTCCGTTTCGGGTACGACCACTTCTGGCACAGCAATCGTTCTGACGGCTGTCGTTCTAGTGCGGATGCTGGCAGAGCTAAAAAGGCTGGCTCACTGCCAAAGGGGCCAATTTCTTGTAAGACTCACTCGCGCGGCGCAATTAAAATAGGAGCCGATAAGCACGCAAAGCATACTACATTCGAGCGAATCCATCGAATAGAATGTTGGATTTTGGCGGGTGGAGGGTTCTTGCGCACGTCATTTGAACCACAAATGCCAACTATTGGGCACTCCCATCGCGATTGCGGCAAAGACATCAGCGCGAGTGGGAGTTGCCATTACGTTTGAATCCCGGTTGAGTGGAATGGAGATGTTAGGCCAACAATCGCACTGTTTCCGGCTTGCCAACAACTCATCCAGAATCGTCGCATCCGCGTGGAAGGTGTAGTGCAGGCTATAATTACGCGCAAAGATGGCTCTGACCTCAGGCATAAAACTAGGACCCTACGAAATCGAGTCTCTGCTGGGAGCCGGCGGAATGGGGGAAGTTTACCGTGCGATGGATACCCGCCTGAATCGCACCGTTGCAATCAAGGTCCTCCCTGCGGAAATCTCATCTGATCCCGATCGAAGCAAACGTCTTCGGCTTGAAGCTCGAGCGTTATCCAGCCTTAACCATCCGAATATTTGTGCGCTTTACGATGTGGGCCGCCAAGATGGCGTGGACTTCCTGGTCATGGAGTATCTGGACGGCAAGACGCTGGCTGATCGATTGATTCGAGGGCCTTTGCCGATCGGAGAGGTCCTGCGTTACGGAATTGAAATTGCCGGAGCGCTGGATAAGGCCCATGGTCAAGGCCTGATTCATCGGGACCTGAAACCGGGGAACGTTATGCTTACGAAGGCGGGAGCAAAGTTGCTCGATTTTGGACTAGTTAAGATGACAGAAAATCCATCCGCCGGCGGCTCTCAGGCAACGGTGTCCATGGCGTTGTCAGAGGAAGGCGCACTCTTGGGCACGCTGCAATATATGTCACCGGAACAGATTGAAGGCAAGGAAGCCGGGCCCCGGAGTGACATTTTTACTCTTGGTCTGGTGCTTTACGAGATGGTCACGGGGAGGAGGGCGTTTGCCGGAAGCAGCCACGCCGCTATCGCGGCGGCCATTCTGAGTTCTGAACCGCAGCCAATGCGCGTGCTGCAGCCTGCGACACCGCGGGCGTTAGAAGGAGTGATAAAGGCTTGCCTAGCCAAGCAACCGGATGAGCGTTGGCAATCTGCTCACGACCTGAGAATCGAACTGAAGTGGATGGAAGAGCGTCTCGCCGAGGGTGTTCCCGCACAAGCCGTGAGTCCGCGTGCGTGGCGCACGAGGTTGATGGAAGTTGCCGGCATACTGCTGGTTGCCACGGTTATTGCTGCAACTCTGGTAACACACTATCGCAGCGTGCTTCCGCCGCAGAGGGTCGAAGTCATACGTTCCTCGCTGCTTCCCCCAGAAAAGTCCGCTTTTCTGCCCTATAACTTTGCGGTCTCCCCGGATGGTAGCCATGTGGCTTTCGTCGCCGTAGGAGCGGACGGCAGGAGCGCGCTGTGGGTGCGGGCCTTGTCCAATACTGCCGCGCAACAACTCAATGGCACCGATGAAGCGACGTTCCCCTTCTGGTCGCCTGAAAACCGCCGCATCGGCTTCTTCGCCGACGGCAAGTTGAAGACCGTGGACGCGGCGGGCGGTGCAGTCGAGATTTTATGCGACGCCCTAATTGGCCGGGGAGGCACGTGGAACCGCGAGGGAACGATTGTCTTCGCCCCGTTTATTGCTGGGCCGCTTTATCGCATCTCGGCCGATGGGGGCACCGCAACTCCTGTGACCACGGTCCGGAACGGGGCTGAAGGGGAAGCCCATCGCTGGCCTTTTTTTCTGCCTGATGGCAAGCACTTCCTTTATTTCAAGGATTGGAGCGATCCCGCAGACCCTCAAGGCAATGGCATCTACGCAGGCTCGCTTGAGCCGAGTCAGAGCAAACTGATCTCTTTGGAACTGACCGGCAATGTAGCCTTCGCTTCCGGCAATTTGCTTTACGTCCGTGACCGCAGCCTGGTGACGCAATTTTTTAATCCTGACAGGCTTGAGACTTCCGGACCGGCAGTGCCCATTGCCGAGCAGGAATTGGAAAAGGCCCTGGCTTCTTCGCAGTCGGGATTTGCTGTCTCCCAAAACGGTGAGCTGGTCTTTCAATCTGCGACCGATGCACCAACGCGACTGGTGTGGTTCGATGCCGGCGGGAAGGAGTTGGGGCAGTTATCCGAGGCCGGATACAAAGATCCGTCCCTCTCTCCCGACGGCCGTTACGTAGCAGTATCCTCTGACGACGAACACAACGGCAAGCACTTCATCCGTGTTTATGACCTAGCGCGCGGGATCAGCACCCGCCTCACGAATGGTGGGAGCGAAGAATTTCCCACGTGGACGCGAGATGGGAAAGAAATCACCTACGTCGCGACTGCCGGTAAAAGTTCAGAAATAGAAACGATTGCCGCGGACGGTTCTGGCCCACCACACACCATCCTAAAAGGCGCGGAAATGTTCCCGAGCAGTTGGTCCGCGGATGGCCACCTAGCTTTTTTGGATTTAGCGAAGGGTCGTCCCTATCTGACTGTCTATTTTTCAAACGACCACAAAGTCACGCAACTTCCTCTGGAGGGACCAGAAGCCCAATTTTCACCTGACGGAAAGTGGATCGTCTCCACCGAATCTGGAAACGGAGTCCATGGCTCGGTTTTTGTCGAACCTTTCCCAGGTCCTGGGGCGCGTGTCCAGATATCGAGCGGTGGCGCGCAACCTCGCTGGAGTCGGGACGGCAAACATATTTTCTACATTGCGCCGGACAGGAAGCTCATGGCGGTCAGCTTCGACTCAGGCAAAGGCTCTGCCAGCGCGCCCCATGTACTTTTTCAGACACGGATCGTCGCCCCTGATTTCGCATTGTTCCAGTATGACGTCGCTCCTGATGGACGGTTTCTGATCAACTCGTTTCCCGCGAGCTACTCTTCGCCTTTGACCCTCCTTACCGGCTGGCATTCACTCATGAAGCAACGTTGATCTGGTGTAGGCCCGCCAGGATGTTCTGATTCTCGGCGTTCACTCGTTGACTACGAGAACCACGGCAAGAAGAGTAATATTTTCTAGCGCGTTCCGCGTTCCGCGATCCGTGTTCTGTTTAGATAATAGTTCGATTCCCATCTCACAAAGTGCGCGAGGATGGGGCACCCTTTGCCTTGGTTAGGTGGGAAAGGTCTAAGGCTTGGCCGCCGCCGACGAGGCGGAGAGGTTACTCGCGGTTTGGGTGGAGGAGTGAGCCGGTCATGCCGTGGAACGAAAGCTACAGCCCGTTCCAATTCACGCTTAGGGGAACCGTCATTGTCCCTTGAAATGCATTTCCGCTATCGGCGGCCGTGATCGTGACGGTATAGGAAACCTGGGGACAGACGGGTGGAGTGGACCCTAAAGTGGAGTGGACCCTAAAACTGAGACAGAGAAAATGGTGACAGTTCTCTAGAGGAGAACGTATGTCACGAGCGGTACCGAAGCAGGCACGCGGCGTTTTGTGCCTCCAACGACCGATTCGCGGCATAGTTGGTTTCAGAGTCGGTTACTGGTTGCGGGCCAGCGTCCAACATCCCCATTCTAAATTTCGCAAAGAACGCGAAATTTAGAATGGGTCACCCTACCGATCAAGTTCCACTTGCTGACGGTTACGGCGTCAGCTTACTGAGCCGTGTGCCCCAGTTGCCATTAAAGCCGCGGGTTCCGCCGCAAGTGGTGTCCACGGAGAACTGCGCGAGGGTGCAAGTCTGGCCGATGTATTCATTCCCGATCCAGATGGTATTGCCGT
>JAYVEP010000205.1:0-3789 GCA_043749225.1 Acidobacteriaceae bacterium
CCGCCGCTACCATCGTGCCTTCACTACACTCGGCCTGGTCTCGGAGTTCCAGGCTGGAGCCTCGGTGAAACTCTCCAGGCTTTTCAGCCTGGAAGGTTCCGCCTATGACGATGTGGGGTTCGGCAACCAGAAACTTTACAGCCGGCGCGTTGGTAAAGGGTTTGTTGGCGGTTCCGGCAAACGGCCTTTTGACCTTGCTTCCCTCACGCAGGGATCCGGCAGTCTTGCGGCGGATCACGGGCTGGCCGCCGTATTCTCCGTGCATTCTTCTCCACGAGCGGATGCGGAGCTGACCTACAACCGCAGCTTGCATTACTCGACGGATACGGTGTCGTTCACCTTCGCCTATCGCTGGGGGCACACCCAGCGCGCGCAGCAATAGCGGCTGTTCTGTTAGTTTTCCGTTGAAGGGCGGGTGGCCCAGCTTTTGACCTCTCTGACATAACGAGGACAGAGGGTGCCCCATCCTTCGTTTTTTTGAACAGTTTTTTGAAGGGTGGGAGTAAATATCCCCGAGCCTATACTCTGAATCATGCCGCGCAACCTCCACCGTTAATATGGCGCGAACCACCTGCGCGTTATCACGTGTTCCTGTTCCAGGAGGCGGCATAGCCTCCGTTTGTCGAAGAGCCGCGACCGCTTCCTCATCATTCTGGAACAGACATAAAAGCGCTACCGGTTCGTTGTGGTCGGATCCAAGGATGGGGCATCCTTTGCCTTGGTCGTATCACAGGGATCAACGGCGTAAAGGTGGGTCAACCGCCACGGTTATCTCACCAGCCTCAAGTCTTCCCGATGCTCATTGTAAAATCAAAGATTACCTTTCAAAAACCAATTAACTTATGTCCGACGAGACGCAACAGACTCCGCTTCCTGATCGCTACGACGCGCAGGCCATTGAAAAGAAATGGTTCGAGCGCTGGGCCAGCGATGACACCATGTACCAGGCCGACGCCGACTCCTCCAAGAAGAAGTACTACGTTTTGGAGATGCTGCCGTATCCTTCCGGCGCGTTGCATATGGGCCACGTGCGCAACTACGCCATTGGCGACGCGCTCGCGCGCTACATGTGGATGAACGATTACAACGTGCTGCATCCCATGGGCTGGGATTCGTTTGGCTTGCCGGCGGAAAATGCGGCGATCAAGAACAACACGCCGCCGCGCGACTGGACGCTGGCCAATATAGCGAACATGAAGGCGCAGATGAAGCGCCTTGGCTTTGCCTACGACTGGCAGCGTGAGGTTACGACCTGCTTGCCGGAATATTACCGCTGGAACCAGTGGTTCTTCTTGAAGATGTACGAACGCGGGTTGGTCTATCGCAAGAAGAGCCGTGTGAACTGGTGTCCGGAATGCGCGACCGTGCTGGCCAATGAGCAGGTGGTGGGAGGCTGCTGCTGGCGGCATGAGACGACGCCCGTCATCCAAAAAGAATTGGAGCAGTGGTTTGTGCGGACGACCAACTACTCGGATGAATTGCTGCGCAACCTCGACAAGTTGGAGGGCTGGCCGGAAAAAGTTCGGACGATGCAGCGCAACTGGATTGGTCGTAGCGAGGGCGCGCTGGTGAATTTTACGCTTGAAGGTGCAGTCGGGCCAGCGGGTTCGACGATTACTGTTTTCACTACGCGTGTAGATACGATTTATGGCGCGACTTCCGTGCAGCTTGCGCCGCAGCATCCGTTGGTGGCGGACTTAGCGCTTGCTGGTTCTGAGTTAAGAACGAAAATCGATGAGTTGATTGCGGAGCAGAAAAAGGCCCGCGAAGTCGGCGACATTGGGGCGATTGAGAAACATGGTGTTCCAACCGGACGCTTTGCCATCAACCCGTTTAACGGCGAGCGTGTGCCGATCTGGGTGGCAAACTACATTCTGATGGATTACGGCACGGGAGCGATTATGTCCGTGCCCGCGCATGACGAACGTGATCACGAGTTTGCTTCGAAGTATGGCTTGGAAATTCGGCAGGTGATTCAGGCGGCTGCGGGCGGAGAAATTGTTGATGTTCAGAAGGCCCCTTTCACTCCGAAGGAAGGCGTGCTGGTAAATTCCGGCGAGTTTGCAGGGCTTGGTTGCGAAGACGCCATGAAAAAGATGGCGGCGCATGCGGAGAAGAATGGGTTTGGCGAGCCGACTGTCACGTACCGTTTGAAAGACTGGGGTATCTCGCGGCAACGTTTCTGGGGCACGCCGATTCCCATGATCTATTGCGAGAAGGATGGTATTGTGCCGGTGCCGGAACAAGACCTGCCGGTGATTTTGCCGGACAAAGTCGATACTTCGGTTGCTGGCGGCTCGCCGTTGAGCCACGTGCCGGAATTTCTGAATGTGAAATGTCCGAAGTGCGGCGACCCGGCACGGCGTGAAACTGACACCATGGATACGTTCGTCGATTCGTCGTGGTATTTCTACCGTTATACCGACCCGAAAAACGACGAGGCTCCGTTTGATTCCGCGAAGGCGAACTACTGGTTTCCGATCGACCAATACATTGGCGGCGTCGAGCATGCGATTTTGCATTTGATCTATTCGCGTTTCTGGACCAAATTCATGCGCGATATCGGTCTTATCAAGAATGATGAGCCTGCGGAGCGCTTATTCACGCAGGGAATGGTCATTAAAGATGGCGCGAAGATGTCGAAAAATTTGGGGAACGTCGTGTCGCCGGATGAAATGATCGCGCGCTACGGGGCGGATTCCGCGCGAATGTACAGCTTGTTTGCCGCGCCTCCAGATCGCGATTTGGATTGGCAGGAAACGGGTATTGAAGGTATTCAGCGTTTCTTAGGACGTCTGTTTCGTTATGTGACACGGAACGCAAGGCCAGAACACGCGGATTGGAACAAGCCTATTCCTGCCGAGTTGTCTCTCGAAGCACGAGCGGTGCAGCGCAAATTGCATCAGACGATCAAACGAGTGACAGATGATTTCCAGGGTCGCTGGCACTTCAATACTTGCATCGCCGCAATTATGGAACTGAGTAACGAGATGCATGCAGCGGAAGACAAGTCCGGAGAGAAGTCCGGCAAAGTTCCGCTTGCGTTGTTGGCCGATGCGCAGCGAAAGCTTGTGTTGCTCATGGCTCCAATGGCGCCGTATCTTGCGCATGAGCTTTGGGAGATGCTCGGCGAAAAGGGGAGTTTGCTGCGTGCGGCGTGGCCGAAATACGACGCCGCGCTTGCCAAAGCCGATGAAGTCGAACTCGCCGTGCAGATCAACGGCAAAGTGCGTAGCCGTATCGTCGTGCCCGCGGATTCCTCTGAAGAGCACGTGAAGGCCGTCGCCCTCGCCGATGAAAAAATCCGCGCCGCGATGGAAGGGAAACAGATCGTGCAGATTCGCGTGATTCCAGTGCGACTGGTGAACATTGTTGTGAAGTGAGCCGTTGTAGCGCTGCCGTCACGGCGGCAGTCGCGCGGAGGCATCCTGCCTTCGCAGGCGGTGTTTCCTCACCATCGCAGTTTCCGCAATTCAGTTATGCTGAAGGCGCTACGTTCTCAGACGCTATGTCCAGCCCTACTCCAGTTCGCGACGGATTCCGCACCATTTGGCGGCAGCCCTCGATTTTTTTCGCAGAGCTTGCTGCGCGCTGGAGTTGGGGAGGCGCGGCGCTACTTCTAGTCGGGCTGGCGCTGTTCGAGTACTTGCACACGCTCATAGTTACGCCGACCGATATGTTTTTGCTGCGGCTGAAACATCCGTTGGCGGTTTCGCGGGCGCTGGCCGATATTTTTCGCGGAAGTTGGCCGCGGGTTCTCCATACCCTAGTGCTGCTGATTCCGGCGCT
>JAYVEP010000206.1:0-9805 GCA_043749225.1 Acidobacteriaceae bacterium
GCCATGGCCGGAGTTTATTGCGAAGACGCCACTGTCGGATGTGGCAAAGAAAGATTTGACGCGGCTTTATACGGACAAGGGGGACTACCTGCCGGGACTTTCGGCGGACGAGAAGCGTAAGCGGCTGCGGAAGATGAGTTACTCCGACTTCCTGACCAAAATCGTGAAGGTGCATCCGGATGTGCTGCCGTTCTTCCAGAAGAAGACGCACGATCTTTTTTGCGTCGGGATTGAGGCGGTGCCCGCGCTGGCCTGCTACCTGGAAGGCGACGACTACGATGACTTTGGCTATCCGGGATTTCAGAGCATGGACCTGGGCGAGGCCGAAGGTCGTGGGAATGATGTGAAACCCGATCCGTACATTTTCCATTTTCCAGACGGCAACGCGTCGATCGCGAGACTGCTGGTGCGGTCGCTGGTTCCTGGGTCGATTCCCGGAAGCACGATGGAAGATGTGGTTCTGGCGAAAGCGGACTATAGCAAGCTGGACGAAGCCGCTTCCAAAGCAAAGATTCGCCTGAACAGTACAGTGGTGCAGGTGCGCAACGTGGGGGATGCGAAGACCGCGAAGGAAGTGGAAGTCGCTTATATGCGCGGCGGGAAACTGCACTCCATTACAGCAAAAGCCTGCGTGATGGCCTGCTGGAATGGAATGATTCCGTATCTTTGCCCCGAGCTGCCGGAGAAGCAGCGGAACGCACTGTCGTTGCTGGTAAAAGCGCCGCTGGTGTACACGCATGTGGCGGTTCGCAACTGGACGGCTTTTCAAAAGCTGGGAGTGTTCCAGATTGACGCGCCGGGAAGCTATCACAACTACGTGGCGCTGGATTTCCCAGTGAGCATGGGCGGGTATCGATTTCCCAGCAAGCCGGAGGAACCAGCGGTGCTATTTATGCTGCGCACGCCCTGCAAGCCTGGCTTGCCGCAGCGGGAGCAGAATCGCGCGGGACGCGGCGAGCTGATGCGTACTCCGTTTTCAGTTTTCGAACGTAATATTCGCGAGCAACTGGGACGGATGCTGGGGCCTGCGGGATTTGATCCTGCAAAAGACATTGAGGGCATAACCGTGAACCGTTGGGCGCACGGATATGCGTTCCATGACAATCCACTGTTCGATCCCGACTGGTCTGCCGATGAGAAACCTTGGGTGCTCGGTCGCAAGCAGTTTGGGCGGATTGCAATTGCGAACTCGGATGCTGGCGGAGAAGCTTACACCGACAGTGCGATTGACCAGGCTTACCGGGCGGTGGGGGAACTTACGAGCACGACCTAGAATGCTTCGGCGTGGACGGCCTTCCAGCAATTGAGATCCGATTTGCGCAGCGCCAGCGGGAACAGCAGATTCCTCACGATAGAGCCGTTCGGAATGACAAATTTTATTTGAATAGACTGCCCTACACCTGTCCTAGACGCTCCAGTATTTGTGGTCGCGCAAGTAGAAGCTCTCGTTGTGGGTGTTGAACGCTGTGCGGAAGAAGAGTAGGAAGACGCGCAAGTGACCCATCTTTTGGAAGCGGCGATTGGTAGTGAAGACGCCACCCCGGACAATGGTGAACTTCCGGCGCGAGACTTTCTGGCTGAGTAGATAGTCTTCGGCGAACAGGGCTTGTTCGTGGAAACCGCCGAGTTCGTGGAAGCGCTGGCGGTCGAACATCATGAACATACCTGTCGCGAAGGGCTTGTAGAGGCGGGAGAGATACTGGAAGAAATCACTGCCCCAATAGAGGATCTTGTCGGTACGGGTGCCCTGGCAGAGGATATTCGTGGTGGCCAGATGTAGATTTTTTTGCTGCATTTGTTCGAGACACTTGCGGATTAGCGAGGTGTCCG
This sequence comes from Acidobacteriaceae bacterium, assembly GCA_043749225.1. Taxonomy (GTDB): domain Bacteria; phylum Acidobacteriota; class Terriglobia; order Terriglobales; family Acidobacteriaceae; genus JANXUC01. The sequence continues at coordinate 1,831 of JAYVEP010000206.1, forward strand.
CGAGTTCGATGTCGGCATCCAGAAACAGCACGTAAGGCGTGGTGGCCTGTGCAGCGCCGCGGTTACGGCCAACGGCAGGCACGCCGCCGGGGACTACCTGGACCGCGAGGCGGTCGCGGAAGCCACGAACAAGGTCGGGCGTTCCATCCGTTGAACCGGCGTCAGCGACGAGAACCGGCGTAATGGGCATGTTCGAATAATCCTGCATCGTCAGCGAAGTCAGCAAACGCGGAATCAGCTTCGCTTCGTTCTTCGCTGGAATCACGATCGTCAGTTCCGGAATGGGTTGCTCGGTTGTACTCATGAATGTGGACACCTTCCTCACCAACAGTAATGTAGGTCAGCTTCGTATCCGTCCAACAGCCCGTGTTGTAGTAATCGATGCCGTCTTTTTCGCGGTGCATGGCTTCATGCGTATGTCCGCAAAAAACTCTTTGCGCACCCTTGAAACGGGCGTGCAGCAGGGCGCCCTGACAAACTTTTTTCGAAAGGCGCAGCCAACTCGTGTTGGCGCGATCTACAAAGCGCGCGAAAGGCTTGCCCTTGAGATCTAATTTTTGCAAGACCAAATGCAGGAATGTCCCAACATGGCTCAGCAATACGTTGTTGACGATAAACCGGTCAAACTGATGACCATGCACTGCAAGATGTTTCTTGCCGCCGTAGTTCCAAATATATTCTTCGTAAACTCGCACGCCCACCAGATGCGACATTACGTTGGTCAGGCCAGCGTCGTGATTGCCTTCGACCCAAACAACTTCAATACCGCGCTTAGGATTCGAGAGCTTGCGGATGTAGCCGAGGAACTGCCAATGCTCTTTCTTGAGGCGGCGGAAATTCAGGTCGGAAAAAATATCGCCGAGGAGGATCAGGCGGCGGAAGGACTGCGTCTCCAGCATGCGAATAGCTTCGCGTGCATGACAGACGTCGGAGCCAAGATGGAGATCGGAGAGAATTAAGGTGTCCGTCAAAACCTCGACCTCTGCTTAAGGTTACGGATTAGTTATTACAGGATGATGAATGGCATGCGAATGTACGGAGAACGGAACCAAGGACGCTAGGCCCGAAGAGAGGGTTCCCTATTTTTGTCGGCAATTCCGCAGTCTCATGCAGCCTTCGTGGCTTGCGGTCTAAGAGCGGCGGACAAGAGTGTCCGCCCCACATTCAGGCTTAGCTGGCGGGCGGGACGTACTGAGCGGGAGCTTGTGAACCTTCTCCGAAGAAGTACTGTTCCAATTGCTTGACGATGACTTCCTGATCCTCGCGTCGAGCGGGGTTCAGACGGTACTCATTGAGTAACATCTTGCAGTGCTCGACCCACATGCCCCAGGCCTGCTGGGAAACGTTGTCGTACACGCGCTTGCCAAGATCGGTATCGAAGGGCGGCTCATCGAGCCCGGGCAGCTCCTGCTTCAACTTTACGCACATTACTTTACGGCTCATTTGCTATTTTCCCTTGAATAAATATGTGTGTTTTCGACCCTGATTATCTCACAGCGGGAGTGCCACTTGAGGAACAGACCCCCGAGTTACCTTGGAAATGCAAAACGCGACGCATACAATCTGTGTATATGAAGAGCCACTGGATTCGTGGTTTGGTGCAGCTGACCCTGCTGACTGTCGCTGTACAAATTGCCCTGGCGGATTCCGAAGGGGGCCCGCTTCGTTTTAGCGTGCGCGTGGGGGCGGGGGGAAAGGCTCCGGTTTCTGGCCGGTTGCTTGTCTTTTTCGGGCCGCTGCAATCGGCTTCCGAGGAAATGGCTCCGGGATTTGGCGTTGACACGGAGAAGATATGGATTGCCGCGCGCGAAGTTACCGACATTGCGCCGGGATCGACGATTGAATTCAATCCGGACGAACTGGTGTTCCCGGCGCCCTTCTCGACACGGAAATACGGCGACTACCAGGTGATGGCCCTGCTGGATGTGAACCACGACTATGCCTACGCAGGCAGCGCTCCGGGCGACATTCGCAGCCCAGTAATTTCTTTACCGGGACTGGACCCGGCGCACGCGGGCACGATGGAACTGGTTTTGACGACGCGCGTTCCGGAGCCGAAATACAATCTGCCGACGCGCGCGGAAATAGTAGATTTTGTAAGTCCGCTGCTGTCTGCATTTTGGGGAAGGCCGGTGCGTATGCGCGCCGTGGTGGTGTTGCCGCCCAGCTACAATACCGACCTGAAGCCGCCGTTCCCGACGGTATATTGGACGCACGGCTTTGGCCATCGCCTGGACGGGATCGCCAATTCCAGCGCCGCCCAGGTGCAGAAGAAGATGGCGGACGGGAAATATCCGGAAATGATTTGGGTGATGCTGGATGAATCATGCGCGGGGGGCACCCATGAATTCGCGGATTCCGTGAACAATGGGCCGTGGGGCCAGGCGCTGGTACAGGAGCTCGTTCCATACATAGAATCGAAGTATCGAACCGATGGCAAGCGCGACAGCCGTCTGCTGACGGGACACTCGTCCGGAGGCTGGACGGCGCTTTGGCTGGAGGTCAACTATCCGGAAGTATTTGGCGCGAGCTGGCCGGTTTCACCCGATCCATCCGACTTTCGCAGCTTTACCGGGCCCAATCTGCATGCGAAGCCCTTGCCGAATTTCTACAGCCAGGCCAACCGCAAGCCGTGGCCGCTGGTGCGCGAGCACGGCAAAGAAACCATGTCGCTGGAACAGACTGCGAAGCAAGAACGCATTCTGGGCGAATATGGCGGGCAGATGGCGTCGTTTGAGTGGGTGTTTAGTCCGCGCGGCAAGGATGGGCGACCCATGCCGCTGTTCGACCGGCAGACGGGCGTGATTGACCCTGCGGTGGCTAAGGCGTGGGAAGCTTACGACATCGCTGAAATTCTGCGCCAGAAAGCGGACCGGCTGCGACCTTTATTGGATGGCAGAATTCATTTGACGGTGGGGTCGGAAGATACGTTTCATCTGAATGAATCTGCACAGCTGCTGGAAGAGACTGCGAAAGAATTGAACATCAAAATCCAGTTCACGTATGTTCCGGGAAAAGATCACATGTCGGTGTATGACGGCGATCTGGACGAGAAGATTGCAGCGGAGATGGACGCGGTAGCTAGGCCCAAGGCGAAGGCTGCTACGCAGTAAGAGTGTTTGGTGGGCCCGCAGGGATTCGAACCCCGAACCAAGGGATTATGAGTCCCCTGCTCTAACCGTTGAGCTACGGGCCCGCAGGATGGCCGCGAGGCTCTTTCAGTCTCGCATATGGCGGGGGTGCTGCCAAATTCGATGAGCGCGGAAAGCCCGCCCTGTCGCACAAAGCGCCACAAGGACGGAGCAGCCAACGGGAGTTACTTTGCGAAGGTGGACCTTGGCTACTTACTCGGGCTCGGCGAAAACTTAGCGGGATCGAGAGGAATATCCCCATTGATGTAGGCGGTAATCTCAGTTCCCTTGGGGATAGTAATGTCTTTCCCGTGTACGAGAAGAAACAGCGGCGCGGCCGGGAAAAACACAATGCTGGTCGCGACCATTGCCCCCGTAATTGCGCCCTGGTGACCTCCGCCCTGTGTGTTCTTAACAGCGCGTAAAGCCACCTTCTCGCCAGAAGCAAGTTTCGCGTTATCGATATTGATGTTGAGTTTACCGGTGCGGCCCATTCTCCGCTTGGGCTGAGCCTCGGTCACGGTTCCCCAAGCAATGCCTCCTCGGGGGATCACGACTAAGTCTTTGACTTTGATGTCATCAAGAATTTCGAAATCTATCGTCTCGTTCAGCTGCGCGTCGGCGGATGAAATCGTTCGATTGATGCGCATCCTGACTGGAGTTGCGTCTTCCAGACCGAACGCTAAAGCCTCTTTTACAAGAGGCTTTGCAGGAGGAGTCACCTGGGTAGCAGGAGTCGCCATTTTAGAAGGCGTTGTCTGAGTCTGAGATAGCAGAGCGGCAGGGAAAACGAGGAACAGCGAAAGAATCAAGGAACAAGCTGCTTGCACGGAAACCCTCCAAGGTTGCATTGACGGAACGATTTTTCCCGGTAAACTCACAAAGTTATAGATACTCTGGAACACGGCAAGTGTCAACCGGGGCAATCTGCACCAGCTGCAACATGGGCGAGGAAGCAGGCACGCTGAGTCCCTTTCGTCGCATATTCTCCGACGGCACTCCTGTGCGGTAAAAAGACTTCTCGCAGTCCACGGAGGACGGGCCGCGCATGTCACCCTCCATAAAGGCCAGTCCTGGGCAGCGCGAGCATGTACCAACGTGTCCACAGCCGGAACAAGTTGGCAGATCGCGGGCGCGGATGGAACGGACATCTTCTAGCTGCGACGAATTCCGCCAGATATCCAGGAATGTTTGCTGGCGCAGGTTGCCGCTGGGCAGTGGGAACTGGACGCAGGGGAAGACATCGGCGTAGGGCGTGATGTAGCAAGAGGTGTGACCCGCGCTGCAGGGGTAGCCGTTGAGAACATCCTCGCCGGGCGCGGAGGGTGGAGCACAGTATTCTGCGACGTCGCCGACCAAAGAGGGATCGTGAAAGACGGTTGGCAGTGCCGTTCCTGGAACACGCAGGCTGAGAATTGAGTGATCGCCATCCATCTTCGGCGAGACGGTCGGGTCCAATGTGTAAGAGACACCAAGCTCGTCCGCTAGCGCTTGCGCGCCTTTGTAGTCGTCGAAGTTGTCGTTCATCAGAACGTTGGCGATTGTGACTTTGAGACCCTGGTCTTTTAAGAAGCGGATAGCCCGCGTCGTTCTCGCCCACGAACCGGGTAGCTTGGTAATGGCGTCGTGAACTTCGGCACGATGCGAGTAGACGCTGATTTGAATCTGCTCAACGCCCAGGCGGCGCAGCTCTTGCGCCTCGCGTTCGCGAATCATGACGGCATTGGTCTTTACTTTTACGTTGAAGAGAAGCTTGCGGGCGTAGGCTACGAGCTCCAGAAAGTCGCGGCGTAGAAAAACCTCTCCACCGCTGAAGGTCAGGAAAAACGTGCCCGCCTCGGCCAGCTGATCGAGAATCCCCTTAATTTCACCGGTCGTCATTTCACCGTGATCGTCGTGGTCAAGATAACAATGCACGCAGCGCTCATTGCAGCGATACGTCACGTCCATGTGAACGCTGAGGGGCACACCGTGGTCAAACGCCTTATTGTTCATCTCGTACATCAGGCTCATGGGGCACCTACTGCAATCGGCTGATCGGACACATGCAGGATTCCGTGGGTGGCCAGTTCGTGAACGAATTCTTCCGCATCGGTTAAGGCTTCCTGCGGAGTGATTTCAAAATCGGGACAGACTTTTCGCGCGACAATCTCCGTAAGCGGAGTAACCCCGTCGGCGGCATGCCAGATTGCGGTGGCAACTTCGTTGAGTGTGAAGAAGGTTGAGTCAGTCACGTGCATAACCATCATCTCGCCAGCGAGTACGCGGGAGGCGATAGCAGAACTTCGGGCAATGTAGACCTCACTCATGCAATCTCCTTAGACCCCCACCCTCTTTCGCACAGAAGGCGAAAGCAAGGATGGGGCACCCGCTCTGTTTCCAGCCGTCATCATTCCGCTCTCGTTTCTCATCGCAGTGAAATCGAGAACTCATCCAATCAAGTCCCACACAGAAGCGTCGAGACGAAAGGTCAAACGCCGCACTGGAACGCACTCAACGAACCTGCAAGCGGCCTCGAAAACGCATTGCACCAGATCGGCATCCTGCGCGAAAAACAGAATGTTGCGCATCAGCATCTGCGTAGCTTCTGCGGGGTGAATGTCGTCGATGCGGTTTTCAGGGCCTTGCGTCAGCATGTATAAGGTGTCGAGTGGGGCAGAGCAATTCACGCCGAGACGTGCCAGTTCACCCGCGAAAGGAGTGCCGTAAGCGCGGTAGTTTGGCTGTTGATGTTGGGTTCCATTTAGCGGCGGTCCATCTAGCAAATGAATTTCGGGAGCATTTTTGCGAACGTATGAAATTTCATCTGTCAGCAGAGTTGTATCGGGTGGCGCGAGGCGCGAGATCGTAGTCTTCCCCGCCCCCGAAACTCCTGAAAACAGGAATGCGCGACCGTTGCGGATGGCGCTGGCGGCGTGGATCAGGAACGCTCCTTGCCGCGCCAGCACCAGGGAATGGACGATGCGGAGAACAGAGTCGAGCGCATAGGGATTGACGGTTTGCCGAATATGGCCGCAACCGGTCAAGGGGTTCCAGTGCGCATCGAAGTCGCCGCGATGAATGCGCCAGATCCGATGCTCGTAAGTTACTGCAAGATCGTCGGGAGGAAGATCATCCAGAAGAAGATCGTCGGGAAAGAGATGATTGGCAGACTCTGCGAAGGTTGGATTAGCAAAGGTACCCTTGAGTGCCGTTTCCAAACTCACATTTTCGAGCCTCTGATCGCTGGGCTGCCAATCCGAGGGTTCGAACAGCTCGACGTCAAAGGATAGTTCGGCGGCATCGTCCTGCGTCACGAAGCCCGCGTAGCGATCGTCCACCATGCTGGCGAACTGCGCACTATTGGTCCGCAAGGCAATGGCAATGCCACCAATCTTCACGACCGGGGTGTGGAGCTCGATTTCTTCAAGAACCGGCATCATGATGCTTTCGCCAATCGTTCTACATTAGCAACACCAGCACTATGCCTTGCACGGCCCCTTAGAAGGAGACGTGAAAATAACGTCGATCGTCGAGCTAGCGCAGCTACAACTCGTTCGGTGGCAGACATTCGCCGCGGCATCGGCACCCATTCGCTCCCGCGGCGCACCGCAGCCAAAACACCGAGCAAGTGGTCGGTTGAAAATGGAGGGTCTTGCTGCGGCATCGCATCGCCGCGCGTCACGAGGTGAATACGGTCGCCTGCGGTGCGCAATCGCAGCAGGCGATGTAAAAAGAATCGTCCGTCTGCCTCGTGCAGCACGATGTCTCCCGGACCCAGCTGCGTTAGAGGAGAGCGCCGTATCAAAACGAGATCGCCTGGCCACAAAGTGGGCAGCATACTGCTGCCGGAGACTTGAAAACGACAGGAACCGTGCTCGCGTAGAGCCTCCAGCAGCAAGGATTGCTTGGAGTTCGTTGCACAATTTTCCTGAGCAGTTTCGGTCCAGTGCAGCGGATTGTGAGGTCTTGCGCTGGAATGGCCCATAGAATCCGGAGAAGAGCTGTTAGGAACTCCTTGGATTGAAGCGACACTGGTTTTGAACTTTGCTAATTTTGCCGCAGGAGAGAGCCATCGTCTCAAAAACGCGTTCGTGCCGGAACGCAGGCTTTTGGTACCTCTTTTTGGGAACGCCAAGGGGTCGATTTTCAGGCTTTTTCGGGCCATTCCGATCTTTACCATCCATCGGTTCTTACGCTCCACGAACCCCGGCCTGCAGCAATTCCCTACCGCTGCTGGTAAGAAAATCTCAAACTTAGACACGAGTATAGCCCGATAGTTGGCACTTCCTTCCCCCACGATCTGGCTTATGAACCAGCGAAGGAAACAGGCGAATGCTGCTAAGTAGAGAGGTTTAGTAGAAGGACAGCGTGCCGGCGCGACGGCCTCGGCGCAGCACCCAAGACAGAATGAAGAGGCTGGTTGGAAGCAACAGGAGTGCCGCTACGCCGAGCCAAAGAATTTCTGGCGCAAGCTGGCTGGTGGATTGTCCAAGAAGCAGGGCACCACGCATGCCGTTGAGTGAATGGGTAATTGGGATCAACCAGGCGACCCATTGCAGCGGGAGCGGCAGAACATTGACGGGAAAGAGTGTCCCCGTCAGAAACCCGACGGAACTCAGTAGCCAAATCACCGCGGCACCCTTCTGCAGCGCTATTTGCAGCGATGCGGCTAAAACGCCCAACGCCACAGCGACAGAGAGAGACAGCAGGAAAATCACGACTGTGCCAGCAAGATTTGGATGCGGCAAAACGACGCGGAACACGACGAGCCCAACGACGAGATCGAAGGCAAGCTTCGCCGCCCTGCCCGCAAAAGCAGAGAATGCACTCAAGAAAATCAACACCGGAGCAGGTGTGGAGGT
>JAYVEP010000207.1:0-3780 GCA_043749225.1 Acidobacteriaceae bacterium
GCCGGCTCAGTTGGCGACGCGCCGTCTACGCCGGACCAAAATGCGGGTACCGTCAATCTGGATCAGGTTGCGGGGACATCGACGAGCAAGCCAGCTCCATCCGCGCCCGAACCCTTCAACCCGGAAGATCGCGAAGGCGATGATGACCCAACGCTTGCCGTGCAGGTTGCTCATGGCAACGCGCCCGCCATCAATATGGTCTTGGATGAGCCCAAGGTTGCCAATGCAGCTTTCGCAGGTCTGCATGGCCGGTCACAGATGCCTGAAGCCAACTTTTTCAAATTGTTACCCATTGACCAACCGCAGGGCGAAGCCAATTTGATCAGCATGCTAGACACTGACGCTGACAACGCGACAAACATCGATCAGTCAGGATCGAGTAATAGGCTGATCGTTACCCAGGCCGGTCTGTTGAATTTGTTGAGTATCCTTCAGTCGGGACAGGGGGGAACGATCCAAATCAATCAGGCGACAGATCGCAATTCGGCGGTCGTCAGCCAGACTGGGACCGCAAGTGTTGTGACCATTTTCCAGGCCAGGTGATCGCTTCAGGCGGTGGATTGGGGGTGCCGTATGACGCCTTGCCCTCCGCGCTGGTTGGCCTGGATGCTCCTGACTGCAATATTCTTGCGCGGTCATTGGGCCGCGAGCTAATGAAGAAGGGTTGACTTCGCCGGGTAGTCACCTGCCAGCCTGGACCTCTCACGCCAGGAGGCTCGAACAGAGCGAGCCATGGGCCGCGACGACCTCCCCCATCAGAGCCAACGCTGGGGTGCCGTCGCCAACCCAAATAAACTTCGCGCAAATAATGAAGTGCCCGGCGACATCCGATCGACCCCGGCGATAGAAGCTGCGCCGGCTCGGGAGAAAGCCCTTCTCTCAGGCCAGCGCAGTTCGACGAAGAACCGCAAGGCAGATCCAGGTCATGCAACAAACCCTTTGATGTCCCGCTGTTCAGTCCAAGATTATCGTATTTGGCAGGTCTAAGGAATGCAAAAAAACAGTCAAAATGGAGGTGTAATCAGTGTATGCGAACGACTGAGCGCGTGGAGTTTCCGTTCAACGCGTTTGGCGAGCGAGTAACCGGTGCGATTCAAAAACTTTGACATTTTTGCCAAAAACTAAAATCATATCATCCCGTGTTGTCCTAAATCCATGTCTATCTTACTGGTAAAAAATGCCAAATAATGCTTGCAAGAGGCACTACCGGTGAACCTACAATATCCAGTCAGTAAAACCTGTATCCAATTTGTTGAATATTACTTGCATAGAATCGACTTGCGATCAGTCCAGAAGCGTCGCTGAAATACGATCGGTGATGGCCGTGCTGGGTCGAATTTAAATGAGGCAGCTTGACGTTCCTTCCGATTACTTCGCCGATCCATCCTACAGTCGCGGCGAGATCGTCGTGTCGGCCGGGATGATCAAGTGCAAAATCGCCAGTGATATCGGTGATGAAGTCTAGTTGAGGATGAGAAAGGGAGTCTAGCGTGCGTGCGGGTTGCGCCGGCAGCCATTCGCAGACGAATGTCTCAAAATCGCGAATGGCCGGGCCGCCATATTGCTATTGGCTTTTGACACTGACCATCTCATCCTGTCCGGCCTTGCAAGCGCGAAGCACCAACTCGAAACGAGTCGCTCCCATGGGTTCCGGCCAGTCGCAAAGAGCGGCATTGACAGGATGTCGGGCGGTGCCGTCGCAAATTGTTGTTGCAGGGAATGATGGTTGACTGGGTGACCGTAAAGGCAATGCGCTAGGCTGGTTCCAGCCGGGCGTGGGACATGGATAAGGACAATACCGACTTGGCGGAAAAGGCCATAGGCGGTACGCCGACGCCAACGGATCAGGCTGGTGACAAAGGGATCCGGCAAGGTTGAGCGTGCAATTTTTCGAAGGCGATCTGTCATTGTGGAGTATCTTTTGGCGGCCCATTTGTTGAGTGATTTTGCCTCGTCAGGATCGGCGATGCAAGCTGCTTTGAACGCTGACTACGGGTACCCACAAAAAATTGATGATTTATCCAATATAGATCTACTCTGAAACACAGCAAGGGCCGGTTATTGACATCGCGAGTGAAATTGATATGCCTTCTCAAAGCTGTTAGGCGCAAAGTATAGCTGAATTGCCATGAACTCCGGGCTAGAGATTTTGGCAAGTTATTTCACAGGACGGATTTTCTTTGCACGCTGACACTGCGCTTTTAGTCCGATCTTTGGGATGGCTGGCCTTGTCGGTCGTAATATTCATTCCTATTGAAAGAGTTTGGTACCTGCATAAGCACAAGGTGCTTTCGCAAATCAGTCTGACCAATATCTCCTGGTATTTTATTAATTCTTTGATTACACTACCATTATTGGTGCTACCTTCGGCATTGATTGCGCAGATCGTGGCTCATATTGAGCCCGGACATTGGCGTGGTCTCGTGGCCGGGCTCCCGCTTGGTTTACGGATGGTGCTGGCTTTGCTTGTCGGAGAGGTCGGCTTTTATTGGGGCCATCGATTGAGTCACAGGTGGCAGTGGCTTTGGCGTTTCCATGCCGTGCATCATCATGCGCATGAACTCACCTTCCTGGTCAACACCCGCATGCATCCGGTCGATATGGTGTTCACGCGGATGTGCGGGCTTTTGCTCCTGATCGTCACGGGGCTCGTGACGCCGACATCGGCAGCAGGCAATCTGTCGGTCGCTATCGCCCTGCTTGCAGGTTCTCTGTGGAGCTATTTTGTTCACGCCAACATCCGCTTCAAGCTGCGCGGGTTAACTTGGCTGCTTGCGACGCCGCATTTTCATCACTGGCACCATGCATATGGTGATGACCGAGGCGCCAACTTTGCCGCAATGGTTCCGGTGGTGGATCGCTTGTTTGGTACTTACCGGCTGCCTGAAGGCTGGCCAGAGCAGTATGGGTCGAGCACTATCTTGCCTTCGGGTCTTCTTGATCAGCTGGCTTGGCCTTTCTGGCCACGACGAGTGCCGAAATGGGACAACGCTCGACAACGTTTGTCAAAGGATTCGGCTGACAAACCCTGACCACTTGTTCCTCTGCCGCGATCGATCTGATAGCGTTAACTGTGTCACAAGAGGGCGCGCAGCTTATCGTTCCCCAGAGGCGCTCAGTGTTCGGGTCGGTCATGGCGACCGGCTTTATTCAATTGCTATAGCGGGCAGATCAGAGGTTTCAGATGACAATTCACAGACTGCATCTCGGTATCATGATGGCCGCTGTCGGATCTTTGACGGGCACCTCAGCCGATGCCGCGTCGCTGGTCCGTAATGGCAATTTCGTTGGGGCGGTTTACGAGACCGGGGATCTGGCAGGAATGCCGGTCCCGACCCCTTTCATCTTTGGTTCACATCTTTATCTTCGCGATTTTGGCTGGACCAATACAGGAAGCGATCTGGTCTATGTCGCGCGATCCGGGAGCCAGCCCAACGCACCGGGCGGGGTCCCCCTTCTGGCGCACGCGCCCGTAAGCCCGGTTGGCTATGTCGGCAACATCTATGTCGCAGACGCATCGCCGGACTTCTCCAAGAGCACCTATCTCTCGCAAACGCTCACTGATTTGACCGTGGGCCAGCGCTATGTGATCTCGTTCCTGCAGGCTGCCGGTGGCTACTACACCGGGGCCGATATCACGCAGCCGTGGAACAATACGGCCGGCTGGGATGTTGGATTTGGCGGCACTTTGTCGTTCGCCAACGCGGCCTGGACGCTGTCATCCGATGCGGATCACGCGCGCTCTGCGACCATGAACATCGACGCTGTGTCCGGCACGTC
>JAYVEP010000208.1:0-26252 GCA_043749225.1 Acidobacteriaceae bacterium
GTAGACCGCTAGAGCCCCGCAGTAATGCTGGGCCCAGAGGAATGGCCGTCCCGCCAGCAATGGCGGACAAAATTCGGCTTACAGGTCCGGCTGCTACAAACTTGTTTGTTTTCAATTGCTTCGATGAATGCCTTCCGATTTGCGACGCCAAGAAACCAATTGAGATATTTGACGGAAGATGTTATCATGGCCTTGTTAATTAACTCGGCCATGACCTATATCTTGGCCTTGTTAATTAACTCGGCCAATGTTGACAAGCAAGATCGGGTGCTTGGGGATCGAAGCGAACAACGAGGTTAGCAAGTGCCAAGCGAACATTTAGAATTTAGCGAAGCTCGCGTTGGGAATCTCCTCGCGGAGGCATTCCGCCACGCAGGATGGCGAGTCGAAGAAGAACCACAATCTGGCAAGCATCGCCTCGACCTTCTCGTACACAAAGGCGACCTTGTCTATGCAGTCGAAATAAAGCGAGCTTCAGAAGGACGCCCAGACCGCCTAGTTCCCCTCATGTCTCAGGCGATTCTTCAAGCTCAAGCGGGTGTGCGCGAGTTCGGACGCCAAGCCTCGCCTCTCGCAGTTGTATTTGCCCCACGCATTGCAGAATCAGCCGCCGAACAGATCCGACAATTCGTCGCAGCGAACGCCCCCGGGGTATCTGTCGGCGTCCTAGATGAGGAGGGATTTCGCTCCTTCGAAGGCCCAGGCCTTGAGATACTAAACCAAAAGCGTCAGTCGATCTCAAGGAACATACTGTTGCACCCAGAACCCCCAAAAGTCGGCTTATTCTCTGGCATCAATCAGTGGCTCCTAAAAATTATGCTGGCCCCAAAGATTCCGCAAGCCCTGTTAGCCGCACCCCGTGAGGAATATAGAAACGCATCGCAACTGGCCCAGGCGTCAGGCGTTTCAATTATGACTGCGTTTCGCTTGGTGAAACAACTACATGAAGAGGGGTTTCTCCACGAATCCGAAGAGTCGTTGCGGTTGGTACGCGTCGAGCAATTGATGCATCGCTGGCAAGCTGCCAATCCCAGATGGCGTGAACTTCGAATGCGATGGCTGATCCGTAACGATGCCCCCGACGCGCTATATGCGGCTGTTCACCATCTATTGTCGGACCCCAATCCCCCACGTATGAGACGTTTCAATATGGCTGGCCCCGACTTGGCCAAGCGCCCAGGATCACCAATTCGCATGTGTGCAGGTCTCTTCTCCGCCGCTGAACTGCTTGGGTTGAGCTTCGTCCACGGCGGTCCTCGCCACCTATATGTCGAAGAACCCAATGCGGAGTTGTTCCAACGGTTGGGACTGGTTCGCGCGCGAGAAGGCGAATCGGTGGATATTTTTGTGCGAGTACCGGCGGCTCGTGCTTCTGTATTCCGTGCTGCCGTAAACGTAAATGGAGTGCCTGCATCCGATGTCCTACAAATCTGGTTGGACGTAGCAGCGCACCCAGCAAGAGGCGCCGCCCAGTCTGACGAGATATGGCGGCGAGTGCTCGCCCCAAATTTGGGGATCCAATGACCGCCCAATTTCCCGAGAACGAATACTTCGTCCGCCTCCTGCGGGCATTGAGTCCATGGCTGAACCAAATCGTGATCGTTGGTGGGTGGGCGCATCGTTTATACCGACTGCATCCATTGTCACAGCGCCTGGAGTTTTCGCCGTTGGCGACCTTTGATGCAGATGTAGCTGTTCCGGAGAAACTCGTGGTCGGGGATGAAGATATCCACACACGCTTAAAAGCAAACAAGTTCAACGAGGAACTTCTGGGCGAATATCGTCCTCCGGTTAGCCATTACACGCTTGGAGAGAATGGCCGAGGTTTTTATGCTGAATTCCTTACACCGCTGATGGGAGGGACGGAGAACCGAGGAAGGCCCACGGCGACCGTCCGCATCGCAGGCGTGACTTCGCAAAAGCTTCGATACCTTGAGCTCCTCTTAAACGCGCCGTGGCACGTCACGGTCGAGAGCTCGGCTGGTTTTCCAATCAAAGTGCCTACGACTTTGCAGATTCCTAATGCGGCGAGCTACTTAGCCCAGAAGCTACTGATTCAAGAGAAGCGAGAGTCGAAAGATCGTGCGAAAGACGTCGTATACGTTCATGACACCATACAAACATTCGGACGTTCTCTCGCCCGGCTCCAAAGTGAATGGATCGAGAATGTTAAGCCCATGCTACCAGCGAAGGTTGCTGCGAAGATCACGAATAGCGCTGATAAGCTGTTCAGGGAAATCACAGACACTGTTCGGAACGCATCCATGGAAGTCGGCGCTACCGGGCGCAGCATCTAACCCGATGAAATTCGAGCGGTATGCTATGCGGGTTTAAAGCAAGTCTTCGTCTGAGTACCAACGATGACTGTGACGCCGGTGTGAGCAAAACCTGTCATCATTGACACTTCGCAACCACTGATTTCAAGTGAGTTGTGTCCGCAATGCAGTCCGTGAATTGAGCTTACAGGTCCGGCTGCTACAAAATATTGCACTTGGGCTGGTTTGGGCGAGCAAGTGCGTCATCTTGGCACAAACCAGGCGCACTCTTTATGATTTTCGGCGGCGTTGTGCGTAACGTGCTTTGTGATCCCTAGACTGGCACTCTTTGCAGCGGCAGTGTTTCCCGCCCTGGGACGGTCCTTTCTTGGGGTCTGAGTAGAAATCAGTCAGTGGTTTCCACGTTTGCAGCCTCCACAGACCTTGCCACTAATACCATTTTGCTGCGTGACAGCCATAAGCAAGAATCCTCCCTCTCTTCTACGCCAGTCAGGAAGCAAAGAACAACAGGCTGCTGACACCTTCCGAGCCTTGCCATTGACTAATGGCCAACCTGGGCGCAACAATGCTGCCATGAAAAATAACCTCGGGCGGTTTATGCTGCTATTCTCTTTCGCGCTGGTGTCGTGCCCTTGTTTTGCGGTTGGCGACGGCAACACTCTCCTGAGCTTATGCCAAAATGCGGATAAGTCGGCGCAGACTCAAGAACCTGCCGAGCTAACAGGTGTGCTCCAGTGCTAAGCCTATATAGAAGGCGTGTTTACCGGTTATTCAATGGTGAGTAAAGCTCTCAACCTCAAACAAGTTGGTATTGAGAATGTGTGTGTGCCGGATGAAGTGACAGTGGGACAGATCACTAAGGTTGTTGTGAAGTACCTGAAAGACCACCCTGAGAAGCTGCATTTGGGCGCTGGCCTGTTGACCATGACTGCCCTCAAGGATGCCTTTCCCTGTAAATAGCTGCACACAAGCCTAGGGCCGATTGGTAACCGACTTGAGATTTGATCTCAGCGCGGAACACCGAATCGCGAACAGACTCTCGAACACCTTCTGCCCTTCATACGTCATACGAACTGCGCGGGTGTCGCCAATGCGGGCTACCCATTTCTTCTCTAGAAACCCCGTAAGCATCGCCGCGCCTACCGCGCCTCCGATGTGGTGATGGCGTTCGGTCCAATCCATACACTTGCGGGCGAAGGAACGGCGCAATCCGCGCAGCGGGCTCACATCAACGCCGACCGTGCGCAGGAAGCATTCGCCGTCGTAGGGCAGCAGGAACTCCGTTCGCGTGCTGCTGAGGCCGGCGGTGAAGATTTTGGCAGAGGCTGACCGCGCAAAGGCGCTCGCTCTTCACAGCGAGGCGCACAGGTTCTGCTTCATCGCCCGCTCGGTGAATTTCCCAGTCGAGTTAGCGCCGGAAATACTTACCCAATAGCCTGCAGTAAATCTTCGATCAGATCATCGACATGTTCCAATCCGACCGACAGGCGCAGAAGGTTCTGTGGGACTTGCGTTCCCTCCCCTTCCGAGGAGGCACGGTGCTCGATCAGGCTTTCGGTGCCGCCGAGGCTGGTGGCGTTGGTGAAAAGTTTAACTCGCGAGGCCACGCGGATCGCCTCGTCATAGCCGCCGCGAACTAAAACAGAAAGCATTCCACCAAAGCCCTTCATTTGGCGATGAGCGATCTCATGCCCCGGATGGGAGGACAGACCCGGATAGCAAACTCGTTCGATCTTGCTCGATTTTGCTAAAACTTCCGCAATCTTCTCGGCGTTGGAAGAGTGTTTTTCCATACGGCAAGGGAGCGACCGCAGCCCTCGCAGGATCAGCCAAGATGCAAACGGCGACGCCGTGGCCCCCATTAACGTGCGGGTGCGGTAAAGATGTTCGTGGCTAAGCTGCTTCTGCGCCGGTTCACGCTGCTTCAAAACCAGGCAACCGCCCTGCACGTCGCTGTGGCCGCCGCAATACTTTGTTGTGGAATGGAACACGATATCCGCACCCAGTTCCAGTGGCCTTTGCAGAATCGCGGTAGCGAACGTGTTATCCACCAACAATTGCGCTCCCGCGGCGTGCGCGATGTCGGCGACAGCAGCGACATCGGTAATCTTCATCAGAGGATTCGACGGCGTCTCGGCCCAGATAAGGCGAGTGTTCGGACGGATGGCAGCCTTCAACTGGTCTAGGCTTTCCATTTCTACAACCGTCGTCTCAATTCCCCAATTCGGCAAGTACTCGTGGTAAAGATGTCGGAACCCTGTGTATAGATCGTCAGGAAAAATCACGTGAGAACCCGGCGGCAGCGACTGCAGCACGGTACATCCCGCTCCCATGCCTGAACCAAATGCCAGCGCTGACTCGCCGCCTTCAAGCTGTGCCATGGCCTCTTCAAGCCGAGACTGCGTCGGATTCTTTTCCCGTATGTAGGAATAGCCGTGAAGATCTTCGCAGGCTGGGCCGTGTTCGAACGTGGTCGAAAGATGAATGGGCGGCGCGACTGCCCCCGTCGCGGGGTCGGGTTCCGCACCCGCGTGAACCGCCAGCGTCTCAATACGCATTTTTCTAGTCCTCAATGGTTGTAGAAGTGCTTGCTGATTATAAGCTGGGCTCGAGTTCTACCCGTCGTCAGGCGAGTTGCCTGGGTCTAGTTGACTCACCGCCCTAAAAAGTTCCCTTGACTCTGAGCATTTCTGGGCGCACATTCTCTGCGGAGGTTCCCTATGAGACTGAACGACACAATTGGCTCGGTTTTGAAGAGTAAAGGTGGCGTCGTGTGGTCGGTGACGCCGGAGCAGTCCGTCTATTCGGCGGTGGAGGCAATGGCCGAAAAAGGGATTGGGGCCCTGCTCGTAATGTCGGAGGGAAAGCTGGTTGGAATTCTCTCGGAGCGCGACTATGCGCGCAAAGTCGTACTCAAGGGAAGATCGTCGAAGGACACAACGGTGGCGGAAATCATGACCGCTCCGGTTCTCTACGTCACCCCGCTACAAGCTGTAGACGAATGCATGGCGCTGATGACGCAGCACCGCATCCGCCACCTGCCCGTGCTGGAGAACGACCGAGTGCTGGCTGTAGTTTCCATCGGCGACATCGTAAAATGGATTGTTTCGAAACAAGAACAAACCATCGTCGAAATGGAAAGCTACATCAGCCAGAA
The DNA here is from genome assembly GCA_043749225.1 of Acidobacteriaceae bacterium. GTDB lineage: Bacteria > Acidobacteriota > Terriglobia > Terriglobales > Acidobacteriaceae > JANXUC01. Next base: position 5,434 of record JAYVEP010000208.1, read on the forward strand.
GTACCCAGCTTAGCGGGCGATAGATCTCAGCCAGCAGGAATCAGAGGACCGGTGTGCGCGGATCGTGCGTTGGCGGCCGCAGCATAGCTTGCCAGCAGCACGCGCACCGAGGCGTCCCAGGAGAAACGAGCGGATTGTTCGATGCTGCGCTGTTTAAGTCTTGCTCTCAATTCGGTATCAAGCAAGGCGCTATACATTCCACGCATAATTTCAAACACATTTTCCGGATTCACCAGAACGGCAGCGTCGCCGACAACTTCTGGCAACGAAGAAGTGTTTGAGGTCACCACTGGCGTTCCGTGGGCCATGGCTTCGAGCGGCGGCAGCCCGAAACCCTCGTACAGCGACGGGAAAACGAACACCTTCGCCGCATCGTAAAAAATGCGCAAAATATCAATCGGCACAAAGCCTAGAAAGCGGACTTCGTTCTGCATACCGCTACGCAGCACGGTGCGGCGCAAATCAGGATGACTGGAAACATCGTCGCCGATAATAATCAGCTTCAAGTCGGGGTACTGGTTTTCCTTCGCGAGCTCCGCCTTGAGTGCGGAAAAAGCCTCAATAGTGCGAACTACATTTTTGTGCGGACTCACACTGCCCACGTAGAGAAGAAACGGGTAGTTCACTTGATAACGCTGGGCAATGAGTAACTTCTCAGCCTCCGTCGCGTGACCGCTTCGAAAGCGTTCATCCAGAGCGTTGTAGGCAACATCAAGTTTCGTGTCCGGAATTCCGAACCGGCTCTGAATTTCGCTCCGCGTAAACTCCGAGACGGCCATCACGCGCGCCGCGCGTTCCAGAACGCGTCGCGTCAGCTGAAAGTGCGCCGACCGCTTCAGTGCGGAGGTTCCGCGAGTTCCCACCAGGTGTTCCTGCAGGTCGTGGACCGTCATCACATAAGGGCACGGCAGGGCGCGCGGCAGCCAGGACAAATGCGGAATGTGCACCAGATCGCAACGGGCTTGACGAACGATGGACCGGAACTGCAGCCATCCAGCTAAAGAAAGCTCCGTGTGGCTGAGGGGGACCGTATGGAAGTTCTGCGGCAGAGGGCCAATCGCAAGTATTTTTTCTGGATTTCCGACCAGCACATATTCATTGCCGTGATTGAGTCGCCCCAGCGTGCGCACAACATTCCGGATGTAAGTGCCAATGCCAAAATCCGAAATGCGGCGAACATCAATCGCAATCTTCACCGAATGATTTAACCACAGGAGAGCAAAGCTATGCGCGAACACCAGCCAGTGATTTCGCGCGCCGTTCGGGATACAGCGGAAACTCCTCCGCAAATTCTTCGACCTGCTTGCGAATCTTGCCCAGCGCAAAGGTGTCGGACCGTTTATTCAGCGCCTCCACAATCCAGCTACCCACGCGCTTCATCTCGGCCTCTTTCATCCCACGAGTGGTAAGAGCTGGCGTGCCAATGCGAATGCCGCTGGGCTTCATCGGAGGATTCGCGTCGAACGGAATGGCATTCTTGTTGACCGTGATTCCGGCTTCGCCAAGAGCCTTTTCCGCCTCGCTACCGAACATGCCTTTCGCGAAAACGTCGACCAGCATCACGTGTGTATCGGTCCCTCCGGAAATAATACGGTACCCTTCGGCGGCTATCGCGTCGGCAAGAACCTTCGCATTCGCAACTACCTGGTGAGCGTAGGTGCGGAACTCTGGCTGCAATGCTTCCAGAAAACAGACCGCCTTCGCCGCGATGATGTGGACCAGCGGCCCGCCTTGCATTCCCGGGAAGACAACTTTGTCGATGGCAGCACCGAAATCAGCCTTCGCGAGAATCATGCCGGAACGTGGTCCTCTTAGAGTCTTGTGCGTTGTCGAAGTCACGATGTGCGCGTGCGGGACCGGAGAAGGATGCGCGCCGCCTGCGACGAGTCCGGAGAAGTGCGCCATGTCGACGAGGTAGAGTGCGCCAACTTTGTCGGCGATCTGGCGCATGCGGGCAAAATCGATGGTCCGCGGGTAGGCGCTACCACCGCCGATGATGAGCTTCGGCTTCTCTTGTACTGCGAGCCGTTCGACTTCGTCATAGTCGATGGTTTCGGTCTCGCGCGTGACGCCATAAGGAATAATGCGATAGGTCTTGCCGGAGAAATTCAGCGGATGCCCGTGCGTAAGATGGCCGCCGTGCGCCAAGTTCAAGCCGAGAATCGTGTCGCCGGGTTGAAGAACGGCAGCGAAAGCTTCCATGTTCGCTTGCGATCCCGCATGTGGCTGTACATTAGCGAATTCCGCGCCAAAAAGCTGCTTGGCACGTTCGCGGGCAAGATTCTCAACAATGTCAGAGTATTCACAGCCACCGTAATACCGTTTGCCCGGATAGCCTTCGGCATACTTGTTTGTGAAGACCGATCCGGCCGCTTCGAGCACGGCTTCGCTCACAAAATTCTCGGAGGCGATCAGCTCCAGGCCTTCATGCTGGCGGCGAGTTTCGCTGTCAATGGCAGCGGCAATTTGCGGATCAAATTCAGCCAACGAGCGGGACATCGCGGTGTTTTTCATCGTCTTTACCCTCGTAGATCTAGCCTACCAGCTTCATGGCCTGCGCCAAAATCAGCTGCTTTTTAAGTCTTCCTTTCTAAGCCTTCAATGAGTCGCGCACGAACTTCACCAAGTGCCAGCCATCCATATAACTGAACGGCGCTTCGCCGCAGGTGTAGTGACCGCAAGGCAGCTCCACGGCTTTCAAATCAACGTCGCGCTTACGTAGCTCGCTGATAATCTGTTTGGAAAACTCCGGCAAGAACGTCAAATCATACGTAGCGAAAATGATCATCGTCTTGCGCGAAAAGCGCGCGTACTTGTCGAAATACGCAGCTGGACTCGCAGCCATCCAAAGATCGCGCAAACGGTCCTGCGTGATCACGGTGGCCAGTCCTTCCTGCACATGGCGAGTTGACTGCCCCGTCCACACTACATCGGAAAAATATGTGGAAGCATGGTTGAAGGCAGCAACCTTGATTCGTGGTTCATGCGCTGCGCACAGAAATCCGTAGCAGGATCCCAGACTCGTACCGATCATGCCCAGCTCCGTGTAACCCTGACTTTGCAGCCAGTCCAGGCAGCAGCGCAGATCAATCACACCCTGCCGCGCCGAATCCAGCGTCCGCCCAATGTTGGACGAAACCGCATAGTCCGAGCGCTGAATCTCCGCAGGCTTGCGAATATCGTGATACGGCAAACTCATGCGCAGAGCCGCGATGCCAACTCTATTCAAAATCGAACACAGCGAATTATATTGCAGACCATTCGCGTTCCAATGTGGCAACACGACCACGGCGCGCTTCCCTTGCGCGGGGAACCAGCGCGCGTTCACCAAGTCATTTTCGGGATAGGTAGTCTTCACTGGCGAAGTAAACCGCAGAAAATTGGCCCGCTGGCCTTTTACCTTTTCTTCCAGCTTGGGTTCAGGCTTGGCTCGGGTACTGAAGACTTGCACGGGACGCTCTTCCAAACGGAAATCCGCCGGCGTCTGGTAAGCAAAGAACTCGTCGCTGTGGTCGATAATGCGCTGGTTATAGAGCCGCAAATATTGCTCAGGATCGCTCGGCACTTGGCCGGGACGAAGGCCGTCGCGACAGGGCCAGCCATGGGTCCAATCGATTCCCCACTCGAGCGGGCGCACCACTCGGTTGTTGTCCACGGCGGTCAGCCGTGTCTCCCAGTCGTACATCCAGCGGTCGTACCATTTGGGCATGATTCTCTACCCTCTATGATAAATGCAAAGCACGTCGCCGTTGAAGGCGATTGCAGGTTGGCTTCCCCCATCTGACTGCATACTTCCGGCAATACTCAGCCGTCGTGTATCTTTAGTTGCAATTAAATCGTTCGCATTTCGAGATTTACTTTGCTACGGAGGCGCTGCTCCATGGACACAGGTATCCTCGCTGCAGTTTTCCTTGGCTTCATCATCTGGTTTCTGGTTCGCTATCTCGTGGGCGGTATCTACACCGTAGACCAGAATGAACGCGCTGTTAAGACCAGCTTTGGTCGCGCTGAGCGACTGGGCATCGCAACCACTTTGAACGATCCCATCGCCGCTGGCTTGGATGACGAGGAAAAGCAGCGTTACAACTATCCGCAGGTTCGCGTAATCATGCCGGGTGGCCCCTACTTCAAGTGGCCCTGGCAACGAATTTATAAAGTCTCCATCGCGACCCAGACCGTAAACCTGGCCTTCGATCCCGAAGTGCCTGCCGCGAATCACGCGGGCACAATCGTCGAAGCCGTGACCAAAGACCAGCTCAATACCGGACTCACTGGGCAACTCCGCTATCACGTTTCGGAGAACAATCTCTATGCCTACATCTTTGGAGTGAAAAGTCCTATTGCGCACGTGATGGGCTATTTCGTTTCCGTCTTGCGCGAAAGAATTGCCACGTTTGAGGCCCCCGCCAACCCGAAGGAAGCAGTTGAAGTATTGGCGAGCACCACCGGAATTTCCATCAACGATCTGCGAAAAAATCTGCGCGATCTGAATGAGCACATGGATCAAGAGTGCTCTTCCTCCAACGCCCGTTACGGAATGATTCTGGACGCATCCCTCATCACCGGCATTGATCCGCCGCCGGAAGTGGAATCAGCGCTGGCAGCCATCAACACCGCGCACAATATGGTTTCTTCCGACATCAGTCTCGCGCAAGCCTCCGCCGATCAGCGAATCGAACAGTCAAAGCGGGCCGCGGAGATTGAAACCCTCAAGGCGCAGGCAGAAGTTCAGCCTCTCATTTCTCTGGCAAGCCAGTTATCGGAATTGAAAACAACAGGCGAAGGCGCTCTGCGCGCCTATGTGCGTAACGTGCGGCTGGGCTTATTTGGTCAGGCTCAGCAGGTCGTCATGGAGACTAAGCGATGAATTTCATAGTTGCCGTCCTGGTTACCTTCGCCGTTTGCTTCGTGGCCGAGCCCATTCTGTTTTTCCTGCTACGCCTCTTCGGCGTCTATGCGATTGTCGAGGAGAAACGTTGCTACGTTTATGTGCTCTTCGGCAAAGTCGTTGCAATTCTTGACGAGCCCGGGCTGCACATCCTTCTGTTCAAGTTGGGATTGAAGGCGCCGATTGTTCGTTGGCTCGGACGCTTGTACGTACTCGATATGCGGATTGACCAGCAATACCTGCGCAGCCAGCCGGTCAACTCGGAAGAAGGCGCGCCGATGGGTATCGGCATCTGGTACGAAATGTTCGTTAGTGACCCCGTAGCGTTCCTTTTCAAAAACGCGGACCCGCGCGGTTCGCTCGCTGCCAACGTCAGCAACTCCACGGTGCGCTGCCTGAGCAATATGAAACTTGCGGATATGCTGCAAAACCGTCATTCCATGAGCCAGACCGTGCGGGCTGAGGTTTCCCCGTTATCCCACGATTGGGGCTACAAGTTGGGCTCCGTCTACATTCGCAAAGTACACTTCCGCGATGTCCAGATGATTAAGCAGATCGAAGAAAAAGTTGTAAACCGCTTGCGCCAGGTCACTTCATCCATCAAGCAGGATGGAGCCAACCAGGTCAGCATTATTACCAGCACAGCGGAACGACAGGCGGCCGTCGAATTCGCAAAAGCCGCAGCCATGCGCCCACGCATCGTCGGCGAAGCTCTGCACAAAGTCGTTGCCGACCCAGATGTGGAAACCGCTATGTTCGAAATTCTGGAGACGCAGAGAATCCTGGACAGCAAAGCTAAGATCACCTTGATTCCAGAAAAGAGCGCTCTTCTGGGAGATTTATTGGCTTCCACATCGCGCACCTAGAGCTTGAATCCGCAATTGACAAATTCGCACTTTGCGAAGATACTGAGTTGAGTTCGCAATTTGCGAACTAGCGCCACATGCATGTCATCAGCCGGAAGGCATTGCGGGAATTTGAGATTCGGTACCCCGATGCAGGCGTGCCTCTTGGCATCTGGTACAGAATTGCACGGAAGGCAACTTGGAAAAGCTTTGTCGACGTAAGGAAAACCTACCCCCACGCCGATTTGGTTGGACCCTGCACCGTGTTCAACATCAGGGGCAACGTTTACCGCTTGATCGTAAAAATTGAATATAAGTTTGGGTTGATTTTCATCAAGCACGTCATGACCCATTCCGAATATGCCAAGGGAATCCGGAAAAAATGAGCGCGACCGCCGTCAAAGAATACCGGGCGCTTCTAGCGCGAACCCTGCCAAAACCGATTCATTCAGAATCGGAAAATGAGCTCGCGATCCAGCAGCTGGAAAAATTGGGCGGTAAGGCTCGGCCTAGCGCCGCCGAAAGGCAGCTCATGGAATTGCTGACGGTTCTTATTGAAGCTTTCGAAGAAAGCCACTATAGGTTGGCACAACAGTCTTCCGCAGTCGAAGTTGTCCAGGAATTGATGGCAGCCAATGCTCTAAAGCAAAAAGATCTTACGGATATATTTGGCACGCCAAGTATTGTTTCCGAAGTGATGCACGGAAAACGAAACATGACAACCAGTCACATCCAAAAGCTGTCAGAGCGCTTTCACGTATCGCCAGAGTTGTTCTTCAACTTTTCCGCAAATCCCTAGCGGAAACTAGCGCTCAACATACTTCCGAGGCACGCGCTTCGACAACCCGCACAGAATTTCGTAAGGGCTGGTCTCGGCGAGGCGCGCCTGCTCCAGCGCATCCACCGAGCACGTACTACTCGACCCAATTAGGATCACTTCATCTCCAACTTCAATTTCCGGGATGCCCGTAACGTCAACCAGCGTCAAGTCCATCGAAATACGACCCACGATCGCCGCATACCTGTCACGAACAATTACACGACCGCGATTCGAGAGTCGGCGATTCAATCCATCCGCATAACCTAGGGGTAAAACGGCGATGCGCGACGGCAACGGGGTCACGTAAGTTCCGTTGTAGCCGAGCGCTTGATTCGCGCCCACATCCCGCAAAGACAGAATGCGCGTCTTCCAGGAAAGCACAGGACGCAGATCTATTCCACTTTCAATGTCGGCCAGCTTCCCTGCTTTCATCAGCGGAAGCGTGTAGCCATATAGAGCCAATCCCGGGCGCACCATGTTTCGCCACGAATCCCGCCGTGTGACGACCGCAGCGGAGTTCGACAGATGCACGATCTCCGGCGCGAAACCGGAATCCCGGACTAGCTTTTCCGCAACGGCGAAGCGCTCAATCTGCCGTTCCATTTCCGCAGCGTCCACCACTTCGGACGACGCAAAATGCGTACACAGACCTTCCAATTTCAAACGCATTGATCGCTTCAGTAACGCCAGCAGCGGCAGCAGCTGATCCAGAGAAGCGCCAAGGCGGCCCATGCCGCTATCGATCTTCAAATGCACCGCAACAACCGGCACGTTCAGTTCAATAGCCGCTCGATCCAGCAATTCCAAATGCCAAGCTTCCCAAACGGTAGCGGTCAAATTTTGGCGAACAACTTCATGTTCCTCGCCCCGCCAGAAACCGGTCATCAAAAGGATGCGCGCCAGAATTCCCACCTCGCGCAGCGGCAACGCTTCATCGGTGGAAGTCACGCCCAACCACCGGGCGCCCGCCTTCTCCAACGCCAAGGCACACTCCACCGCCCCGTGACCGTAAGCATCAGCCTTAACCACGCCGCACACCATCGACGCCCCAACCTGCTGCTGCACCTCTCGAAAATTGTGCGAGAGATTGCCCAGACAAACTTCCGCCCACGTCGGACGGGTCGAAACACGCGGATTCACGCTAACACTAGCCACGGGCCGATTATATCGGCCACCACGAGCAGAACTGGTAACTACGAAAGTCCCAGCACTGATGGGTGCGCGCCTTTGTAGCGCTGGTGTCTCGCCGGCAGTAGCGGGGGCATCTTGCCCGCGCAGTCGTTGCACCGAAAATCGCCACGGGGAGGGCGACGCCCCGGGACAAGCCGCGGAGATGCCAGCCTACAAGCTCGCTCACCCTCCCACAGCCCTAATTCCCCGACAACACAAAGTTCACCGTAATCTGCGTATCCACCTCAATCGGGTCGCCGTTCAGAATATACGGTCGATACCGCCACTGCTTCACCGCACTCAGGGCCGCCGGAATCAGCATCGGGTGCCCACTCAAAACATGCAGGTTTTCAATCGTGCCCTCTTTGCTGATCAGCGCAGCGATGACTACCGCCCCCTGAACGCCAGCTCGCTTGGCGATGGCTGGATAGTCCGGTTGCACGCGTTGGATGAGAAATCCATCCATCATGATCGACACGCGCGGGGGATTATGGGCCACAGGCGGCGCAGGAACCAGCGCTGTCCCATTTATGTTCACCCCTTGAATGCCGGGTCCCTGATCCCCCCCACCGACCAGGCAGGAAGTACAAGGCGGCTCGTCCAACGCAACGGTAGTCGTGTTCTGCTTGTCCGCGGTCCGATCAATGGAAGTAGGAACCTTCCACGGAGCCGTGAAGGTAGCCGGTCGCGTAGGAGCGGAATTCCCAGTTGCAGGCTGCCCCACCACCGGAACGAACTTCGGCCTGAACAGCGGCACCAGCGGCGGCGCCGAGTCCAGTTGCGGCGATAAGCTCGGATGCAATATGGGAATCGCCAGTAGCATGGCGACTGCCGCAGTCTGCACCGCAAAAGATGTCAGCGTCGCCCATCCGCGACGAGGATTGTCAAAAGCCGGATCCGTAGTCAGCAACATCGTTGGTGTCCTCCCGTAGCTTGTGCGTCTTCATAAATGCCTTTCGGAAACAAACTCTTTTGGGAAGGGCACGACTTCCGTCGTGCCGCCAGACCCAGCCGAGACGCGGGCTTCAGCCCCTGAGGGAGAATCTCGCTCGAAAGCATTCATGCAACGAAAGCTACTCAGTTGGACACCACACCCAGCAAACAAAGTTCCAGGAACGGCACAAGAAAAAACGGACCGCGCGTAACGCGGTCCGTTGGAAACTTTTACCGAAACTCCGGTGTCTATCTAACTTTCAGTGTCGATCTAACAGTGTTGATCTAACCCTAGTTGGCTTTCGGCGCTGGAGCAGTTGGCTTGGCCGCCGCAGGCTTCGCCGCAGCAGCGGGCTTAGTAGGAGCCGCAACACCCGAGGAAGCGTTGTAAGCATCCACCAAGGGCTTGGTTATGTTCACGACATCGTTCGCCCACAGAACCTGGCCTTCGGGCCACGGACGCGACGCATCCAAAATTACGCCCAGACCATTCTCCTTCGCGTACTTGTCGAGGATCGGTCCAATCTTCTGCAGAATCTTTTGGAACGCCTCATTTTGCTGCGCCTGAAAATCGTTCTGCGCATCTTCGCTGGAACGGGTCAGCGTCTTCTGCTTGGATTCGATCTTCTTCACCAGATCCGCGCGCGCATCGTCGTTGAGCTTCGGACCCTGCGTGTCGAGCTGTTTCTTCATGCTGTCGAGCTCGTCGGCCACGCTCTTGAGTTCAGCGCGCTTGGGTTCAAACTTCTTGCCCAGAGCTTCAAAATCCCTCTGGCCTTCATTGCTGGCGAGCACCGCATCCTGCATGCTGATAATACCGATTTTGGTGCCGCCTGCCGGCGCTGCTGCGGCGGCTTGGGCGAAAGCTGCCGGAATCGACAAAACCGTCAGAAACGAAGCAGCCAAAACGAATTGCGCAAACTTATTGCTCATGGGTGGCTTTAAACTCCTTGAATTTTTCCGGAAATCTGAGATTGACCTCAGGCTCTTGCCGGGGCGGCACGCCGCGGGATTTTGGCCCGGGAGGGCGGGAACAGACCCGCTCTGCACACAAATTACTACGTTGTGCCTCTCCGCCCCGAAATTACGGTCAGGGCGCGGATACCCAAAGTATAGTTTGATGCGGGTTCAGCGTCAAACGGATATGCCTACCAGATTTCGAGATGTATGGGCTTGTAAGACGCGATAAGTTCAAAATCGTCGCGATTCGACGTGATAAGGCGCGCTCCAATGGACCGGGCTGTCAAGGCGATCAAAACATCAAATTGCAGATCGCGCAACTTGTCCACGCCGAAGCCTTTGTCGCGGCCCATGGTGTTGAGGAGTTGGCCCGATTCGAGCCAGTTTTGCTCCGAAGGTACCAGGACGGGATGGTTCTTCTCGATCGTTGCAAGAAATTCGCGATCGGCACGTGTGGCCGCTCCGCGCCACAACTCGGCAAGAACGACAGACGAAGTTCTTAGCAATCCACTGACGGAAGAGATGCGGTCTTCATGTTGCGCGGTGCAAAGATAGTCGACGAAAATCGACGAATCGAAGACCACGAAGCTATTTGTCATAGCCTGCGAAAGAAAGCTTCCCGGCGTTTTTCTTCATCAGCGTCTTGAAACGCTGAAGCGCCAGCATCTCGCGCAGCGCGATATGCACAGCCGCAGTGCGCGATTTCACGCCCAGAGCCTTTGCCACGTCGTCCGCTAACCGGGTATCCAGCCGGATCGATGTCATTTTAACGGCCATAGCTCCGCCCCGTTATTGTATATACATATGACGAATTTTATATATACAGGTCAAGACTGGAGTTGCGCCGCTATCATCTCCAGAAGGTCCAGTCGTGGCGGGTAAACGCTACGCTCTAGAACGTCGTCGCCACAGTAAACCGGAACGTCTTCCTCGGCTCTCGAATACGGAATTGTGACCCATATTGCAGGATGGCTTGCTCGGCGCTGTATCGGCCTGCGGCATTGTTCGGAAAGAGCTTGGTGAAATCATCCGTCGAAAGCAGCAGCGGGTTCTGCGCCCTGTCGTCCAGCCGCAGCGGGTTGTAAGCGTAGTAGATGCGGAAGGGGGCGTTCACCACCGGCAGGAAGACCTGCAACTCAATTCCCGTCGACATGCGCGGAAACCAATTCGTCCCCGCTACCAGCGGAATATTGCGGGAAAATGCCGGCTGTACCAGCGTGGGATCGATGATGCAGTCTCCCGTACCGCCAATATCTCGATTGGCACATCCAAACTTGTCGGCTTTCAAGGAAGCAAACTGCGCGTCCGCAGTCCGCAACTGCGACTTACGAATGATGGGGTTCATTCCAATATCCAGAAACGGCGCGATCGCAACCGGGCCAGCGATGGTGATGCGGTATTCGACATTGGCGACCAGACTGGTATCGCCTCCGGGGATCACGATGCTTTGCACTGGAATCGGAACGGTCCAGGCGCGGTGCCTCGGATCGTTAGGAACTGGAACAATAAGCCCGTCCGGCGTGCGGAGAGTGAAATCCACCTTCGTGGGGAAATACGCATACGGTGTAATCGTGCGCACGTCAAAACCGCGAATATCGTTTTCGCCGCCAAGGTAATAGCGATCCTGCGGAGGCGCCACCAACCCGCCGAATCCAGTCAGATACGACGCCTGCAAGTTCCATCCCAGCGCATTACGCCCCTTGTTCATGGGAATGAACTGCTTGTAGCTGATGAGTGGACGAATGTAACGGACGTTGCCGCCAATACCAGTGATTTCCGCCGCTATGGACACGCTTTTCCCGTGATGGGGAGCGTAAGAGCTATCCAGCGTGCTGAAGCTGAAACTCGGCGTGATCTGGCTGGTAATGATTCCGTTTAGCGCGTTCGGCCCCGAGAAATTGCGGAACTGCAGATTCTGGAACAGCGTCGTCGAGCTCGTATTGAACGTCTGCGTCGACGAACGGTCCAGCAAATAACTGATACCAACCCGCTTCAGCGAATGATGCAGCGGGTGGCTGATGGAAAGCTGAATTCCGGTGCTGTTCGTGGTGTAGTTCAGAATGTTCTGCAACTGGTCTTGTGTCAGGTTGAGACGTTGCCCGGTCTGCAGCTGGTAGTTCTTTGCCTGGTTGTAGTTGTACTTGCTGCTAAAGACACGGATACCCGCCTGCAACTGGCGATCAAACAAATACGGTTCCGTAAAGCCCAGGCTGATATTGCGCTGCTGATTGCCGACCGACGCCTGCACATCTAGCGTCTCGCCCAACCCAAACAAATTGTTGGTGGAGTAGTTCAAGCCAATAAACGCGCCCGACAGTCCGCTCACGCCCCCCGTTAAACCAATGCTGTTCTTGCCCTTTTCTTTGACCTTCAGCGTGAGATCGACGGTGCCTTCTTTATCGTTCAACTTGCGATCCGTCACGTTAGGATCATCCGCCTTGAGCTGTTCGAAGTAGCCCAACTGGTTCAGGCGCAGGATGCTCAACTCCCACAGGCGTGAGTTGTAGGCCTGACCTTCTTCCAGCACAACCTCGCGGCGAATAACCTTGTCCCGCGTGGTTGTATTGCCAGCAAATTCAATGCGCCGCACGAAATATTGCTTGCCTTCATCCACATCAATCGTTAAATCGATGACCTTCTTCTGGTCGTTGATCTTTGTGTCAGGCAGTGGCGTGAAGTTGATGTAGCCGAGTTCGCCGTAAGCCTTGCGCAACGACTCCAGGCCTTTGCTCACCCTCTCTCGATTGAAGACGTCGCCATCCTTCATCGCAAACAGCGACCGCAACGCCTTGACGTTCGTCACCGCCTTGTTGCCCTTAAAGCTAATCGAGCCAAGATGATAGAGTTCACCCTCTTCAATCGGCATCGTGATATCCACTGACTTGCCCGGGCCGCCGTGCAGCAGCGGAATCTTGAGCCCATTCTGGCTGCCCGTGTCGCGAATCTTCGTCTTCGGATCCTGCACGACTACCGTAAAGTAACCACGGTTCTGGTATTCAGCCCGAACACGCTCGGTATCTTCATCCAACTTGCTGGCATCGTAAGTCTTAGGAAACAGGCCTTCCAGAAAGATCGAGTGCGGTACGCCAACTGGCTTCAAGTTCTTCATCGCCGTGCGCAGCGTCCGCGAGTTGACGTTCTTGTTGCCCTCAAACTTGATGCGTCCCACTTTGACCTTGGGGCCTTCTTTTACTACAAACGTGACGCCGATCGCCGCAGGTGGAATAGGACGAACTTCCGTCCGCACATTCGCAAATTGACGCCCATGCTCGGACAACAACTGCTTTAGAACCACTTCCGCCTTCTTAACAACTGTGGGATCAAATGAATTTTCCTTGGATAGACCAACCTTGGCCAGCTTAAAGCGCTCCAAAATATCGCTGGTCGTGACCGAACCGATGCCAAGGTACTGAATATCGCGGATTACGGGACGTTCTTTGACGTAAACGTGCAGCACCCAGCCTTTGGGCGTCTGCTGGCGTTCGAAGCGAATGTCTTCGAAATAGCCTGTATTCCATAGTGAATTGAAGTCGCGCTCGAGCGCGGCGGCGTCGTAGCTGTCCCCCGGGCGGGTAAAAACGCGCGCTTTGATCGTTTCGGCGGGAATTTTGCGGTTGCCGGTGACTTTAATGTCGGTCAGGACATCCTGCTGGCAGAGGGCCCAGGGCGTCGCCAGGAGCAAAAGAACCCCTAGGGCGCCCAAGCGGAGCCAACGAGCGCTCAGGAGGCGCTGTGGGGCCATGACGAGGCCTTCTGGCGAGCCAGCCTGGGAGACTTTCGCAAAGTCGCGGCGGGGTCGCCAGCCTGTTGACGCTGGCACAGAGCTATCCTTATGAAAAACGATGGCGCTAACCTCAGTCCTTGGGCGATGAGCAAAACTTTAATTATACGGTACGCTTCGGAGAACCACACAACCCATGCTGAGCAATTTTCCGGTGTGAGCCAAATTCCGGGTCAGATTTTCGGTCAGACGGTCGGACGCGCGGACTCCACCTCAACCAAGACGGAGTAAAACGTCGCCGAGTTGCCTAGGTCGGTCAATTTTTCTGAAGTAAGGGCATTAATATTTTTCCCGCCGAGGGAAAGTTTAGCCCAGTGCAAGTGAGATGCCACTGTCCCCGCCTGCACAGAACCGTTCACGCGAGCACGCAGTTGGACCTCGCCGCGATCGTTGAAAACGCGGACCGAATCGCCATCGCGCACGCCGCGCTTCGACGCATCCGCGGGTGCCATCTCGAGCAAACCAACTTCCTGCATCGCCTGGACAGAAGGAATGTTGCAAAAAGACGAGTTCAGAAAGTTGTCCGCCTTGCGCGACAGCAGCTCGAGGGGGAATTTTTTCGCGGCGGTGCCGTGGCGGGATTCCTCGGGCGGCACGAATGCTGCCACCGGATCCTGACCCAGCGCGATAAGCTGCTCATTGTAAAGCTCGGCTTTGCCGCTGGCAGTGTGGAAGTTGCCTTGAGCGAAAGGGAGAAATGGTACAAAATCGCCGTTTGTTGCGGTGGTGTTTTTTATAACAGAACGATCGTTCTGATATGAATTGGGCGGCGACAAATTCACGCGGACATGGCCTTCTTTTTCGAGGCGTGCGCGGTCGATGCCTGCCAGTTTGGGACTGCCGCTGGCCAGCGCCGCGTCAATCATGCTGTCGTCAGATTCGGCGAAGTAGTCTTCCTGCCAGCCCATGTAGCGTGCGAGTTCGCGGAAGAGCTCGACGTTGGATTTGCATTCTCCCAGCGGCGCAATCGCCTGATTCGAGAGCTGCAGAAAGTAATGGCCGTAGGAGGCCTGCAAGTCCTTGTGCTCGAAAAATGTGGTCGCGGGTAGAACGATGTCGGCGTAATCGGTGGTGTCGGTAAAGAATTGTTCGTGGACGACTGTGTATAAGTCCTTTCGCTTCAGTCCTTGGATCACCAGATTGTGATTGGGCGTTACGGCAGCGGGGTTGCAGTTGTAAACCACCAGAGCTTTCACGGGTGGATCGTTCAATTCTGTTAGCGCCTTGCCCAAGCGATTCATGTTGATCACGCGGGCGGGATGTCCCAATGGGCTCGCGCTTGTCATTAAGTCGGTGCGCTCGAGTACGTCGCGATCCAGGCCAAACGAGCCGCTGAGAGACATTTGCAGCCCGCCGCCAACTTCTTTCCATGAACCTGTGATGCAGGGCAGCATGGCAACCGTGCGCGTCGCCATTCCGCCACGTTCGGAGCGCTGCACACCATAATTCAGGCGGATGACGGCTGGGCGGGTCGTCGCATATTCGCGGGCAAGTTTGCGAATGTCGTCGGCGGAGATGCCCGTCCACTGCGCGGCGCGCTCTGGCGAATATTCCTGGACTTTCGCTCTTAACTGGTCGAAGCCCAACGTGTAACGAGATACGTAATCCGCATCGTGCAAATTTTCATTGATGATGACGTGCATCATGGCCAGCGCAAGCGCGGCGTCGGTTCCAGCATTGATGGGCAGATGCCAATCGGCGAGGGCAGCCGTGCGCGTGCGGTAAGGATCAATCACGACTAACTTTGCGCCCTTGCGTCGCGCTTCCTCAATAAATGGCCACAGATGAATGTTGTTGCCGTGGATATTGCTGGCCCAGGCGATGATGTATTTCGATTCGCGAAATTGCTCAGGTTCGGTGCCCATCTTCACGCCGAGAACGGACTTTAGGCCCGCCTCGCCCGCCGCCGAGCAAATTGCTCGTTCCAATTGCGATGCGCCCATCCGATGGAAGAACCGACGATCCATCGAACCAAACCCCAGCACGCCCAGCGTTCCACCGTAAGAATATGGAAGCACCGATTCCGGACCGAATTCCTGGGCAACGCTCTTCAGGAGCGATGCAATTTCGGTGAGAGCTTCATCCCAGGAGATGCGGATGAAGTCGCGGCCATCGCGGTGACCGGTTCCTTTCTCGGCCACGCGCCGCATGGGGTAGAGCACGCGATCTGGAGAATAAACGCGGTCCAGATACTTGGCGACTTTACCGCAGAGAAATCCGCGCGTCACCGGATGCGAAGGGTCGCCCTGAATTTTGGTGGCGCGCCCATCCTCAACCGTAATGAGCACACCGCAGGCGTCGGGACAATCGTGCGGACAGGCGGCATGGACGACGGATTTCATGGCTCTCCTTAAATCATGAATATAGACGAAGTGTTGTCACCGCTGCTGGCCAGCGGGCCGAATTTTTGCGGCATTCGGCCCAAATCGGTTAATTGGCGGGCCTTACGAGTTCGGCCTACTGTGCTAGACTTCTCCTGCTTCCCCCCGAAGCTGACAGCCTTCCGCCTGTCCTCGTCACTGCAACCCTCTTCCCAGACTTTGAATCAGGAGATTCTCATGAAAAAGCTAATTCTCGCGGTAGTGGTTTTCAGTGTGCTTTCCAGCCTGTCCGCCGTGGCGCAGCAGGCGCTTTCCGGAACTGGCACCATCAACTTTATCCCCAAGTGGACCAGCGGAACTGCGATTGGCAACTCAATAATTTTCCAGTCGACTGGCGGCAATGTGGGTATCGGCTCCATTACTCCGGGCGCCAAGCTTGATGTAAAAGGCACATCGTTTCTGCGCGGAGCGGTCACGTTATTCCCCACCACAACAACCGCACTTGGCGTATCGGGTACGGCTTTTAGGCTGGATAACCTTGGGAAACTTAACTTCGTGGCGGGTCAAACGTTTCCTGGAGCAGGTACCATCACGGGGGTAGTCGCGGGCACGGGTCTGACCGGCGGCGGCGGCAGCGGCAACGTTGGGTTGAGTCTGAACACAGGGTTTACGGACGGACGTTACGCGCAGTTGGCGGCATCCAACACGTTCGGTCCCGACCAGTCTTTTAGCAGTAGAGTTATTGCCAATGGAGATCTGATCGCTGGCGGAGGGGTTTTCGTCTCCGGCGATGTGTCGACGCCAGCGGCCGTCCGTGGGACTTTCGGGGTTTTTACTCGAGCGTTCGTTGGCACTTCGAGTTCGACCGGGCAGTCAATTCTGCTTGACAACACCGGTGGTGCACAGACGGTGCAGATTCAGAACCATAGCCTTCCCATTGGAGGTTTCATCGAAGCGCAGTTCGACGGCAATACCAAAGCGACGTTTTACACGGACAGCTTCGGCAACACGGTGGCCACCGGAACGAAATCGGCGGCGGTACCATTGACGAACGGCAATATGGTGAAGGTGTTTTCCATGGAGTCGCCGGAAGTGTGGTTTGAAGACTTCGGCGCGGGACAACTGGGGAGCGGCATCACCACGGTGAAGCTGGATGCGGCATTTGTGCAGACGGTGGGCCTGGCCAAGGGATACCACGTATTTGTAACGCCCAACGGGGACTGCAACGGCCTCTACGTCACCAACCAGACCAGCACGGGTTTCGAGGTACGGGAATTGAACGGAGGTCGTTCCAATGTGCCGTTCGACTACCGCATTGTGGGACACCGCAAGGGATTCGAGGCCACGCGTATGCCGGCAGCCACTATGCCGACGGCGGTCGCGCCTTCGGCACCTGTGGCGCCTGCGGCTTCCATCCCGGCAGCAGTTCCTGCGCAACGCCAAGGTCGCTAAGATCGATTGCAACCCGAGCAAAAAGCCGGCCCCTCTCACGGGTCAGCTTTTTTTTGCGCGTGATTGAAGCTGAGGCGTAACTCCCCCCAATCCCCGTTCAGTGGTCTGCCCAACAGGCTAGTGTACAATGTACATACAAGGAGAACTCGATGGCGGTTCGGGCACAAAGAACGCGGGGAAGAGCAAAGCCAGAAACTCGGACGAGGCGGCTGAATATTCGCGCCACGGCCCGCCAGGAAGAGCTGATCCGGTTGGGCGCGGAACGTCGAGGCGTCAACGTAAGCAGCTTTATCGTTGCATCCGCCTGCACCGAAGCCGAACAGTCGCTCGCCGATCAAAATCACTTCACATTGGATCCGCAACGTTGGGCGCAGTTCCTAGCCGCGCTGGACCGCCCAGCTCGGCGGAATAAGCAGCTTTCCAAGCTAATGGCGGAGCCCAGCATCCTTGAGCGATAAGTCAGACGGAGGTTCGCCGCTTTTTGAAGTCGAACCTCTCTCCAGAAAACACGACTTGGGCCAGTTCGATTGTGGCCGACACGAGTCGTTGAATATCTGGCTCAAACGCTTTTCGCTCAAGAACCAGAGCAGCGAAACAGCGCGCACGTATGTGGGGCATCGAGAGAATATCGTCGTTGGCTACTATTCCATTTCCGCCGGCAGCGTGACGAAGGAGGCTGCGCCAGAAAGAATTTCGCGGGGGCTGGCGCGGCATCCGGTTCCGGTAACTTTATTGGCGAGGTCGGCGGTCGACAAGACGGCGCAGGGGCAAGGGCTGGGTGCAGCGCTGCTCAAGGATGCCTTACGCCGCATCGCAACGGCGGCGGACATTTTGGGTATCCGCGCGGTTCTGGTTCATGCGATTGATGCGGAGGCTGGACGGTTCTACAAGAAGTTCGGATTCGAGGAAACACCGATTGACGATCTGCATTTGATGTTGTTGATGAAGGACCTGCGGAGTAGCTTATGACAAGTGTGTAGGGCGAGCATTCTTGCTCGCCGGTCTTCGTGGGTCAAAACGGGCAAGGTCAAAAGCGGGCGAACAGGAATGTTCGCCCTACACGGACAAAGACAAGGCGGACAGGAGTGTCCGCCCCACACGGACTACTTCAGCTCCAAAACTTCTTTCTCTTTCGTCCGACTCATCTCTTCCATCTTGCGAATTTCTTCATCGGTCAGTTTCTGGATTTCGTCGAGGGAGCGCTTTTCTTCGTCTTCACTGATCTTCTTGTCTTTCATCGTTTTCTTGATGGCGTCGTTGCCGTCGCGACGAATGTTGCGGACGGCGGTGCGATGCTCTTCCAGAATTTTGTGCAGATGCTTTGCCATTTCTTTGCGGCGCTCTTCAGTCATTGCCGGGATGGGCACACGAACGACTTTGCCATCATTCATGGGATTGAGTCCGAGATCGCCGGTGCGAATCGCCTTCTCGATACTTGGCAGCAACGTGGGATCAAACGGAGTAACGGTGATGAGCTGCGCCTCTGGCGCGTGAATCTGGGCGACTTGATTCAGCGGCATGTTCGAGCCGTAAGCGTCGACAACAACGCCATCCAGCATGTGGACGGAAGCGCGGCCGGTGCGCGTCGCGGACATTTCTTTGCGAAAGGCTTCGACGGCCTTATCCATGCGGGTTTTGAGTTGGCCTTGCAATTCCCGCAGCGCGGGAATTGTAGCCATGACGGATTGCGCCATTGTGGACTCCTGAAAATATGATGAGCAGAACGGAAGATTATAAACCTAATGCAGTTGTCAGCGGCCAGAAGTTCTGGTGTGGCAGCGGAGCTTGCTCCGCTAAGCTCTTGGTTTATCTTGCAGCCACTAAGCGCCGACTCGTGAGCCAACCTGCTCTCCCAAAATCACTCGGCGAATGTTGCCGCGCTCGGCCAGTTTGAAAACGATGATGGGAAGATCGTTGTCTTTGCACAACGAGATGGCTGTGGAATCCATCACTTTGAGGCCGCGCCGCAGGACTTCCATGTAGCTGATTTCGGTGAAGCGCACGGCATCGGCCACCAGCTTGGGATCGGCATCGTAGACACCGTCGACCTGCGTGGCTTTCAGAATCACATCCGCTTTGATTTCCATCGCACGCAGAGCGGCGGCGGTGTCGGTGGAGAAATATGGATTGCCTGTTCCGCCGGCGAAAATTATGATGCGGCCCTTTTCGAGATGCCGGATGGCGCGGCGGCGAATGAACGGCTCCGCCACCTGGTTCATTACGATGGCCGATTGCACGCGTGTATGAGCGCCTTGCTTCTCCAGCGCATCCTGCAACGCGAGCGCGTTGATGACTGTGGCGAGCATACCCATGTGATCGGCGGAAACTCGGTCCATGTCTTTGGCTTGCTGCGCGACACCGCGGAAAATGTTGCCGCCGCCGACTACGATAGCAATCTGCGCGCCCAGCTTCTGCGCTTCGGCCAGCTCTTCAGCGATTTCCTGAACGCGTTTGGATTCGAGACCAAAGCCCTGCGTGCCAGCCAAAGCTTCACCGGAGAGCTTGAGGAGGATGCGATGGTAGGCGGGCTTGGGCATAGGGGATATTGGTCGATTCGATTTGCAAGACGTAGCTTCAAGTTTCGAGTTTCAAAATCCGGTTGACTGGAAACTTGAAACTCGAAACTCCCACACTTGCACTTAGCTCGC
This sequence comes from Acidobacteriaceae bacterium, assembly GCA_043749225.1. GTDB lineage: Bacteria > Acidobacteriota > Terriglobia > Terriglobales > Acidobacteriaceae > JANXUC01. The sequence goes on from JAYVEP010000208.1 coordinate 25,252, forward strand.
TTCGCCTTCGGTCTTGTACGTGGTGGAAGCGATGGTCGCGCTGGCGTCGCCAACCTTGAAGCGTGAGAAACGGCGCACGGCAATATTTTCGCCGAGCTTGCCAACCTTCGTCGCGATCAGTTGGCCGATAGTTGTGGTCTGGTCCTTGATGAAGGGCTGCTCGAGCAGGCACACTTCCTCGTAGAACTTCGCCATCTTACCGACCACCATCTTCTCGGCAATCGCCGGAGGTTTGCCAGACGCGACGGCTTGCGCGAGATAGATGTCCTTCTCACGCTCGAAATCCGCAGGCGTCACATCTTCGCGGCGCACAAACTTCGGATCGCTAGCCGCGATATGCATGGAGATATCGTGCAGCAGTTCCTTGAAGTCGTCGGTGCGAGCCACGAAATCGCTTTCGCAGTTTACTTCCAGCAGCACACCAATTTTGCCGCCAGCGTGGATGTAGTGTCCGACCGCGCCTTCGCTGGTGACGCGAGCGGCCTTCTTGCCAGCCAGACTCACGCCGCGCTTGCGCAGAAGAACGATGGCGGCCTCGATGTCGCCCTTAGCTTCGACCAGGGCCTTCTTGCAATCCATCATGGGAGCGCCGCTTTTTTCGCGGAGTTCCTTCACTTGTGCGGCGGAAATGTTTACGTTCTCTTCGCTCATAGTTGTGCTCATATGTTTTTGCTCGTATGAAAATTTAAGCGGCTAGCTCCTAAGCTTCTAGCCAAAAGCTTCTAGCCAAATCTGGAACCTTTCGGAATCCAGGTCTTGGTTTATGCTCTTCCGATTTTAGCTAGCAGCTAGAAGCTAGCCGCTGTACACAAAACTTGACCCGCGGCGAGGGGACGCACGCGGGTCCAAACCGCCCAACAAAAACGCGCCGGTTATACCGCTGGAGTTTCGACCGGCAACGCTGCCGCGGCATGTTCCGCCGCCGCTTTGCGCTTACCGCGCCCCAAAACTTCCTCCATGCTGATTTCTTCGTCGTCCACCGAAGTGTCGCCCATGCTCGG
>JAYVEP010000209.1:0-3676 GCA_043749225.1 Acidobacteriaceae bacterium
GCGGTGCGCTCTTACCGCACCTTTTCACCCTTACCCTGGCGTTGCCGCCGGGGCGGTATATTTTCTGTGGTACTGGCCGTCACACTGGGCTTGAACCCAGGCGCCCGGACGTTATCCGGCACACTGCTCTGCGGAGTTCGGACTTTCCTCCCTCCTCCTTGCGGAGGAGAGCGGCCGTCCGGTCCGGCTGCTTACTGGTTCAGTATAAAGCAGTTGTCAGTTGTCAGCTATCAGTTGCCAGTTGCTGGGGTTAGACTTCGTCGTAAATTGTGAGCGCTCGGGTTGGCGTGCTGGCGAGGACGCCCGCGCCTCCACTGGCGGCTGGCAACTGACAACTGGCGGCTGAACTGCGCTAAACTGAACCGTCAAGCTACCTGGGCCGTACCATAGACTTCGAAGCAGTACCTTGAACATCCGAGACTGGCAACTGGCAGCTGATCACTGGCAACTGAACTATGACCTTCCTGGAAGCCATCCGCATAGCCCTGCAGTCGCTGTGGGGAAGCAAACTGCGCTCCGCGCTTACCTTGCTGGGCGTGGTGATTAGTGTTGCCGCCGTCATCACCGTGGTTACTTTTGTAGCGGGTATTCAAGACTACGTCGCGGAGAAGGTTTTTAACCTTGGGGCAGACGTTTTCATCATCAGCAAAGTCACTCCGGTCATCACCAACATCGATCAGTTTCTAGAGGGGCAGAAGCGCAAGGATCTTACGCTTGAGGACTATGAGGCGGTGAAGGAAGCCTGCAAAGGTTGTTCCTTACTGGGAGCTTCCACCTTCAACGGCGCGGGCCACATGAAGTACGAGCAGCAAGCCAGTAGCGACACCTGGGTCCGCGGGATGACACCGGGAATGGTCGCGATCTTCGATCTGGATTTGAGTTCCGGGCGCATGATGAACGAGAACGACGTCGACCGTCGCGCCAACATCGCCGTAGTCGGCATGGACGTGGTCGATAATCTGATGCCCGGCACCGATCCCTTAGGGAAAGAAATTCGTGTCGAAGGGCAGCCCTACCAAGTTGTGGGCGTGGCCAAGCGGCAAGGCAAAACGTTGGGTCAGAGCCGCGACAACTGGGTTGGCATTCCGATCACGTCGTATCTTAAGCAATTTGGATCGCATACCAGCATTCGAATTTCCGGTAAGGCCAATGGCGTGGGACCACGTCTGGATGCCGCAATAGACGAAGTGCGATCGGTGCTGCGGGCGCGGCGCCACGACCTGCCCGGCGCGCCAGATAGCTTCGCCGCTGAAACAAACGCGAGCTTCCTCAGCTTATGGACGAATTTGAGCGGCACATTTTTTCTTGCGATGATTGGGATCGCCGCCATCGCTCTGGTGGTGAGCGGGATCGTTATCATGAACATCATGCTCGTCACCGTCACGGAGCGAACGCGAGAGATTGGAATTCGCAAGGCACTCGGCGCGCGGCAGGGCGATGTACTACTGCAATTCCTGATTGAGTCGTCGACCATGGCGTCGATCGGCGGGATGCTTGGAGTAATTCTAGGTTTCGCCGTCGCTAAGGGCATTTCGGCCTTGATTGGGATGCCAGCGCCTATCAAACTATGGGCGATTGCCGCGGGCTTGCTGGTGGCAACCAGCACAGGACTATTTTTCGGCGTATACCCGGCCCGAAAAGCGGCACTCCTGAATCCGATTACCGCCTTAGGCCACGAAATGTAGCAGCTTCAAGAAATAGCAGCTTGTTTACGCAATGGAATACGGCCCCGGAGTGAACAAGATTCTAGGCGCCAAAAATCGATGATGGCCCAAGGCAAATATCGAGAAGTCTTCCAGATGGCGTTCAACACGCTGCGCTCGAACAAGCTGCGCTCGGGCTTGACGGTGCTCGGCATTGTCATCGGCGTGTCAGTGGTGATTGGAATCTCGTCCATCGTCCGTGGATTGAACGATAACGTCAAAACGATGGTGAGCAGCCTTGGGTCGAATATTGTTTTTGCCTTCCATTTGGAGCCCTTCGCATTTGGACGGCCCTCCGAGGAAGTGCGCACTCGCAAAGAACTGACCTTCGACGATGCTGAAGCGATGAAGGAGTTACCCCATGCCAAGGCCGTCAGTGCCGGCATCCGCTACTTCATGCCCGAATTCGGTGAAGGCACCTATGTGGTGAAGTATGGGGATCGAAGGGCTAAGGGCACGATTCTTGAGGGCGACACGGCAGCGGTGAAGGATGTGTTTGACATCGCCGTCAGTGCTGGCCGCTGGTTTTCAGAAGTGGATGACGAGCGTCACACGAACGTCATCATATTGGGCACCGATACTAAGGACGAACTGTTTCAGAATGAAGAAGCTTTGGGTAAAGAGATCAACATTGAGGGCCAGCTCTACCAGGTGGTTGGGGTTGCGGCCAAGCGCAAGGCTGTGTTTGGCGGAGGGAAGAATCCCGACGACAATATTGTCTACTTTCCGCTGAGCACATTCCGCAAAATCCATCCAGAACAAAAAGCTCACTGGATCAGCGTCAAAGCTACGTCGCAAGCCGACATGCCTGCGCTCAAGGATGAAATGCGGGAGCTGTTGCGACGCCGCCGTCATGTGCCTTTCGAAAAGGCCGACAACTTTGCTGTGTTCACGCAAGACGCGCTGACGGATGTGTGGAATCAGCTCACGGGCGGCATTTTTGTTTTCATGCTGGCAGTTTCCGCCGTAGCCTTGATCGTCGGCGGAGTGGGCGTGATGAACATTATGCTTGTTTCCGTAACGGAACGCACGCGCGAGATCGGAGTTCGAAAAGCTCTCGGCGCAAGCAAACGGGATATCTTGTTGCAGTTCACGCTGGAAGCCATCGCGCTCACGGCCACGGGAGGCTTTCTCGGCGTGGCTTTTGGGGCATTGGTAACCTGGATTATTCCAGTTATCTTCCCGTCGCTGCCCGCGAGCATGTCGGTGTTCTGGGCGGTATTTGGCTTCACCGCCGCTGCCATGGAAGGGCTACTGTTTGGCATCTACCCCGCGTGGAAGGCCGCGCATCTCGATCCCATTGAGGCGCTGCGCTATGAATAAGCAGTGGTCAATTGCCAGTGGTCAGTTGCCAGTTCGCCCTTCTCGATTGTGTGGGAACGGAGCTTGCTCCGTTCAATCGGACGCAGCCCGATCCGACGACTGGTCGACATAGCAATGTTTCCGGTCCAATTATTCTTGACCCTGCTGTCGTTGTGCGGGTGTGGCTATTACGTGCTCTGTCTCTGGAGTGCTCGCCAGTTCTTGCGTCGACGTGCGGAAGCAGTTCTAAGTGGCTTTACCCCACCCGTCTCTTTCCTGAAGCCCCTGAAAGGTATGGACCCCGAGATTTACGCCGGTCTGCGCAGTCACTGTCTTCTCGACTACCCGGAATACGAAATTATCTTCGGCGTAGACTCGGCGGACGACCCCACCGTTGCTTCCGTGGAACAGTTGAAACAAGAATTTCCGCATCATTCCATCAAACTTGTGGTTTGTCCCCAAATTCTCGGCAGCAATCGGAAAGTCAACGGCCTGATCCAAATGCTTCCGCACGCAAGTTACGAAAACCTTCTCGTGAACGACAGCGATATCCGTGTCGAGCCTGACTACTTACGCCGCGTCGTTGCGCCACTGCAAGACGAGAACGTCGGCTTAGTCACCTGCCTCTACCGAGGTATTGCGGGAGGAACACTCGGTTCACGATTGGAAGC
>JAYVEP010000210.1:0-3662 GCA_043749225.1 Acidobacteriaceae bacterium
CCAATCGCGAATATCACCTGAGCCTTGGGGATTTCAGACCATGGAATCGGGCTGCGATCAACGTCGAATGCCAGCTTGTAGGCGGCTCCGGCTGAAACCATGCACAGGCGTCCGTTGTAGTCGATGTGTCTCGTTCCAAGCGCCACACGAGCGAATTTTCCCAGCAGGTACGACTTCTCCGTCGTAAGGGACGCGCCCCCATATACTGCCACCGCATCCTTCCCATACCGGTCCTGCACCTCTCTTAGGCGGCGCGCGGTGAGCGCCATCGCATCATCCCAGCTCGCCTTAACGAAACCGCTGTCGGTGCGGAGCAGAGGATCGAGCAGCCGGTCCTGATGATTGGATTGCAAATAGCGTTTGACGCCCTTCGGGCACAACATCCCGCGATTGAACGGAAAGTCCTCCCATGGCTCGAAGCCGATGAGTTGATTTCCGCGTACTTTTAGCTGGATACCGCACTGTTGTCCGCAGAAACAACAGTGTGTCTTTACCAGCCGGTCGGGGGTAGTCCTTGCTTCCTTGCTCCAGCCGCCATCCGGAGTGTAGTTGAGATGCGGTCCATAGAGGTCGCGAAGCTGTTCCAGCGTTCCAGCCGATTTAGCCATTGGCAGCCTCTTGCGCGGAGGATCTCAATTTGAGTTGCGAAAGCGAGAGCATCTTGCGCTTGCATGGGGGGCAAAGATCCTGCCACGTGAAACCAGTCTCCGGGATAGTGTAGTCGAAGCCGAGCTGAGGCAGAACCGCCCTGAGATCACGGACGTGCATCGCGGAAGCAAATCGCTCCTTACACTTTGGACAAATCGCGCCCGGCCCTTCTGCGCCGGCGATCTGATAGAGTTTTACACCTAACTGTGCCGGCCGTTGAAAGATGTGGAAGAATTTTCCGAAGGGCAGGAAGAGTAATGCTGCAATAACTGTGATCGCGTGAATGATGGCGAGGAAACTGTATGCCGTTCCCCTTAGCCACTCCTGTGAAACCGTGAGCGCGATACCTGTTACGGAAATCGCGAACAACAGGATGACCGGAAAGAAATCCATTGCGAAGCTTTGCAGCGTTTGCGCACCCTTGTCGCGGAGCCTTCTCCAAAGCGAAAGGAAGACGCCGACGATCACCAGCACGGCCGAGATGTCCAGGCCATGAAAGAGCAATGAAGCCACCACGGAATTAATTGGAAAGGTGCCCACAGGAAATCCGAACAGGTAGGTCACATACGTCGATTGGTCGTTCGGTAGAGATTTGAAGGCGATCCATCCAAAGACAAGTGGAAAGGTGATTGCCGCCGCGAGAATGCAGCCCCAGAAGAGGCATTGGTGCATCCACCAGCGGAGGCGTGATCGTTTCGCGATAAACGTTTGCGCAACAAGATTCCGGCCGGCCAGTCTTAGCAGCGTGAGGGTCGTCCGAATCATTCCCCGGCTGCGGAACAGCTCCCACCCTCTCCGCCAGTACATGCGCGTTGGCGGTTTGTCGAGCCACACATTGTAGTGATACACAACTCCCCAGGTTGCAAAGATGATCGCGAACGTGTAAATCACAAGTGCGGGATCGAAGTTCTCCAGATTGCGCGATCCTACAACGATGGCAGCAACCAGCAGAAGTGTGAATAGCGTTGCCCAGGCGGCGGAGTGGACACGATCCGCCGTGCGGATGAGATGCGCGGGAAGGGAAAGGTCCAGCGCATCCTGACGTGGGATAAACACCCGCGCGTTGATGCGCCACATCACTAGCGAAACCAGCGCCAGCAGCACGAATGCCGGCCAGACCGCGCCCATCCGGTCACGAAAAATGCCGAGGAGAAGAGGCGGGAAAAAACCTCCGAGGCCGCCCATCGCTCCCACAAGCCCGGTTACGGTCCCTGTCTCGCCGGGAAAATATTGCGGTACCAGCTTGAAAACCGCACCATTGCCCAATCCCATCATGGCCGCGCAGCCCAAAGCGCCAATCGTAAAAGGCAGCATAGAAGGCCACGCAAGCAACAGAGCAAAGGGCACAACGATCGAGAAGACTGCGGATAGCACGCGCGCGCCGCCAATTCGGTCCGCAAGCCATCCGCCGACCGGTCGCATTAGAGTGGCCACAACCACGAATCCCGCCGTTCGAAACCCCGCGTCGGCGGGTTGGAGGTGGAACTGATCGCTTAAGAGGCTTGGCAGGTAAATTGAGAAGGCGACGAAACCGCCGAACGTCAGGAAATAGAATGCGGAGAGTGCCCATGAGAGACGTTCGCGTGCAAGCAATCGAACCATCTCGCCGATTGATTTTGGACGGACCATCACCGGGGCGTTTCGCGCGAACAGCCAAAATACGATTGCCCATATGGCCAGCATCGCGGCCACACCTCGGAAAACATTTTGCCAGCCGAGGGAGACTGCGAGCAGCGGTCCGAGGAAGACGGCGGCGGATTGACCGATGTTCCCTAATCCGTAAACACCCAGCGCGCTGCCTTGCTTTTCTGCGCTAAACCAGCGCGAGATAAATCCGACACCGACGGCGAAAGAAGAGCCCGCCAATCCAAGAAAGAAGCCGCTGACTAGCAACTGCGGATACGTCTCCGCCATCGGAGTCAGGAAGGCAGGCACTGCGCACAACAGCATGAGTAACGAAAAAACCAATCGCCCGCCAAACCGGTCTGCCAGCATGCCAACAGGAAGTCGAGCGAGTGATCCAAGCAATACTGGCACGGCAACCATCAGCGCAGCTTGCGTAGCAGAGAGGTGAAAAGTATCGCGAAAGTGCGGAGCGAATGCAGCAATCAAGCCCCAAGCCGCAAAACATACGGCGAACGAAGTAGTCCCGAGCGTTAACGGAAGCAGACTGTTTCGCGCTGCTGATCGTGGTGAACTCATTACCGATCCATAGAAGTCTCTTTTACTATAGTGATAATTTCCGGCGGAAGCTCTCTGGTTCGCTCGGTCATGCGGGGACCAGTGGAGATCCGGCATATGGTGTGCGTCTTAAACGCTGCATATCAGCCACGTCTTCTATCATTTCCAATCGGCGTTTCCATTCTTCACCACCACCCAGGTTCTCAGCCGACACTGGGCGAGAGAAATAGTGGTTCTGCAAAGGGTTTCCGGTACGCCGCCGTCCCGCATTCAGGTAAGGGTTTAAGAAGATGGCAGGCGAAACCGCCCAATGCCACTTAGTTTTCCCGCATCCCTGTAGAATCTCCAACCTTCGTTGGGAGAACCTGTGGCTCCCTGGCTTAAATTGGTGTTATCAGCGTCCATCAGCGTCCCAGATTGATGGACGCCGATGGACGCTGATAACACAATTGCGGGCCTGCCCCACCCAACCCAATCTCCAATCGAACAGCTTCAAGTGTTGGAGCGGAGCGTATCAGGCCTTTGAAACACCGCTCCCTTGCGGTCACGGCTCGGTAACGTACTGAACGCTAATTTAGCGGGCTGCACGTAAGCTGATTTCTACTGCAAATCCGTTGGGCTTCAAATTACGTGCTTTCACGGTTCCCTTCATTGCATCAATGGCACTTCTGACAATTGCCAAGCCAAGACCGGTGCCGCCGCTTTTGCGATCTCTTGCGGTTTCCAAACGATAGAATGGCTTGAAGATTTCTTCCAATGCGTTTTCTGGCACACCCATGCCCTGGTCTGCCACCACAACGTGAATCGTGTTTCCTTGTCTTTTGGCGGTGACG
>JAYVEP010000211.1:0-67312 GCA_043749225.1 Acidobacteriaceae bacterium
GAGCCGCCATGTCACTCACATTCCCCGCCCGCTTCATGCTGGCCGCCGCTATGAACCCGTGCCCCTGCGGCTTCCACAATGACCGTTCGCGCGAATGCCGCTGCACGCCGCCGCTGATTCAACGCTATATTTCGAAAATTTCCGGCCCACTCCTCGACCGCATCGATATCCACATCGACGTCCCCGCCGTGAACTACAAGGAGATGCGCAGTGGCGCAGAACCAGAATCTTCCGAGCAAATCCGCGACCGCGTAATCTGCGCCAGACACATCCAGCAACAGCGCTTCGTCAAAGATGGAATCTTTAACAACGCACAAATGGCTCCGCGCCAAATGCGCGTTTACTGCGAACTCTCGCCAGAATGCGAAAAGTTGCTAGAACGCGCCATGAGCCAGCAAGGCCTCAGCGCCCGCGCCCACGACCGCATTTTAAAAGTTGCCAGAACCATTGCCGACCTCGAAGCGGTACCGAATCTCGAAACGAAGCATATCGCCGAAGCCATCCAATACCGCACTCTGGACCGAACCTACTGGGCATAACCGCCGCTGTTCGGACACTCTTGTCCGCCGCCGTTGCCGTTGATCTTGGTGTTGGCCACGTGTAAGGCGAGCATTCCTGCTCGCCGCTTTTGAACTTCCCGCCGTGATTCTGTGTTCCACGGAGTCCCAATCTCTGAAAGTTGTCATTCCGAAACGAAGTGAGGAATCTGCTATTCGCTGGCTCAGTAAAGGTTGTGCCACAAAACAAAAAACGGCAGCCGAAGCCACCGTTGTGTCAATAGAAAATCCAAAATTAAGATTCCCGCACTACCTCTGCGAACTTCAGCGTCCTCTGTGGTCCCAGCTCGAGGTTCTAATCAATCGACTGCAATTCTTTCCCCGGCTTAAACCGCACAGCCTTCCCCGGAGGAATCGACACCTCAGCCCCGGTTCGCGGATTCCGTCCAATCCCCGTCTTCCTCGGCCTCACGGTAAACACGCCAAACCCCCGCAGCTCGATGCGGTCACCTTGCGCCAAAGCTTTCTTCATGCCGTCGAATACAGTTTCCACGGCGGCTTCAGCCTTCGTCTTCGTGATCCCTGTCTTGGTTACTACTTCGTTAATGATATCCAGCTTAATCACAGGTTTTCTCCAGCGCGACCACAAGCAGAATGCAGCCGCGATTCCAGCACAAGGCCTATCAAGTACTTGATGCTAAGGAAGATAGCGGCGATTGTCAATGTTACCCGCAGTCCCGTAATATAGGGAGACACCCTCGAACGACCAGCCAGAAAGACGAGTTTCCCAAATGAGGTTCAGGTAGTGCGGCGCTTCACCGCCGCAGTGATTTGTATCGGGGCACGGCTTTAGCCGTGTCGGAAAGATTTTAAAAAATTTGGGCTTTAGCCCCTGAGTTCGCAACTCAACCCAAGGAGCCACATGTCGATTAAGTCTGACCGCTGGATTCGCAAAACCGCCCTCGAACATGACATGATCAACCCGTTTTCCGAAAAACAAGTCAGCCAGGGCGTTATCTCCTACGGCGTCTCCTCCTACGGGTATGATCTCCGCGTAGCCGACGAATTCAAAATTTTCACTAACGTCAACTGCACCGTCGTCGATCCCAAACATTTCGACGAGCGCTCCTTCGTGACCATCCAGTCCGACGTCTGCATCGTTCCGCCAAACTCTTTCGCCTTGGCCCGCTCGGTGGAATATTTCAAAATCCCGCGCGACATTCTAACCATCTGCGTCGGTAAATCCACCTACGCCCGCTGCGGCATTATCGTGAACGTGACCCCGTTCGAACCCGAGTGGGAAGGCTTCGTCACCTTAGAAATCTCAAACACCACACCGCTCCCCGCCAAGATTTACGCCAACGAAGGCCTCTGCCAAATCCTCTTCTTCCAGTCCGACGAAGTCTGCGAAGTCAGCTACGCCGACAGAAAAGGCAAATACCAATCCCAGCAGGGAATCGTCCTGCCAAAAATGAAAGAGTAATAGCTTGATGTAGCGCGGACACTCTTGTCCCCGAAAAACTCGCCCAGTTGAACTCTCTGTAAAATTTGTCATTCCGAAACGAAGTGAGGAATCTGCTCGTGGCTTCGCCCGAAAGGATGAATCTGGCAAAACATTCCTGCAGCACACGCTCTGCGGGAAGGGCACGACTTCAGTCGTGCCACTACGACCAGGAAACACCCGGGCTTCAGCCCCGAGGGAGCGTTGTCTCTGCCTTCTGGGCGGCGAAACATTCCTGCGGCTCGTATGATCTCCAAACGCACACGTTTAAGTCCACGCGAAAACGCCAACTCTCAGGCTGGCGTTAACAGGAAATTCGAAACTGCCTTCTCCGGGCTTCCCCCTACGACCCTTCGCCCTCTTTATACATGTACTTAATCGAAGGCTTATAAATCATCAGGTTCGGCCCATCCGTCCGATTCAGCTTCATGCAACTGCGGTCGTACCACTCAATCACTCCATGCACTTCCTCGCCGTCCCGCAGCACCACCACCATCGGAGTCTTGGACTGCATCTGCTTCTGAAAGTAAAAGTTCTCCGCGTGCGTCGTTTCCGCTGGAGGTGCTTTCTTTCCGCCACCCGCTCCAGGATGCGCACCCCCATGATTGGGGTTATGGCCTGCCGCGTGGTTCGGAGCGTGATTTAACCCGTGATTGGCACTTTGTTTTGGAGCGTGATTGACTCCCGCCCCTCGGTTTCCCGAGCCATTCGGGCCTTGATGCTGCCCAGACTGATGCTGCCCAGCCAAGTGTCCATGCAAGTGTTGCCCGTGCTCAACTCGATTCAGCACAGGGCGAATTAGTTTCCGGTTGGCAAAATCTTCGCGCTCAGCAGGGCGTTCCGCCGACCGTTCCATCGCGTCCGTCTCGACTGCTTCCTTCATAGGGGCGACCGCTAGAATTCGCAAAACTCGTCTGAAAATCTGTGGGCTAGGACACCGAAACCTCGACCGCGCAGACTATTGGGATTGCGAATTCGGGAGTAAAAACTTGCAGTAAACCTATCACAGCACCCACTCTGAGGCAATCCCCCGAATTGGCCACTACCCGATTTGTGATTTGGCGATTTGCGATTTGGTGATCTTAGACCAAACAAAAGCCAATCTCCCCAGATTTCAAATCACCCAATCGCAAATCACCCAATCACACATGCCTCTCCAGCCCCACCGCAAACGAATCTAAAGACAGCGATCTCAACAAGTTACGCCGCATCCCACGTTCCACCTCCGCCAACCGTTCCGCCGCTTCCTGCACCCACTCAAAATCCGCCGCCTTCGCCAACTTCTTCAACTCCGACGCAATATCCGCATTTCGCACCAGTTCCGGCGTCCCCTCCAAAATCCACAGCAAATCGTGCAAGAGAGAATACAAGGTCCTTAGAAGCTGAGCTGTCTTGTTCCGACCATCCGCCCCTGCCCTGTACGTCTCCGTAATCTTGAACAAGGCAGTATGGTCCGACCCCTCCAGTGCCGACCCCAGCACCGCCATCGCATGGGCCCGAGCCGCCGTGTACCCCGCCAAATCAAATGTCCGCGCCTTACCCACCGCCCCGCCCGAAAGCCTTGCCACTAGAATCCTCTGCGCCGGAGTCCAATCCGGCTTTACCGCCGCCAGGTCCTTCTCAATCTCCAACCTGTCCAGCGGAGCCAGCGCAAACTGCACACACCGCGACCGAATCGTCGGCAACAGCGCCCCTGGATTCTCCGCCAGCAAAAACAACGTCGCAAAATCCGGAGGCTCCTCCAATACCTTCAGCAACGAATTCGCCGCTTCCTTCATAAACGCCGAGCTCGGAAAGATGTACACCCTCTCCTTCGCCTCCGCCGGACGATAATAGATATTCGCAATCACACTGCGAACTTGATCCACCTTCACCAACATCTGCGGAGGATCCGGCGGCACCACCAGCACATCCGGATGCGTCTGCACCAGAATCCTGGTCTCCTTCTTATCCGTCTCCCTTAGCCCCTCTCGCGCCTCCACTGCCTCCGCGAACCGCGCATCCAAATCCGCCGCCAGCCCAATACGCGAGCAGTTTGCACAAGTCCCACAAAAATCCGGCAAGCCATCGGGAGATTCCGACCCCGACGCCGCGGGTTCCTGGCAATTCATCGCCCGCGCCAACATCAATGCCAACGTGTACTTTCCCGACCCTTCCGGCCCCGTCAGAATCACGCCGTGCGGAAACCTCTCGCGCCCCAGCGCCTCCCGCAGCCGCCACACCACATCCGAATTCCCATGAAAATCAGAAAAAGACATTCCACTCCTAAAGCTCTCACCTAGCGTACTCACGTAGCGACAGGCGCCTCGCCTGTCAGCTCTTAGCCGTCAATCTCACCCATAATCCTGCGTCAGCCCCCCAAGGTCACCTTCGACCCAAAGCTTCCCAGTGAACCTCAGTGTCCTCTGTGGTCCAAACTACTGCGCTCCCAGCGCATGTTCCACAATCGTCAGCGGAGCCACATGCTCCGGCTTCACATACTCATTCACCAAGAGCCGCTGTCCGTCCCGCGTCACATCGTAAGTAAACAAATCCGTAGACGAGATCGGAGCCCGCCCCCGCACCTGGAACAGCGCCGCAGGCGTCCCCGATGAAAACGTTCCGCTGGCGTCCACCGGCACCGTCATCAACATTCCCGTCGGCGACAAATAATAAATTTCTTTGCCATCGCCCCGCCACCGCGGTTCGCTGCCACCGCCGCGCGAGATCTGCCACTTGCCCGCCGCCCCCGGAAACGTCGTCACATAAATCTCCCACGCCCCCGACTCATTCGACGCGTACGCCACCCACTTACCATCGCCAGATATCTGCCCGTTCGACTCGCTCGTTTCTCCCGAAAGAAACCGCTTCGACTCCCCGCTGGCAATCGTGACCAAAACCAATTCCGAGCTCCGAGTGCTCGTCTGCAAAGAGCACAGCAGTTCCTTGTCATCCACGGACCACGAGTTCGGAATCAGATCGTTATCTTCCGACGCGGCAAGATTCTTCATGTCGCTTCTCAGGCGCGCAATCGACTTTGCCGGCTCCAACCCGCTCGCCTTCTTCAAGTCTACAGACACCGCTCCCGTCGCATTGGAGCGAAACGCGATCACGCTCCCATCCCTCGACCACACCGGATCCGTCTGCTCGTAAGGCTCAAACGTAAAGCGCGTACTCGTAGACTTTTTCAGATCCTCAATCCACACATCAAGGTTGTTCGATTTCAAGTCCGTGATGTCCAGTGCCACCCTCACCCCATCGGGAGAGAGATTTGGATTCGTCAGCACTCCCACTTCGCCAACGTGTCCCTCCGCTTTGCCCGCCTCGTTGTACCAGGTCAAACGAGATTGCGAACCTGCCGCGCCCTGGTTGTATATCAAGGTTCCGTTCTCGGCCACCGCAAATGCACCCCAATACACCGATGGCTGGTAACCGATCGAATCCGCGATCACCCTTACATCCCCCGATAAACTGCCCTTGCCCGTATCCAGCGCCGCCGCCCTCAGTGCCTTCTTGTCGTCTACATAAAAAAGATAACCCGTCGCATATCCCGGATTCGACCGCGTCAAAACCAGAAACTTGTATTCATCTCCCGCAAGCGAGGTCAAATACATGCCCGTATCATCGTTCTGCTGATTCCCAAACCTCGCCTGCAGCACCAGAAAGTGTTCTCCGTCCGGAAGAAAATGCGGCCAACGATGCGAGGTTTCCTTGCTCAGCCATTTCCCCGTGCGCCGCCGCCAGCCCCTGCGCAATCTGCACCCCATAGTCGATTACTTTCCTCTGCGGCAGCGCCCCGCGATCCAGCACCGCGCGCAAACTCTCCCCTTCCAGTAGTTCCGATACAAGAAAGGGCACATCGTGACTCTCGCCTACGTCATAAATCGCCAAAATATTAGGATGATTTAACGCAGCAACAGCCCGCGATTCCTGCTCAAAGCGGTGCAGCCGCTCACTATCCGCGGCAAAAGACTCTGGCAGAATCTTTAACGCCACATCGCGTCCCAACCGGGTACCGCGCGCGATACACTTCCCCCATACCGCCCGCTCCCAGCGGCGATTGGATCTCATACGGACCAAGTTTCATCCCAGCGCTAAGGGCCATAAGAGCGCTGATTATACAGCCCCACGTTCTCCTCTGCGTACCTCCGTTTCCTCTGTGGTTGAGCCTTTTGCTCTCTCTCCCTCTCTCAAATACGACAAAAAGATTACGCACTTCCCTTGACCCACGATCACGCATGCAGCAAAAGTAGTAAGAGAAATTTGTTGCCCAAAAACTTACCGGGAGATGCAGTGCGCAACTTCTTCTACTTTCTCTTAATATCCGTGGTGTCCGTCTTGCCCCTCCTCGCCCACGCCCAGGAGTCCCCCTACTTCGTCACTTACGACCACCATCTCGAAGAGCCAGGCAATCTCGAATTCGCGCCCTCCGTCACTCTTCGTGTTCCGCGCGCAGGTGAGCGCTTCGTCTTCGCTCCTTACGCCGAACTCGAATACGGCGTCACCGCCCGCTGGACCACCGAACTCTATATCGAAGGCCAATCCACCGCCGGAGATAGCGCCGTCTTCACCGGCTGGCGGATCGAAAATCGTTTCCGCCCGCTCAAACGCGAGCACCGGATCAATCCCGTCCTCTATTTCGAATTCGAAGACATCAACGAAGCCAGCCGTATTTCAAAAGAAGTCGTCGGCCATTCCCTCGACATCGGCGGGCGCAACGACGAACTCAGTCGAACTCATGCCCACGAAATTGAAACAAAATTTATCTTCTCTTCCACCTTAAAAGATTGGAACATCTCCGAGAACTTCATCTTTGAAAAGAATCTCTCGAAAGACGAAGGCATTGAATTCGGCTATGCTTTCGGCGCCTATCACCCGCTTGGCACGCTAGCTTCCGCCAATAACTGCCGCTTTTGTCGTGAAAACTTTACCGCTGGCGCCGAACTCTACGGAGGCCTCGGCAGCAGTCAGAACTTCGGTTTCAAAGACACAGCCAGCTACTTCGCGCCAGTCGTAGCATGGCAATTCAGCGACAACGTAACTTTCCGTTTCTCTCCAGCCATCGGTCTAACCCACGGCAGCAACCCAGCCCTGTTCCGATTCAGCACCAGCTACGAAGTCAAGAATGTTCGCCAAAAATTGTCCCACCTCTTCGGAGGCCACCAGTGAGGTCTCTATCAGAAATAAATTTCGCTAGCTCTTCAAATTACAAAATTACAAAATACAAAATTACACATGCTCCCCCTTTGTCATTCCGACGGGCTTCAGCCCTGAGGAATCTGCTTTTCGGCTGTGCGACACTCCTCTGTATCCACGCCGCCGCCCAAAACACCACCTACAAACAAGACCCAACCTGGCACGCCCCAGACCAGGCCAGCGCCCGCAAAAATCCTCTCGTCGAAAACAAAAACGCCGCAGCAGGCGGCGCAAAACTCTTCCACCGTCACTGCGCCGAATGCCACGGCCCCACCGGCACAGGCCTCAAGAAAGCCGCGAACTTGACCATGGATGCTGTCCAGTCACAAACCGCCGGCACTCTCTTCTGGAAAATCACCAACGGCAATCCCGATCGCGGCATGCCATCTTTCAGCCAGATCCCCGAACTCCAACGCTGGCAACTAGTCCTCCACCTCCGCGCCCTCAGGCCCACCCAATAAATGCCCGCGCGAGCAGCAAGAATGTCGTTTTCATCCAGCGTGGTGACGGAACTATGCTCGTCGGATCAGTCAAAATCGCGTAGCCACAGGTGCCTCGCCTGGGCGTGCTCTTCTGAAACTATGCGCCGGCGGAAGGCGAGCATTCCTGCTCGTCGCTCTTGACGTTGATTCATATCGGGCGCGACGTCAGTCGTGCCATCAAAGCCCCAAAAAGATAGGCTCTAAAACCGTGAGGCAAGTCCGGTTCTTACCTCGTGAAACTCTCTGTCCCGCGTGTTGATGACGGTAGGATTGAATGTTCCCGCGGATTGGAACCCGTCGCCGCGCGGAGAGAGGATGGGATTGGGAGAAACGCGGTTCCATTGGCCAAAAGGTGGAGTGAACTGTGCTGTGGCAAAAGGATCGAGAGCTAGGAGGGGGCCAGAGGCAGAACTAAGATTGAAGTTATCTGCGGTACCCCGGAATGGACCCGGGCCGAGTTTCTAGTGCGTGCTGCGGATTCTCTCATGGCGCCTCTCGCAAATGAACGGACTCTTGCTACTGACGGGACCCGTGAATGAAGACTGCATCATATACCCGCAAGGTTCCCAAAAGGGGCAGTGATGGGACCAGAGCTCGCTCCGCAGTATTTCGGTTGTTCCTGACCCCGTGTTAGCATCGCTGCTCTCTTTTTTGTCTTACCTAACAGTACCAACCATCAGAACTGCGCTTCGAAGGCCGATTTCCGGGCTGACATGTGTAGCTGAGACTCGACGAAGGTGGCTTACCGCTATGAAAAAGATCGTTCTTACAGCCGCACTGTGGATTACCTTGTGTGCAACAGTAGTAGCTCAAACCGTTCAACCCCTCGTACACCAGCCGCCGAATGGCGCGGGCATCGCATTTCTTCTCACTGATGGCACGGTTCTTGCGCAGGGGAACCTCAGTTCTGACTGGTGGAAGCTCACTCCTGACAACAAGGGTAGCTACGTGAACGGCACCTGGGCGCAGATGGCCAGCCTGCCCTCCGGGTATGCTCCCCGATGCTTTTTCGTCGGCTGTCCTTGCGGATGGGCGGCTCGTTATCACAGGCGGCGAGTATAACAACGGAAACTTTCTGCTGACGAATTTGGGTGCGATTTACGATCCCAAGACAAATAAGTGGACTCCTCTAAAACCTCCCACGGGTTGGAAGACGATTGGAGATTCGCCGTCGTCAGTGCTGCCCGATGGCTCGTTTATCGTCGGGCAGAAAGTGACGAAGTCGGTGGCGCAGCTGGATCCTAAGACGCTGACCTGGAAGGTATTGCCTTCGACGGGGAAGAACCACTTCAATTCGGAAGAGGGTTGGACATTGATGCCGAATGGATCAATTCTGACGGCAGACGTGAAGAACGCTCCGAATTCCGAATTCTTTAATCCTGCAACCGCGAAATGGACCTCGGCAGGGAGCACGATTGTTGATCTTCATTCGCCGACCCCGATTGTCGGATGTATCCCCTATCCGGGTGGCTACTACTATCCGCCGGGAGAAATCGGGGCTCAGATTTTGCGCCCAGACGGCACTGTTTTCGTGGCTGGAGGCACGCCAAAGGGCGGCTCTTCGGGACACACTTCCGTCTATCATCCCAGCACGAAGACATGGGTGGTTGGGCCGAATTTTCCGACGGGCGATGATGCGGGCGATACCAGTGCTGTTCTGTTGCCGAGTGGAAATGTTCTAGTGGGCGGCAACTCCGGAACGGTTTACGAGTTTGATGGAGTCAATCTGAAAGCAACTGGTAGCGGTGTCGGCGGTCCGGTGCTGATTCTTCCCACCGGGCAGGCTCTTTTGGAGGGCTTCAGTCTAGCCGTCTACAACGCGAAGGGAATCGCGCAGGCTGCCTGGAAGCCGGTCATCAAGACCGCTCCTTCGGCTGTGACCCACGGGATGACCTACACCATTTCCGGCACGCAGTTGAATGGCCTGTCGCAGGCGGCGGGATTTGGCGATGAATTTGAAACGGCGACCAACTACCCGCTGGTTCGAATCACGAACAAGAGCAGCAATCATGTCTTTTACGCCCGGACGCATGATCACACTTCGATGGGCGTTGCAACAGGCAGTACGATTGTGTCGACCAGCTTCGATGTTCCGGTTGGGATAGAGACTGGTTTGGCGACGCTGGTGGTGGTTGCGAACGGCATTGCTTCGGCGCCAAAGAACATTACGGTGAACTAAAGATCAAAATGTTTCTTCTGGGAGCGCGCCCGGGCTAAGGCTCGGGCGCTTTTTTGTGCGTGCTGGCTAGCTGCCCAGCTTCTGTGCCCAACCGGCAAAGGCATGCCAAGCAGCGGTCTGTCCTATGGGCACCCGAGTCCACTGCACCACGATGAGGAAAGCACAGGCCCAGATCGTGGCGCGATGGATTTTGTGCGTAAACCATAAGTCGTAGGCCGCCAACAGAAGAAGAAAAACATAGGTGAGCAGCGTCGCCGCAATGGGTTTGCCGTGGAGCATGGCGAAGGGCCAGCGGGCTATGTCAGCGATCATGAGGCCCGTGGTGGCAACCAGGATGATACGTTTGTGCGCCGCCGGATTAAACCGCGCGCAGAAGGCCGAAAAAACGAGCACAGAAAAAATCAGCATGTCGCCAATCGGGATCACGTAGAAAGTCCTGGGATCGAGGCCCGGAGGGCTGCTTCCGCGGCTGAGCGCGTTGGTCGCTGCCAGGATTCCAAGTACAACCATGAGACATGCCAAGAGGAAGCCCGCAATGCCGAGGCGGCGGTGAATATCTACGCGACCAGCAGAGACCAGAGCAGTCTGTGCCAGCAGAAGAAGAATCCAGGCTGAAAATACGGCTCCGTGGAAGTGAATGATAGGGCTGGGTAGTGGTGCGTGGAATACTCCCGCCAGGTAGTAGGTATGGGCAAAGCCAACGAAGACGGTGACCAGAACCAGCAGGGCCATTGCAGAGAAGAAGAAATGATCGTAACGCCGGCCCGAAAGGCCAGTGTAGGCTTTCATGGCATTGCCTGCTTCCGCGGTCGCAGTCGACATGGCACCTCCCAATTGTTACAGATATGGTGCGAATTCCCGGTGGTTGCGGAAGAGAGCTGCGATCTCTCGTTGGCGCGGTTCGGGAGGTAATTTCTCTAAATGCCGTCTCGCCCAGGCTGCGAAGTGGTTCTTGTGATCTCCATCACAATGGGCCGTGGTCGCTGTCACGGCTGGGCTTCCGACTCATGGTGAGAATGGTCTCTAGCGTTGCAAAGAAAGAGGTTCCTGATGGAGATCGCCGGTCACACCTTCGCTGAAAAGTTCATCCCCCGCTTAGTTTTCTGGGAAACAACGAAGGGTTGCAATCTGCGCTGCGTGCATTGTCGCGCTACCGCGACGGAGCTGAGCTCGCCGACCGATCTTTCGACAGCGCAGTCGCTGGAGGTGATTGACCAGATTGCGGGGATGGCAAAGCCGATCCTTGTTTTCAGTGGCGGTGAGCCGCTGTTTCGGGCAGACATCTTCCAACTGGCGCGCTATGCAACCGAGAAGGGATTGCTGGTAGCCCTGGCGACCAACGGGACGCTGGTAACGAAGGAGGTTGCGCGAATGATCTGCGATTCCGGCGTGCAGCGAGTTGCGATTAGCTTGGATGGCGCCGATTCGCGCACGCATGACAGTTTCCGAGGAATTCCCGGAGCCTTTGACGCGGCGGTGCAGGGATTGCGCAACCTGCAAGAGCTGGGCATGTCGACGCAGATTAACATGACGATTGCCCGGCATAATGCTCGGCAGTTGCCGCAGGTGCTGGCGCTAGCTCGCAGATTGGGCGCCGATGCGCTGCATACATTCTTACTGGTGCCGGTGGGATGCGGAGTCAACATTGCCGCCGACCAGATGGTTCCACCCGCCGAGTACGAAGAAATGCTGAATTGGTTCTACGACCAGTCCAAGGTGGGCGGAATTGAATTGAAAGCGACATGTGCACCGCACTATTACCGCGTGTTGCGACAGCGGCGGGCGGAGGAGCAACCTTCAGCGCTGGCGGCTGCCGAGGCTCAGCACGCGGCTGCAAACGGTGATCACGCCGCGCACGGGCACCCGTCGCACGGCGGGCACCTGTCACACATTGGCCCAACCGACATGACCATGCCGGGATCAACGGGGATCGCGTTCACGCCCAATCTGGCGGACCACAAACCGGCGCACACCGCCGCCATGAGCGCTACGACAAAAGGTTGCTTGGCCGGGAGCGCGGTCTGCTTCATTTCGCATCAGGGAGAAGTGTATCCCTGTGGCTACCTGCCCGTGCTGGCTGGCGATTTACGGAAGACTCCGTTTGCGGAAATCTGGCGGGATGCTCCGGTCTTTAATACACTCCGCGATACTTCAAATCTGGAAGGCAAGTGTGGATATTGCGAATTCAAGAATGTGTGTATGGGCTGCCGCGCCCGCGCCTTTGCTGCCACGGGAAACTACCTGAGTGAGGAACCTTTCTGTGTTTACGAACCGCACACCACGGATCGGGTTAAGAAAGACCGCGCGGCGGTGAGCCGGGTAGAGCATTCCAAGCTTACGGTGCTGCAATAGCTACTGCACCCAGCAATCAGAATGGAGCATTTCAAGATGGGACAGACCGCCGCATTTCCGCTAGCAAACCCTAATAGACCCCTGACCGAGCTATCGCCCGCACCGTCGCCGGAGCGCCTGAAGGCATTGGTCGTTCCACGCGAACACGGAGCGTGGGGCATCTTGGTGGTGCCGCTACTCGTCGGTGGCGCGGTGGGGATGCGTTTCCAGGGCAAGATTGAGCCAGTCATTTTGCTGCTAGGCGCGGCCTTGTCGCTGTTCTGGCTGCGCGCACCGGTGGAAAGCCTCCTTGGCACGGGTGTTATGCGGGCTCAGCCCGGCCAGGAGCGGCGTCATGTGATCAGTGCGATTGCGTTGGCAGCGGCGCTATCTTTCTTCTTCCTTGCGGTGTTGTTGCCAGAATGGAATAACTTGCCCCTCCTGCCGCTTGCCGGCGCGGTTACCCTCGCATTCGCTGGGCAGGCCGTTTTGAAAAAAATGGGCCGTTCCACACGGATGGCTTCGCAGATTGTTGGAGCCATCGGGCTTACGGTCACCGCGCCCGCAGCCTATTGCGTCGCCACTGGACGGCTGGATACGCTGGCTCTTGGCCTGTGGCTGGCGACCTTCTTGTTCTCGGCCAGTCAGATTTACTTCGTGCAGTTGCGAATTCGCGGGTCGAAGCTCGCTGCGTTTAAGGACAGAGTCAGGCAGGGAGCGGGATTCCTGGCGGCGGAAGCCCTTATCTTCGCGGCGCTGTTACTGGCAGTGCGCAGCGGATGGCTGGCCGCTGTGAGTTGTGTTGCCTTCGCGCCGTCGATTCTCCGTGGAACCGCATGGTACCTGCGAAAACCCCAGTCGTTGAATGTGCGCAAGCTGGGATGGAGTGAAATGCGGCAGTCTCTCCTCTTCGGCGTACTGCTGGTATTCAGTGTGTATTGGTCCCGCTGAGAGAATTTGCAGGAGTCTAGAGCGGGCACCGCTACTGTTTTGAAACGACGCTTTATTGTGTTCTCGTCTTGAGATACACTCCGGGCCATGCCGGAGAATCGTTACGCCGCAGCTTCCAAGAAATGTGACATTGTCATGAAGGGTGGTATCACTTCTGGCATTGTCTATCCCCGCGCCGTGACTCGCCTGGCGCAGGAATACCGTTTCCAGTCCATTGGAGGGACGTCCGCAGGCGCCATCGCTGCTGCGATAACAGCGGCGGCAGAGTACCGACGGAGCAACGGCGAGATTGTCTGGGAGGAAATAAACGAGATTCCCGTGGCTGGGGGCAAAGTCGACCGCTGGATCCGGATCGAATCTTTTTGAACTGTTTCAGCCCCAGAAGAGCATGACGAGGATCTTTCGGGTCGCCTCAGCTTTCCTCGCGTATTCAGGATGGCGACGCTGGTGGACTTTGGGCACGGCACTCTGGCTGGATTTGCTGCTGGGCGCCGCGCCAGGCTTGGCGGTTGTTTTTCTTTCGTGGGCAGCGCACCCGGTCGCCGGAGGCATTTTGGGCGCGCTCATTGCATTGGCGGGTGCCCCACTAGCAGCGATTGCTGTCGTTGCGCTGCGAGCATTGCGCTTACCGAAGAATCACTTTGGCCTCTGCACGGGTTATGCAGAGCCACAACCCGGCCAGCCCGTTACCCTGGTCGAGTGGCTAAACAACAAGATTAATTCGTTGGCGGGGCACTCTTCGGAGAAGCCGCTAACTTTCGGAGACTTGCGCCGAGCCGGTGTCACGCTCAAGATGATGAGCACAAATCTTACGTTGGGGCATCCTCACACGCTGCCATTCGACAGCAACGAGTTCTATTTTTCCCCGGACGAGATGCGCGGGTACTTTCCAAAACAGGTCGTTGACTGGATGGTAAAGCACCCAGCGAAGGTTTCTGAACATGGAGAGAAAGTGGAGAGTGGTGGTTTTGCTCCTTTGCCAGCAGCGGATGACTTGCCCGTGATTGTAGGGACTCGGATGACTTTAAGTTTTCCGTTTCTGTTCTGCGCCGTTCCTCTCTACGCCGTGGATTGGACGCGTCGCCGGCGAACTGCGGATGAGGCACCTGCTAAAAAGCGTGTGGCGGGCGATGCCCTCAGTCCCGACGAATCCCGACGTCCGGAGGTTGTTTGGTTCTCCGACGGCGGCATTTGTAGTAATTTCCCTTTGCATTTGTTCGATTCGCCGCTTCCGCGTTGGCCTACGTTTGGGTTGGATCTTCGCGAAGAGCGCGAAGACCACCCGAATAGCCACCTCTGGATGCCGACGAATAACCAGGGCGGGATCGCGCAAGAGTGGAAGCGTTGGTCGAGTACTGGAATGGCGGCACTCAGCTTTGCGGGTTCCATTGTCGATGCAGCCCGCAATTGGACTGACAATCTGCAAACGATGGTTCCGGGTTACCGCGACCGCATCGCGCACATTTACTTGACCAAAAAAGAAGGCGGACTCAACCTGAATATGCCAACCGAGGTTGTGCGGGGAATCGCGGAGTATGGTGAGCAGGCGGGCGAAAAGCTCGCAGATCACTTTCTGCGCGGAGTCGACAACGGCAAATCCACCCCCATGACCTGGGATAACCACCGTTGGATTCGCTATCGATCGACAATGGAAGTGCTGGCCGACTTTTTATCGCGATTTGCGAATTCATTGGAACATCCCGAACCCGGCGACCGTACTTATTCAGAGCTGATCAAGCGGGAAGCAGGAGATCCTCCTGACAGCTACCGCCTCACCGAGGAGCAGCGTGAGTTTGCTCGCGATGCTACTCGGCAGGTTGCCGATCTGGGCCAGGAGATGGGAGACTACGATTTGTCCGAAGGCGCGCCGCGCCCCAAGCCCGGTTTGCGCGTGCGGCCGCAGTTCTAGAGAAGGGCGAATCACCTCAAAGAATGATACCCCAGCTTCGATTTGAGGCGGTATGCTCTTGAGTTCAACATTTTCGGAGGAATCGTGAGATCTTTCCGCGTTTCGATGGCTAGCGCTGTCGCCGCCGTGGCTGTGTTGGTCGCAGTTCCATTGGTTCCGCTGCATCCTGCCGTTGCTGCGGTCCCCGCGAAAGCCGTCGCTTCCGCGCCCGCGATCCCAGGTTCAAGTGGGATCCCAAATACCACGTCCGCTATTAACTCGCCCCAGCCGCTCTCGCAGCGCGTCGTTCACTACGAGATTGATGCCAAGTTGGATGCCAAGAAGAAGAGTGTGGAGGCGACGGAAGTCCTCACTTACCGCAATCTGACTGGGCGGCCCCAAGATACATTTCCCTTCCATCTTTACCTAAATGCGTTTCAGCCGAAATCCACATTCGTAACCGAAACGCACAATGGGGAGGGATTTCGCGGCGATTTCAATTGGGACGAAAAAGAAGAGGCTTCCGAAGAAGTAGAGTCCCTGGAAGTGGAAGGAATGGGCGACCTTACTAGGGAAATTCAATTCATTTCTCCGGATGACGGCAATCCGAATGACCACACTGTTTTCCAGGTTAAGCTACCGCGTGCAGTAGCTCCGGGCGAGGAAGTAAAGTTCCGCATATCGTTTCACGACCAATTTGGAGAAGTTGTCGCCCGCACCGGCTACAAACGCGACTTCCTTTTAGCGGGACAGTGGTTCCCAAAGATTGGCGTCTGGTGGAAGGATGCTTGGAACTGCCATCAATTCCACCAGACGACCGAGTTCTTCGCGGACTTCGGAGTCTTCGACGTGAAGCTGACGGTTCCCCAAAATGAAGTCGTAGGCGCGAGTGGTATTGAGGTGGCCAGTACTAATCATTCTGACGGAACAAAGACGGTCGAGTTTCACGGAGAAGACATCCACGATTTTGCCTGGACCGTGCAGCCCGATTATCGAGTCTTTACCGATACCTTCCAAAGCAGCCTGGGACCAGTGAGCATGCGACTTCTGATGCAGCCCGGGCATGCCGATCAGGCGGCTCGCCACATGAAGGTTTTGCGTCAGAGCATGCAGCGCTTCAACGATTGGTATGGGCCGTATCCCTATAAGCAAATCACAGTGGTCGATCCGGCTCACGGTGCGACTCAAGCGGGCGGCATGGAATATCCCACATTCATCACCGGTGACACGTCGTGGTGGATGCCGGATGGCTTGCACCTGGTCGAAGTAGTGGTCGAACACGAATTTGGGCACCAGTACTGGTACGGCATGGTCGCGACGAACGAGTTCGAAGAAGCCTGGATGGATGAAGGCATCAATCAATACACAGAAGCGAAAGTGCTAGATGACGTCTTCGGCCAGGGCAGCTCCATGGTTGATATGTGGGGCGTGACTGCGGGTGAGTTGGGATTGGATCGTGTGCAGTACGTGGCAGCCGCGGACCGAGATCCCATGGAGCGTTTTGCTTACAAGTACATGAGCTTTGGCAGCTACGGACGCATTACCTATGCCAAGACGGCGACGGTATTGCACACACTGGAAAAGGTTATTGGCGAAGACACGATGCGTCGTGCGCTACATGTTTATTTTATGAAATACCGCTTCACTCATCCCACAGCGGAGGATTTCCTGAAAACCGTCGAAGAGGTTTCAGGGCAGAACCTGCGCTTGTATTTCGATCAAGCCGTCTACGGTACGCAAGTGATGGACTACGAGATTCTGAAAGCAGAATCCCAGCGGACCGACTGGTTCGGCAGGAAGCTTCCCGATGAAAAGAAGGGTGTTACGGTGTATCACACGGAAGTGACGGTACATCGCAAGGGTGATTTCATATTTCCTGAGGATGTGCAGATTCGCTTCGAGAACGGCGAAACCGTGCATGAACGCTGGGATGGGCGCGATCGTTGGATTCGATATTCCTACGACAAGAAGGCGAAGCTGCTTTCGGCGGAGATCGATCACGACAATGCGATTGGCTTAGACAAAGACGAGTTCAATAACAGTTTTGTCAGCCAAGGCGACGAGGCGGGGCGACACAAGTTGGTCCATTACTGGATCGCGCTGCAGCAGTTTGCCGGGCAGTTGTTGGCGTGGTTTGCGTAATCGTCGCGCTACGAAACATAGAGATATTTGAGAGGACTCAAGGTGAATAGACGAAGTTTGGTGACTGAAGGCCGGCGGTTGCTATGGCGCAACCAGCGAGCACTGTGGTGGCTTTTCGCCGCGAATCTACTGTTGGCGTTTTTTGGGGCGGAGTCGTTTGCTTTTAGGCTGGCCGAAATCATGGACCACAGCCTCGCATCCCGCCGGCTCGATCAAGGCTTTGACGTTGCTACCTTAGCGGAGTTGCTGAGCCATCCAGGTTTCGGGTTGGGGAAGCATGCCCTGAATTCACTCTTTTACAATGCCATTTTTTTTGTTTTCACCCTTTTTGTTACAGGCGGCATCCTGGAAGGTTTTCGGTCGTCCCGAAAACTGACCACAGCGCAATTCTTCGAAGCCAGCGGGCACTACTTCTGGCGCTGGGTCCGGCAAACGCTCCTATTCATGCTGGTGATGGCGCCGGTGCTTGGTTTGGGTAGCGCGATTAATTCCTGGTCCGATACTCTCTCCTCCGATGCGGTGCCGGAGAAATTAGGTTTCTGGGTGATGTTGAGCGGTATTCTGCTCACTTTGCTGCTGGCGATGATCCTCCGGCTTTGGTTTGACATGGCGCAAATTCGCACTGTTGCGACCGGTGAACGCTCGGTCGTGCGTTCTGTAGGCTGGGCTTTCAAGCTGACGGTCTCTAATTTCAGAACGCTGTTTTTCATTTACTTGCGCATCAGCTTAGTGGGATGGATAGCACTGGTATTCGGCCTGTGGTTCTGGATACGATTCGTTCCCGCATCGCGTTCTGGGTTTTCGTTTCTTGTTTTGGAGCTAACCTTGCTGGTTTGGCTGGCCACGCGATTGTGGCAGCGGGCTAGCGAATCGGCTTGGTACCAGCGATATGACGCCGCGAATCTGCCTGTTGCACCTGTGATGATGGATTCGCCGTTAGTCTATCCGTTGTCGGTTCCGGAATCGGCTGGAATTGTGTTGGCGTCAGCGCACACTGGACCGGAATCGCCTCTGCCGTCGGTGGCTGATCCGCACTGCCCTAGCGGTTAGCGCGCTCTTGCCAGCACGAGTGTGACGTCGTCGGGCTGCTCGTTGGCCCCGATCCATTCGTAGACTGCATTTGTGACCAACTTACTAATACGGTCGAGCGGAAGGTGGCGGTTTGCGCGGACTAAATCAATCAGACGTTCTTCGCCAAATTCGCCGTAGTCATTTTCCGGTTCTGTAACGCCATCGCTGTAGGCGAGGAATATCTCTCCCGCATTCAAAATTACTGTACCTTCCTCATATCTCATGTCGTCGAACAGCCCGACCACGGTGCCACCGGTTTCAAGGCGGCGGACGCTGCCATCCTCTCCCAGCAGCATCGGCGGTAAATGCCCGGCATTGGTGTAGGTGAGGCGGCGAGCCAAGCCATCATAGACTCCAAGAAAGAGCGTCGCGTATTTCTCCATTGGGGTCGTACTGAAAAGCTGGCGATTTAGCATGTACATGAGTGCCGCGGGAGAAATCTCGGAGCCATGAAAGTGGCCATTGCCGCCGCCCGCGCTCACCAGCGCAGGGGTATTCGGGGACGGCACGCCTTCCAGCATATAGGCGCGCACAGCGGAATGGATGGTTGCCATCAGCAGTGCGGCAGAAATTCCTTTTCCGGAAATATCTCCCACTGCCAATCCCAGCTTGCTGGATGTGATGGGGAGGAAGTCATAGTAATCCCCGCTCACGGTGCGCGCTGGCTTGCAGAAGCCATGCACTTCCAGCGATTCCAGCTGCGAAGCCTGGCGAGGGAAGAGCTGCGCCTGAACTTCCTGCGCGATGGTGATTTCGTTTTCCAGTCTTTGCTTCTCGCGTTGTTCCACTAGCAGCTTCTGGAGCGACTCCGCCATAGAGTTGAACGATGTCTGCAATGTGGCAAGCTGGTCGCTCTCTCGGACTTCGATCCGATAGCTCAAATCTCCACGGTTCATGTGTTGCGTGGCGGTGTACAGGTTGGCGACCGAGCGAGTCATCGTCCGCGTCAGTCGCGAACCGATGAACAAAGCGAGCAGCACAATGATGGCAAACAGAATAGCGGTGGCCAGCAGGATGAATTCCGCGAGGGAAGCGACATCTCCGAGTGCGGCGAAAAGTCGGCCATAGAGCAATGAGGGCCGGGTATGGATTCGGAGGACGGCCAGATACTCGCGCTGTCCAGTATCCACATTAAGAACAGTAAGCGGGGATGGGAACCCGAGTTCTCGATCAAACTGGTTGACTGCTTCGGGCAGCGCACCCGCAGTTATTAGCGGCGCGAGCCTGCCTTCCCAGACGGTGCCATTTCTGGAGTCCGTGAAGACAATGTCAGGCTTGTTTGCCGCGCCGATGGATACAGTCGATTTTCCTGGTCCGTCGAGAGTTACTATCGGAGAGTTGTCGGAAGCGTTGGCGGGGTGCGTACTTCCGTTCAGAGAGTAAAGAGTGATCTGTCCCAGTCCGCCGGAAACTCTATCCAGCAAGGTTTGATCAAGGGGCAAGGTAGCCACTACGCGCAGCTTCCCGCCTGCCATATCCAAGGTAGTCCCGGTGCGCAAGTGCAGTGCGCCGTGGTCAAGCACGACTTCACGAAACTGAGGCGGAAGGGATCCTGGCAGGGTCATGGAACAGTTGGCAGATGCGCTGTCGGAGACGAGCAACGGCTTGTCCGCCAACCACGCGCATACTTCTCGCGGAGCGAATGTTTGCTTGGACGCGCGCAAATCGTCCAGCAACGTGAACGTGCTCGTTTCCTTCCGGCGCAAGCGGTTGGCCAAGCTGTGCGCGACCGTTATGTTGGTGGCTTCGAGATCCTGAAGCTCGTGGTTGATCTCCGCGGTCACAACGAAATTGGCGAACTGGCCCGCAAAAAGATAAAAAGCGAGGAATGCCATCGCCACCAGCAGCAATGCAGGAATCACGCCAATAAATACGTAGGTCACGATTAGCCGGTTGCGCAGACGCCAAAGGAGCTTCTGTCGAACCCATCCCAATCCAGCAAAGAATAGGAACAAAACGCTGATCACCGCAAAGGCGATGACGCAAAAACGAAACGTTCCACTTCCCGGCAGATGGAGGAGTTGGGTCAACAGCTGTAGTACGAGCAGAGCAAGTGCCGCCGCGATCAAATAGAGCCCGCGCAGCACAAGCCGGTTTTGCGGAGGCCATCCCCAGCGCATCAGCCGGTAGCGCCAACGGGTTGGGAGCACGAATGCCATGTTTGGTTTGGCGACAACCTACGCAATCAACGCTAGCTCAAATCTCCGGGTAGATGTCAAAAAACGATTCCACGCTAATCCGCAACTGTTTTTCGATCTCTTCCTTCGTGCCTTCGAGAACGTGCATCGTCACATGGGCCTCGCGGCCGTTCTTCAGTTGCAGAGTGGCCTCACCTACCTCGGCCACCTCGTCAGCGGGCAGTAAGCGCATTCCATATACAAGAGTCAGATTGGCCATGCGTCATTATAGGATGCTGGTGGGAACCGTGATGTGTATTCCGCATGGTCGGGGCTTCCGGTAAAATCCTCTCGTGATTAGACGAATCCTTTTGGCGTTGTGTGTGGGCGGAGTTTGCCTGGCGGTCTCGGCGCAGGAATCTGCAGCAGGAAAGGCAAAGCCCGGGCAGCCTCAGGTCAAAGTTAATATGCTGAACGTGTGTGCGCCGTCTGCAGAAGAGCAGAAGGAGATCGCTACCGCGCTGGCGCGCGTCCCCCGGCAGCCGCTGTTTACGGATGACTTTGAAGTGTCGCGCGGTCGCACCACGCTGACCGAGAAGCCGAGTTTCTTAGAGGCCGGTCAAAGCGCGCAGTTTTCCGGCGAGCCGGCAAGCGCGTTGTGGGTTCGCATGCGGCGAGAATTTTCCGTGCAGGCCCTGTTCTCGACCGTGCAGTACTCCTTCAGCGTGGATAAACAATTGATGGTCGAGACGCTGGTGCTGCGGGTGCGCGATCCAAAAGACTTGATGCAGATCGCGATTGAGGATAATGCTTCCTCCGTTACCAGTCCGGCTGCCATGCTAGGCGCGAATACTCCGCCGACCCGCATCAAGTTGGAACGTTTTGGGAAGTCGTCGGTTGTGCTCGCACGCTGTTCTGGAAATCCGGAGTCTGGTGAACCTGCTCCGGATCAAAGCACCTACAATCCTTTGTTCCAAAGCGGGGCCGCACTCATGAGTGCCTATCGTGGCTTGTTGGGAGTGCATCATACCGTGCCCGACGAATTGGGAAGGATGGAGCGCTCGACTGCGAAGTCGGCAACACCACATTACCCAAAGAAGCCGTCTAAGGAATAGCGCGGGTTCATCGCAGGTTTCAGGCTTCGCCCGATGCCGCAGGCGATGGGCCTGGGCCTACATGATTCCGGGATATAATCCGCTTGCAGTTTTCTTTCGGAGAATCATGTGCTAAAGGCGCTATTGTTTGCCCTCCTGCTTCTTTTTTCATTCTCTGTACTGCCCGCCTCGGCTCAGGAAATGTCCGCTGAGGAGCACTTGCACATGGGCGGCGTGGTCGGTTACGTTCCTCGCGACGTGCTGCAGCGCCCGATTGCCCTGCGTGACAACGTCGGTCACGTTAACGATCCCGTCACCACAAAGAACGTGGAAGCGCAGGCGTTCTATAACCAAGGCATGGCCTATATCCACAGCTATGTGTGGATTGACGCGGCTCGCTCGTTCAATCAGGCGCTGCGGCTGGATCCCGCAATCGCGCTGGCGCACATTGGCCTGTTCCGCGTGTTTATCAATCTCGACGATCTCAAGTCCGCTGGCGAAGAAATCAAACAAGCACAGTCTCTTCAATCCGCAGTCACCGATCGCGAGCGTCGTCGCATGGAAGTCAGTGTGAAGCATCTGGAAGCTATGCTGGATCTTCGTGATGCGGCCAAGCACGAGGCTTATAAGAGAGCTCTCGAAGGCGCGCTGGACAAGAATCCGGAAGACATCCAGTTGTGGCTGCTGCGTGGCAACGCCCAGGAAGGAGCAGCCGATGGTCGCGGCCAGAGAGGGCATGCCGATTCTATCGCTTTCTATGAGGCTGTTCTTACCCGCTCGCCGGACAACTTCGCCGCCCATCATTATCTGATCCACAGTTTCGAATCTATAGGTCGCAATGACGAAGCTGAAAAGCACGGCGACCGTTATGCGCATCTCGCTGACGGCGTTTCTCACGCTCACCACATGTGGGGGCACGATTTGCGCTTGGTCGGCAAGATTGACGCAGCCATCGAGCAGTTTAAGATCGCCAGCCAAATCGAAAGTAACTGGTACAAGAACGACAATCTGAATCCTTCGCTGGATTGGCACCGTCCGCACAATCTCGATCTACTGTCGCGGTCGCTGCAATATGAGGGCCGCATGGGCGAAGCCGAGCGCTACATTCGGGAGGCCATGCAGCTTGAGCCGACGACGATGTATGCCGCTTATAACCGCAAGATTCTGTCCGACTTTCTCATCGCTCGCGGGCGCTATCCAGAGGCTATCGCGGCGGCCGCGCACATGGATCAATCCAAGTGGGCGCTAGGAAGGCTTGGCGGCCATGTAGTTAAAGCGCGAGCCCTGCTGGCCCTGAATAAGGTGGAGGAAGCCGCTGCGGAGTTCGCAGCGGCGGAGAAAGAAATTCCCGAGTGCAAGAAGGGCTTCACCGGAGTCGTCACTTTCGAGCGCATTGCCGACGACCAGTTGAATGAAATACGCGGCGAGATTCTACTTCGTGCTTCCGATCAAGCCGCCAAGGCAAAAGCCACCGACCTCCTCCGCCAGGCAGCGGAGTCTCTGGCCTCGCACCGCGGCGCGGATGCGCTAGCCGAACTGTATCTTCTGGAGCACATTGCCAGAATTGCGCGCGAGCAGGAGCAATGGGAACTGGCCGCCCACTCTGCGGAATTGATGATGTCCTTCGATCCAAATTACTTCGGCGCTCGGTATGCTGCGGCGCTGATAGCCAGCCACAATGGCGACACGGGGAAGAATCGCGAAGAAATGGCTGCGGCAAGAAACTTGTGGAGCCACGCGGACCCCAATCTGCCCGAGCTCGCGGCAGCGAATCAATAGTCGGCGCGTCCTTATCCCAAAGTGGGATTTCTTCGGCGTATTTCCCGAAACGGAATTCCTCGTTACCCCCGTTACCTAGTACACGTTACAGATGCGGGCTAGAATCCCTTCATCGTGAGAAAAGGGCAAATAGTCACGGTCTTGGCGTCAATTCTTGCGCTCTCTTGCCTCGTCGAGGCCAAGCAGTTGGCCCTAGTCGCAGACAGAAGCAGTGACACCAGTAACGTCAAAGCTGCCGATCTGACAAATATCCTCAACGGAAAAACGAAGACTTGGCCGGACGGTAAGGCCGTCAAAGTTATTCTGCGCGATCCGTCGTCACCCGAGATGGAATTGGTGCTGCGACGGTTGTTAAACATGACCTCGGATCAAGCTCATGTTCTGATCCAGGCTCATTCAGGACAGGTTGTTGTTGCAGAGTCAGATGAAGCTGTCTTGCGCCTGGTGTCGGCTACGCGGGGTGCGATTGGGATTGTAGACCTGTATTCGCTCACCAAAGATGTCCACGTCGTCAAAATTGATGGCAAGTTGCCGTTCGACAACGGCTATTTGCTGAAGGGAAATTAGCATGTTAGCTAGAAACGCAATCAGGAAAGTAACGTTGGTTGGGCTGGGTCTTGCGTGTGTCGCATCGGCCGTTCTCGCACAGGAAACTAGCGTGCTGCCGTTTTCCTCAAAGTCTCCCGAAGCCCGCCGTATGGCAGAGGATTCCTTGACGCAGTACCTCGACCACGTGCAGCAGCCTGAAGCGATTGGCACCTTGCGTAAGGCCGTCAAGCTTGATCCCCAGTTTGCCATGGGCCATGAACTGCTGGCCCAGATTAGTCTCGATTCCGCCGAGCAGATTGGCGAGCAGCGTAAAGCGTTTCTCAACCGGCGTCACGCTACCGCGTCCGAGCAACTGGCGATTGAGTGGTACCAGGATGCGATGGACCACAAGCTGATTTCCGCGATTACAAAGATGAACGACCTGCTGAGCCAGTACCCGCATGACAAGACGGTTGTTTGGATGACATCGTGGTGGCTTATGACCCAGGCGCAGTACGAGCGCGCGTTGGCGGTCTACCAGCGTTCTGGAATCACGGATTCTCCTGGGTTGCTCAACAACATGGCTTACAACAACGCCGATCTTCACCGGTTCGATGAGGCTTTTGCGCTCATGGACAAATACGTCGCCGCCATCCCAGAGGATCCGAATCCACAGGACTCTTACGCTGAAATCCTGCGACTGGCGGGGCAGTTCGATAAGTCGATTGAACACTACCGTGCAGCTCTTGCTATCGACCCCAAGTTCTATTCTTCGCAGTACGGAATCGCGGACACCTACTCCCTGAAAGGAGATCAGGTGCAAGCGCGCAAGGAGTACGAGATTGCATTTAAGAAATTTCCTCTGGCGGAATTGCAGCAGATCATGTGGCAGACTCGCCGAGCCGCCACCTACGTTCGCGAAGCGGACTACAAAGGGGCGGACAAGGCATTCCAGGCGCTCGCTAACTATGCACACTCTCGGCACGTCAGTCAGGTAGAAGCAGATACTTACCGGCAAATGGCTCTTTACCAGCCTAATCCGAAGCAGGCTCTGGCATTTCTGAACGAAGGTGACGCGGCGTTAGCCGAGGGCAAGAACGCGATGAAGACCGCGCTTCTGCAGGAATCCGCTCAAATTCAACGTGCACGCGTCGAGCTTGCTTTACAAAGCGGCCAGACGGAAGCAGCACATTCCGGTGTGGAGCGTCTGGCCAAGATGGCAGACAGCTCCGGCGATAAATTGATTGAACTCGCTTACCACGGAGCAGCCGGAGCTGTGGCTTTCGCTGATCGCAAATACGATGATGCGGTTTCACATTTGGAAGAAGATATCAACAACCCATTCTCGCTGCAGCTGCTCAAAGATGCCTACGTGAAGACGGGGAACAAACCCGCAGCCAAACGAACGAGTGACATTCTTGCCGGCCTCAACGATCCCAGTCTGGAGCAGGCGATGGTCGTTCCAGCCTTCCGCAAGTGCTATCAGGATCCGGCTTGCAGCGGAAATGTGAAGCACGTTTCGGTCGACCAAATGCATATGCAGTAAGATTGGCCGAACGCTCCCCGTTCCTGTAAAAACAAGTTTGTGATTCCGAAGGACTTTAGCCCTGAGGAATCCGCCTTCTCTTGCTGCCGTTAACTTTCTGAACCTCTTTCGCGAACCTCGTCCTTTTTCCAATAACCCTCCCAGTCTTGGTAAGATAGGCGGTGCCTGAAACTAAGCGGCCAGTTCTTCATCTAAACCTGTGTTCCCTGAAACTTCTAATCCCATGACTGAAAATGTTCGAAATGTCATCATCCTTGGCTCGGGTTGCTCCGGCCACACCGCTGCCCTCTATACTGCTCGCGCTAACTTGAAGCCGCTGGTCCTTGAAGGCCACGAACCCGGTGGACAGCTCTCTCTCACGACGCTGGTCGAGAATTTCCCTGGCTTCCCCGACGGAATTCAAGGCCCTGAGTTGATTGAGAACATGAAGAAACAAGCGTCTCGTTTCGGCGCTGAGTATCGGAATGGCCACATCGTCAGTGCGGATCTGAGCCAACGCCCGTTTACGCTCAACCTTGGAAAAGAAACATTGCAGACGCAAGCTTTGATTATTGCCAGTGGCGCCTCCGCACGCTGGCTAGGGCTTCCCAATGAGCAGGCGCTAATCGGGCACGGTGTATCGTCGTGCGCCACCTGCGATGGGTTCTTTTTCTCTGGCAAGGAAATCACTGTGATCGGTGGCGGAGATACTGCAATGGAAGAGGCGACCTTCCTGACACGCTTCGCCAGCAAGGTGACCATCATTCACCGGCGCGAAGAGTTTCGTGCTTCGAAGATCATGCTCGAACGCGCACAGAAGAATCCAAAAATCGAGTTCTTGATGGATACCGTTGTCGAAGATGTTCTCGATGTCTCCAAGAAAGAAGTGACCGCGCTCAAGCTGCGCGACATCAAGACAGGCAAGGTTTGGGATTTCCCAACCAGCGCCATGTTCCTCGGTATCGGTCACGAACCGAATGCCAAGATGTTCCTCGGGCAATTGGATGCCGACAAAGATGGATACCTAGTAACGCAGCAAAATGTCCTGACGCGCATCCCCGGCGTATTTGCTTGCGGCGACGTGATGGATCGCCGCTACCGCCAGGCCATCACTGCGGCTGGAACGGGCTGCATGGCAGCGATCGAAACAGAAAAATTCTTGGAAGAAAAAAGTCATTAAACTCATGTCTGTGGCGACCAACCTTCCGGGAGAACCTGCGTGCTGAGAGCCTTCTTCGTCTCTCTTTCTGAGAATCGACCTATCCGCGGCATGGCAGAGCGTTCTTCCATTGGCCGGAAGTTATCCAGTCGTTTCGTTGCAGGAACATCCATACAAGATGCGGTGTCGGCTACGCAAGCCGTGAACCAGCTCGGCATGCATGTCTCGCTCGACAACCTTGGCGAAAACGTAGCGAACCCAGAAGAAGCCCGCCACAGCGCAAAGCTTTACCATCAAATTCTCGACGAGATTGGTACCCGCCTTCTCGACGCCAACGTCAGCGTGAAGCTCACCCACATGGGTTTCGATCTCGACGAAAAACTGGCCCTCGACATTGTGGGCGGCTTGGTGGCGAAAGCTGCCGCCATGCAGCCTATGAATTTTGTCCGCGTTGACATGGAGGGCTCTCCCTACACGCAGCGCACACTCGACCTGGTTCACGAACTCCATCGCCGCCCCGGCCATCAAGGCTGCGTGGGAGCGGTCATCCAGGCGTACTTGTTCCGTAGTGAGAATGATGTCGAAAAGCTTTTGGCTGAAGGTATTCGCATTCGCTTGTGCAAGGGCGCATACAAAGAATCCGGCGAAATAGCGTTTCAGAAGATGCCGGAAGTCGACGCGAACTACGTAAAGCTGATGAAGCGCCTGATGAAGAGCGGCATCTATCACGGGTTAGCGACGCACGACGAGCGCATCATAGACCAAGCCATCGCTTTCGCTCGCGCAGAGAAGATCCCGCCCGGCGCGTTCGAATTCCAGATGCTGCATGGCATTCGTCGCGACCTGCAGCAAAAGCTTGTGAAGAATGGCTGGAATATGCGGGTCTATATTCCATTCGGTACGGAGTGGTACCCCTACTTCATGCGGCGGCTGGGCGAGCGTCCCGCGAACGCGATATTTATTTTGAAAAATTTGCTACGCTGAACCCCAACTGCTAGGTCTATTCCTGGTCTCCGCCCACAGCGCCATCCGGCGCAGCCATTGGCAACTGAGTCACGCCGTTCAGCATTTCCCGTTCTTGCGGCGAGAACATGCCTTGGAAACGCTGCGAGTTCAACGCTCGCTGGCGCTGCTCAGGCGGCATCTGACGCAAATCCCGGATCGCCGCAGTCATGGTGCGCCGTCGCTCTGCCGGCATCTGGCGCATGCGCTGATAAAGATCCCGAGCATGCTGTTGCTGCTGGGGCGTCAGATGTTCCCAGGTTTCCATGCGCTGCAAAATGCGTTCGCGCCGCTCTTGAGGCAGGTTGTTGAAGTTCTGCAACCGCCCGCGCAATTGTTCCTGACGCTGCGGAGGAAGCTTTTGGAAATTGGGGTCGTCGCGCAAAGCGCGTTCCCGCTGCTCCGGAGGCAGGCCCTCGTTATTACGCAGCCAATCGCCAGCGTGTGGACCAGGGCGCGGCGCCGGGGCAGTGGGATGTGGAACAGATGGATTGCGCTCAACCGAATTTGGAGGAACAGTATCCGGTCGAGCTGAATCAGGTCGAACAGTATCAGGTCGAACCCGGGTTCGGTTCTCCGGAACGTAAGGTCGCTCGTTGTGCCGCTCCGGCTGCCTTTCGGTTCGCCGCTCAGGTTGTCTTTCAACCCGACGTTCCTGCCGTTCAACTCTGTGTTCTTGACGCTCTGCTTTGTGCTCCTGCCGTTCCTCGCGATGCTGCGGGCGTGCTGCTTGGGCGTGCGCCGATGCTAGCGCCAGTCCGCCAGCGAAGGCGGCACCTAGCATCATCCTCAAAATGGAGTTCAGCCTGCGCACGTCTTATAAGTCTCCCGGTGTTCCAAAAACTCTTTCAATTGTCGCTCGTCGCCTGGTCCTGATGGCTGTCAATATCGTCCAACACATCAAAATCTGCGTACAAATCGTCATCGCTATCCAAGGTCTGCAAATCGGCAACAGCCGTGCCACGCTGCGCGCTACCGGAACCACTCGCTCCAGAAGTAGAAGGTTGATGGATGGCAATATTGTCGGGCGTTCCAGTCACAGTCGCGTGTTTCAGGCTCACTACGCCAACTCCAACGGCGACCAAGAATGCAGCGGCAATAGCCAGCGCAGGGCGGGGCAACCAAGCGAACCATCCACGCGACTCGTGAGCACTCTCGGCAGCCTTCTCCTCGCGCAGACGAGCCTGTAAACGCGTATCGAAATACGGAGAGGGCTCCGGCGCTTTCCATTCGTCGAGCAACGCCATGGTCTGACGAAGTTCTCGCAACTCCGTCGCGCAAGGCGCGCAGGCTTCCAAATGCCGCAGTGTCTCAGGCGACGGTTCTTCCAACCCAACCGCCAAGTCCGGCATCGAT
Source organism: Acidobacteriaceae bacterium (assembly GCA_043749225.1). Classification (GTDB taxonomy): domain Bacteria; phylum Acidobacteriota; class Terriglobia; order Terriglobales; family Acidobacteriaceae; genus JANXUC01. The sequence continues at coordinate 28,778 of JAYVEP010000211.1, forward strand.
TCACGAATCTCAGAGCAATTCATATTGAACCTCACAGCTTACACAAACTCTTTCAACTGCTCGCGCAATGTTTCATAAGCGCGAAACAGCAACGACTTGGTAGCGGATTCACTCAGCTTCAAAACCTCCGCGATCTGCTTGTAATCCATCGTTTGATACTTGTGCATCAGTACCGCATTCCGCTGCTTGTCGGGCAACGACAGCACACGCTGACGAATAGCCATCAAACGTTCTCGCCGCACCATATTCTGTTCAGCGGACAGAGAAGTGTCCGGCACGTCAAATCCTAGTCCCGTTGCTTCGTCCTTTTCATCCACGCTCACTGTGTTTTCGGGGCGCTCATGCTTGGTGTCGCGCGCGTAGTTCATCGACAAGTTCGTCGCAATGCGGTAAAGCCACGTCGTAAATTTTGCGCTCGCTTCATACGTTTGTCGCGAGCGATAAACGCGCAGAAATACTTCCTGCGCCAGTTCTTCAGCAGCTCCTTCAGTGCGCGTCGCACGATACATAAAGTGGATAATCGGACGACGGTATTTCTGCACCAAGTAGTCAAAAGCGTCGTCGTCGCCAGCCTTGACGCGCAGCATAATCTGCGCGTCACCGCCGGTATCCAGAGTAGCGCTGTCAGACGCAGGCGAGCCCCCCACCCCAGGCGATACGACCGCCGCGGCTAGGGATCCACGTCCCAAACTTCCGTTGAGGGCCACACTGCTCACATCTGTAGGAACCCGTTCAGCCGCAGAAAGTTGCGCCGCCTCCGGGGCGGCAGTTTTGCCCTGGAAAGGGCTAGGACGAGATGGCGTATTTTCGCCAGGCATGATCGTGAAACCTATGATGCGCAACCACTTACGCGGGCTGTCCGCGAAAGCGATGTCCAAGGCTAACATGCCTTCTCGGGCGATGGAAAATGCTACTTTGGTATAATCGCGAAACCGCAGTGGGCGCTTAACTCAGCGGTAGAGTGCCACCTTCACACGGTGGAAGTCGTAGGTTCAAGTCCTACAGCGCCCACCATATAATCCTCTGCTCCGCCAGCCGCGCCCTTTCAGATGAACTTCAGCCTTAGTTTGTAGATTGAAGGAACGGAGAAAGATGCCATGAAACTCTTTTCGAAGGTTGCACCAGTTCTGACTTTGCTCGCATTTGCATTGAGCTTGTCGGCCCAGTCCAAGGACGCAAAATCTAAAAAAGTCAGCACGGCGGAGGCGCGTAAGACCGCACTTGCCAGTTCCAACGGCAAGATCAAGAGTGCAGAGTTGGAAAAGGAAGACGGGAAAAGCATCTATTCTTTTGACATCCAAATGCCGGACGGTTTGCACGAAGTGAATGTTGACGCCGCCACAGGTAAACTCATCGACGATAAGATTGAGAACGCAGCCGATGAGGCGAAAGAAGCTGCACAAGATAAAAAAGAAGCTGCCAAGAAGGCAGCCAAAGCGAAGAAGGCTGCCGTAGCGAAGCCGAACGCACAGTAATGATTCGGGGATTCTGGAATTTGCCTTGGGTTTCTGCTACCTGGTTTCCGAGCGATTCCTTCGAACTCGGTAGCCGATTTCTTGGACGCCTCAGGATATTGGTGAGGCGCGCGACCAGAAGATGAAGACTATTTCGAGGTTCCTGGATTGCCGAGTGTTGCTGGGCTGGCTGATAATTTGCAGTCCTGCCTGGGCGCAGGGTGATGGCTCGCCAGCTGCGAAGATTTCGCTGCCGACGAGCCAGACACAGTCGGCAGACAGTCCTTCGCAGGAGCCTGCAGCGAACCCTGCGGCCGCACCTGATGCCGCGCTCGCGACAATTACCTTGCCAGATGCGTTCAAGCTGGCGCGAAAGAATAGCCCAACTTATCAAGCTGCGCTGACGGATTTCGCGCTCGCGCACGAGGATAAGGTTCAGAGCCGCGGTGCGCTGCTCCCAAACGTGAATTTCAACACGCAGGCCATTTATACCCCGCCTGCGTCGAAAACAGATACGGCTGGCCGGTTCATTGCGGCGAACGGCATTCACGAGTATGTCAGCCAGGCTAACGTGCATCAAGTGCTGTCGCTCGACACGTTTGCCACCTACAGAAAGACCGGTGCGGCTGAGGCGGTTGCTCGGGCGAAATCTGAGATTGCCGCGCGCGGTCTCGTTCTTACTGTGGTGCAGACTTACTACGGATTCGTAGTGGCTGAGCGCAAGTATGCGACTGCGCAGAAACTTTCCGCGGAAGGCGAACGCTTCCTGAACATTAGCCGCAAACTGGAAAACGGTGGCGAGGTCGCCCATGCGGATGTCATCAAGGCGCAGCTGCAATTCAATCAGCAGACTCGAGATTTGCGAGAAGCGCAGTTGGCGATGGATCGCAGCCGCCTGGATTTGGCGGTGCTGATCTTCTCGGATTTCAATCAGAATTTTTCTGTTGTCGATGACTTGCAGTCGCCAGATCCGTTGCCTGCGTTCGCAGAAGTGCAGACTGCAGCAGGAAGCAAGAACCCCCAACTTCGGGCAGCTCTGGCCTCCCTCGATGTTGCGAGACAGGATGTGTCTGCTGCGTGGGGCGGACTGCTGCCCAGCCTGGGGCTGGACTATTTTTACGGGATCGACGCGCCCAATTATGCCAACAGAAGCTACGTTTTTGACGCGACCGGGAAAAAGATCGGCACCGTCAACAATCTGGGTTACTCCATGAGCGCAACGCTGCAATTCCCGGTATTTAGCTGGGGAGCGGGATACAGCAAAGTGAAACAGGCCAACCTTCGCCGTAACCAAACGCGTGTGGAATTGAACTTCACGCAGCGGCAGTTGTTGGCGAATCTCCGCAGTTTTTACGATGAAGCTCAAGCGGCGCGTGGAGAACTGGATTCCCTGAAGCAGTCGGCGGAATTGGCGGTCGAGAGCTTGCGCTTGACCACGTTGCGCTATCAAGCGGGTGAAGCAACCGTGCTGGAAGTGGTGGATGCACAGAATACGCTGGCGCTGTCGCGCAACGCTTACGATGATGGTCAGGTGCGTTACCGGACGGCGATGGCGAATCTGCAGACTTTAACAGGGAATTTGTAAAGCGGAAGAGGAATGGCAGATTTCTCACGACGAAGATGTTCGGAATGACAAACGTTGAGTGTAGCTGCCGCTTGTGCGTTACCAAATAAATGGCCAAATCAAATTCAAAAACAGTTTGTTCAGCCTTGACTCGAAACGTCGCCTGCTGCGGTCCTTTCCCGCTGGTTTGGATACTTGCTCTGCTCTTGTGCGCCTGTTCCAAGACAGAGAAGGAACCCGATCCCGAAGTTAGTGTGGAAGCTGCGTCCGTGGAACAGACCACAATTCAGCGCACGGTTTCGGCAGGGGCAGTCTTGTTTCCGTTGGAGCAGGCTGCGATCACGCCAAAAATCAGCGCTCCGGTGAAAAGTTATACCGTGAAGCGTGGCAGCCGGGTTCACAAAGGCCAGTTGCTGGCCGTGCTCGAAAACCGCGATCTAGCGGCAGCTGCGCAGGATAATCGCGGCGCGTTCGAACAAGCTCAAGCCTCGTATCAAACAACCACCGCAGCCAGCTTGCCCGAAGAATTGCAGAAGTCTAAAGGCGATATGGAAGCGGCGCAGAAAATGCTGGATGCCGAAGAAAAGCTCTACAAAAGCCGACAAGACTTGTTCGAGCAGGGTGCGCTTCCTCGCAAAGATCTCGATCAAGCGCTCGTCTCGGTGACCCAGGCACGCAACCAATCCGATCTTGCGAAACGCCACTATGACACGCTGGCAGCAGTTGGAAATCAGCAAGGGCAGCGCTCGGCGGCTGGGCAACTCGAATCCGCCAAGGGCAAATACGCAGGTGCGGAAGCCATGCTGAGCTACTCGCAAATTCGCAGTCCAATTGATGGCTTTGTCACCGACCGTCCTCTCTACCCTGGTGAAATGGCGGCTGCCGGAACGCCGTTGCTCACCGTTATGGATCTTTCCCAGGTCATAGCCAAGGCCCATATCCCGCAAAGCGAAGCGGCCACGCTCAGCGTTGGCTCGAAGGCAACCATGACTGCTCCTGGCATGGACAAGCCAGTGGAGGGCAAGATCACGGTTGTGAGTCCGGCGCTGGATGCGAACAGCACCACTGTCGAAGTGTGGGTGCAGGCGAAGAATCCAGGACAGCACCTGAAGCCGGGAACCAGCGTCCAGCTTTCCATGCTGACGAAGGCGATCCCCAACGCCATGGCCATCCCTGCTGCGGCGGTGCAGCCAGGTCCCGATGGCACGACGATAGTGATGCTGTTGGGTGCGGATGGCCGTGCGCACCAGACGGCTGTGCGTACAGGTGTCCGACAGGAAGACGATATTCAGATTCTTGAGGGCCTTAAGGTCGGAGATAAAGTCATTCTCTCTGGAGCCTACGGCCTGCCGGATAAGACAAAGGTCAAAGTGGAAGTTCCGAAAGCGAAAGATGCCGACGCCAAGGACTCCAAAGACGACGCCAAAGATAAAGCTGCGCCTGCAAAGGATGACGCCGATAAATAGCCCTGCTTCGAGTTGGACCGTCTCTTGAATATTCTCTAAAAGAACTGCTCAGAAGAAGAACTGATCTGTTACATCGAGGTTCACAAACCGACCGTTCAGTTAGAAATCCACAGCGTCCTCAAAAGAACACTTGCGCAGTGTTCTGTTTATGAATTAATCTCCCGCCACGTCTGTTTCAGGAAAAACCAGCTTGCCACAGGCTTTTCCATGGTTGTAGAAACTCAAATGACAATGCTGGACCCAGGAGATCAAAATGTTTGTTCGAACGCGTTGTAGCGCGGGGAGCATCGTTTCTCTCGCACTGCTCTTCCTCGGCACTACCGTTGCGGCGTCCGCCCAAGGACACGTAGTAACCCGGTGGAACGTCAAGCATGACGTTTCAGCACCTCTCAGCGAAATGATTAAGAATGCTCCCAAGCCAGCGAAGGGAGCGAAACACGAGGCCGAACCGTTGCGGCGTATCCCACTGCCTCCAGGACTTACTGGTGCGGGCCTTGAGGACACCGTGCGACAGACGTCTACGGTTCCGAATACGACTCCCGCAGCCAGCCTCAGCTTCGATGGCTTGGGCAATGCATCGCTTGGGTTCACCGTAAGTAGTGCTCCACCCGATACGAATGGCGCGATAGGGGCTACGCAGTACTTCCAAATTGTGAACTCGTCATTCGCTGTGTTTAACAAGACGACGGGCGCGAAAGTCGCGGGTCCGTCGACGACCAACACGCTGTGGTCCGGATTCGGCGGCGGATGCCAGACCAATAACGACGGCGATGGAATCGCCCTCTACGACAAGCTGGCTAACCGATGGGTCATCAGTCAGTTTTCGGTGACGACTACACCCTTCTTGCAGTGCGTCGCCGTATCCACAACTTCGGATGCCACGGGAACGTACAATCGATATTCGTTCCAATATTCTAACTTCGACGACTATCCCAAGATGGGCGTTTGGCCCGACGGTTACTACACCACCTTCAACATGTTCAACGGCAATACGTTTGTTGGCGCCGATTCCTGCGCTTACAACCGCACTGCCATGCTGGCTGGAACCGCAGCGCAGCAGGTCTGCTTCCAGCAGGGCTCGGGCGTAGGCGGATTGTTGCCCTCGGATTTGGATGGCACGACTGCTCCGCCAGCCGGGTCTCCGAATTATCAGATTTTCTTCGGTACGAACTCGCTGCAGATGTTTAAATTCCATGTGGATTTCGTGAACACGGCGAACTCCACGTTCACCGGTCCGACGAGTATACCTGTGGCCGCATTCTCACCGCTCTGCGGTGGGGGGACTTGCGTGGTTCAGCCGGCTGGCGGCAATCAACTGGATTCCCTGGCGGATCGTCTGATGTTTCGCCTGGCATATCGCAATCTGGGCAACCACGAATCGCTGGTGACGAGCCACGCGGTTGTGGCTGGTACTAGCGGAGGCGTTCGCTGGTATGAAGTCCAGAATCCGAATGGCACTCCAGTTGTTGCACAGCAATCCACGTTTGCGCCCGATTCCAACTACCGTTGGATGAGCAGTGCGGCTATGGATCAGGCCGGAGATATCGCAGTTGGATATACCGTATCCAGCAGTTCGGTGAATCCGTCGGTGCGTTTTGCGGCACGTCTGGCGACTGATCCTGCAAACACGTTGGGTGCGGAAGTTAGTGCGGTTGCCGGAGGCGGCGTGCAGAACGGCAGCACCTCCAACGGCCCGTTAACGCGCTGGGGAGACTATAGTGCGATGACGGTCGATCCCGCAGATGACTGTACGTTCTGGTACACGCAGGAGTACATGAAGACAACGGGTTCGTTTAACTGGAACACTCGGATCGCAAGCTTCAAGTTCCCGAGCTGCGGGGCTTCCGGCCCTCTGGCGACACTGAATCCCACAAGCTTGACGTTTGCAAATCAGAACGTAGGATCCACCAGCGCGGCGCAGAACATCACGCTCAGCAACGGCGGTACTGCCGCTCTCAGCATCACTGGCATTGCAGCCAGCGGAGATTACGCGCAGACGAATACCTGCGGAGCATCTCTAGCAGCAGGCGCGAACTGTACCATCAGCGTAACCTTTACGCCGACGGTTGCAGGTACGCGCACAGGCACAATTACCGTAGCGGACAATGCTCCGGGCGGCACGCAAACTGCGAGCCTGACGGGTGCTGGCGTGACAGTCGGAGCGCCCGACTTTACCGTCTCGGATTCTCCGACATCACTGACCGTGAAGCAGGGAACCAACGGCACTACGACGATCACCGTAGCGAGCCTGAACAGCTTTAGCTCGGCGACAACGTTGAGCGTCTCCGGTCTGCCTACGGGCGTGACTGCAGCGTTCTCGGTGAATCCCGTGACTCCTCCCCCTAACGGCAGCGCAACCTCTGTGCTGACGCTTACGGCATCCGCAACGGCCACGGTCGGTACCTCCACCGTTACCATTACGGGTACTTCGGGAGCTACGTCGCATACCGCCACCCTCAGCCTGACCATCAGTTCAGCGGCAGCTACACAGCTGTTGGTGAACCCCGGCTTTGAAACCGGAGTTGCGACTCCGTGGGTGCTGACTGCTGGCGTTCTCAATGGGCCCAACAGTGCGGGCGAACCGCCACGTAGCGGTGCCTGGAACGCATGGCTGAACGGATATGGCACTACGCATACCGATCAGGTTACCCAGACGGTGACCATTCCGTCGACCGCAACCAGCGCTACTTTGACCTTCTGGTTGCATATCGACACGGCGGAGACTACTACGACGACGGCGTTCGACACGCTGAGCGTTCGGGTGCTCAATTCCGCAGGAACTCTCCTGTCAACCTTGGGGACGTTCTCCAACCTGAACCGCGCGGCTGGTTATCAGCAACGTTCGTTCAGCGTACTTAGCTTCAAAGGACAAACCATCAAGATCAACTTCCTGGGTCAGGAAGATTCGAGCTTGCAAACGTCCTTTGTAATTGATGACACAGCGCTGAACGTTCAGTAGGGAGACTGTCGAAACAAGATCGGGCCGGATTCCGCGAGGAGTCCGGCCCTTTTTTGTGTGAGGAGGCGCGGGCGCCCTCACCCTCACCCGTGCGCCGAGTAGTTAAGCTGGCCATTTACGGAACCGGAGCTTCCGGAACTGACGCAGTTGTGACGTTGCTTGCAGCCGTCTCAGAAGCTGGAACTGAAGTAGCAGCCACCGGCATCGTGGTTATTGGGTCGATCCTCACGGTCGCCAGAATTTTCTCCAGGCGATTGAAGACCTTGTCGCGATCGACATGCTTCATACCCGCTTCCTCTTTCGCGACAGTCGTCACGTTCAGCGCGAATTCGTAGCAAGCTCCGTTCTGGAAGGTGCGATAGTATTTCGCATCGTCCTGACGAGTTCCTTCTCCGGCAACCGATTCTTTCGCCAGCAGCTCGGCATCGCCAATCTTGAGCTTGCCCGCTTCGACAACGGATGCCGTTGTCGAAGCGGTTTTAGTTGGCGAAGACGCAGCAGGTGCAGTCGCAGCGGAGCCAGCTTGAGCCGCATCGCTAGCAGCTATACTCTTGTCTTCAATTTTCTGTTCCGATTTGTCGTCGGTTGTCTTCTTTATCGCCGAATTGTTTTCGGGAAACCCGCACTCTTCCGCCGTGAGCGACTTGTTCACACTCACACCAAAAAATGCGGACGCGAAATCGGTGTTGGGAAACAACGCTTCAGGCATCTCGACCGCAGCCAGAGCCACTCCGCCGGGTTGAGCGGAAGTCAACGGCGCGGGGCTTCCGGCGATGAGTTCGTTGGCGGCATCTCCCACTTCCACGCCGTACTTGCGCGGATAGACGAAAGAAACGCCGTAAGTTTTGTCCTTAAAGGTTCGAACCGCGGACCGTTTCTTCGCAACTTTCTTCGGAGCCGCCTTCGCGACCTCAGTAGCTGGCATCGCTGAACTGGACGTATCCACATGCGGCGGCGTCATCGGAATCTGGCTGGTCGAGTTGGCTGCCTGCGGTTTATCGCTGGAGCAACCAACGGTTATGGAACAAGCAATTAGTAACGCGGCGATAGCACCCGCGCCAATCTTCTTTCCCCAAGTGACGGAGCTCGGGGATTCTGCAACCTTCGTGACGACATCAAAGCTTTTCATGGTGACCACCTCCCGCTGCTGAGCAGCGACCAATAACAATGCAAGAAGAAACCCGTGAGTGACGTTGTTGATTTTTCAGGTAGTTAGCATGAATGTAGGTTAGTTCCGCCGTCTGCAAGCGCACACACTGTTGATAGAACGACACGTTTACAATTGCAGATACCGCTACCCTCATTCGGAGTTTGACAACCTTCTGGGTTGGGACTACTGTCCCAACTGAGTCATCTTCCCCCCGTTCTGTCAGATCTCCTGGCCTAAGTTAGCCAATCTGAAGTTTTTCCCGTTCATTAGCTTCTAAGGAGCTGCATATGTCGTTTTGCGCAAGCTGTGGCGCGCCGCTGAATTCTCCTGCCCCGTTCTGTGCGTCCTGCGGGGCGAAGTCATCGCAATCGCCTCAAGCCCCCGGGTCAACCTCGCCGCCGGGGGTGTCTCCCGTAGCCGCCAAAACAGCCTCCCCGCTGATAAAGATTTTGTTGGTCGTGGGAGCGCTGTTCGTGTGCGGCGTGGCAGCATTGGCCTACGCTGGATACTGGATCAAAAACAAAGTGGAGGCCACCGCGGCAGAGCACGGAATCACGCTGCCCACGGGTGGGGCGGCCAAAACTGCCAATGAGAGATCGGGTTCAAAACACGACGGGCCGATGCTCGACGCCTGTTCGCTGATCAGCCAGGAAGAGGCCGACGCGGTGCTGGGCGAGCCAACAAAGATGTCCGACCATGAAAAGGATGACCGATTTAGCTCGCATTGCTATTACGTAGCGGTGGAGGAGGCGCACGCTGCGAATGGTTTTGGCGTCGAGATCCACAATGACGAGGACGCCAACGATGCGCGAAGTGGGCAGGCGATGAAGAAGGGTATCTATTCGAATGTCTCGCTCTACACCTTACAGGAACTGAGCGGCATCGGCGATGGCAGTTTCCTGGCCGTGAGCAAGGCTCCTGAGGGCGAGGCTTTTCAATCGGGCCCGCTGGCTTCCATGGTCGCTCACCAACAGATTCTGATGATGTACAAGGGCGCAAAGGACGTGGAGATTCTTGTTTCGTACTTCGGCAAAGAGCGATCTACGGACGGCCTGAAGACTCTAACCAAGAGAGTCGCCGACCAGATTTAGCGACCCCAATTCGTTCGGCAGTTTCATTTAAAGGAGAAACAAACATGCGGCAACTGATAAGATTCAGGAACTCGACGACCCGGTGCATCGCAAGCACAGGTCTGAGCGCTTCGATCTTAGCGATCATTCTTGCGGCGCCGGTGTCGGCCGTTCCTGCGGATGACCTCGTCCGGCCAGGGATGTGGGAGATCGTTTCCACGATGGACATGCCGAACAACCCGCAAATGCACCCACAAAACCGCCAGACTCACTGCTACACCGCAATCGACGTTGCCGGGATCAACGCCAAGAACGCGGCCCTGATGACTTCCACCGCCGCCGTACCGGCCGATCAGAAATGCACGGTGAAAGATGTCCAATATGTCGGGAACAAGGGGACGTGGAACACAGTGTGCCAGGGAGGAACAACTGTGCACACGGACATGGTGTTCCACGGAGATTCCATCGAAGGAGTCCTGATTATTAGGACAGGCAACATGACGATGAAGGCCAGCATGACGGGAAAGCGAATTGGCGAGTGTAAATAAACGGACAATCTCTTGCTATTGCCGGCAATAGCTCCAGGGCTGGCGGCCCTTTCAAGATCGATCACGCTCGATCCCAGTAACAACTATCTTCACCACTCCTTCGTATGAAAGAAAAGGGAATCCGAATTTCGGCTCCCCCTTTCTTCTTCAAGCTCGGTTTACGAACCTACTTCAGCGTAATCGAATCCTTCAACCTGAACGACAGCGCTGTCTCCGCCGGGAAGGCTACATCTTTGTTCCCGGTGTAAGCTGCTCCTGCCGTACCTGCGCCAGCGCCTGCTAGAGCGCCGATGCCAGCGCCTTTGCCTCCGCCTGCCAAGCCGCCGATTAGCGCGCCCAAGGCTGCACCGCCGCCGCCGATCATCAGGTTACGCTTGCCTTTGCCCTTCACCACCTTAGCGACCGTGCTGGTCGATAGCGGATAGGTCTTGCCCTTGATATCAATCGAAGTCAGACGAACCGCCAGGCGGCCTTCGCCCTTGAACTTGCTCAGTGATTTTGCATCGGTCACTTCACCGGTTACAGCCGATCCCGCTGGGAAGACCTCGTTGCCATCTACGGAAACCGCGTGGGACAGAGACCCAGTAAAGGACTGGCCTGCCGTGGCCGTCTTGGCGTCAACCCTTTCACCCAAGCGGACGGTGAGCGTCGTGCCAGCCGGAATCACAACCGGCGCTGGCGCTACAGATTCCTTCACGGCATCGGCAGCTTTGCCCGCGGCGTTTTTGGTGGCATCTACCGCGTTGCTGGCGGCGTTTTGAGCCTGTTGTGCCGCATTCTGCGCGGCATCCTTGGCAGTATCCTGTTGTTTGGAGCAGCCACTATAGAGAAACACTGTGAAGACAGCAAAAACTAGAACTAGAAATTTAGATCGCATAATACGCACCCCTTGGTGAGACTGGAAAAGCTTAAACGGCAGTTGCAGGGATGTCAATTTTGCACGCCGCATTTCGCAAACAGAGATTTCCTGTCGACGGTCGGGTATCGTTAGAGCAGCATCGTTTCTGACCATCTTGTTCCTGACCCATGAAGAAACGTAAAATCGCTGTCGTCACAACTTCTCGCGCCGACGCGGGACATCTGCATTGGATATTGAAAGACCTGGCCGAGCATCCGCAGGTGGACTTGCGGCTGATCAGCATGGGCGCTCATCTCTCACCGGAGTTTGGCCACACGGGTAGGGAATGGCACGAAAAGGGCCTGCGACCGAATGCCACGATTGAATGCCTGCTGAGCTCCGACACCGACATTGGCATGGCGAAAACGATTGGCGTCGCGACCATGGGCTTGGCGGATGTTTTAGGCGAAATGCGACCGGATATTCTGTTGTTGACCGCTGATCGTTACGAAATGCTGGCACCCGCAGCCGTTGGTTTGGCTCTGCGCATTCCGATGGCGCACATTGAAGGCGGAGAAATTAGCGAAGGCGCCATCGACGACGCTGTGCGCAACGCCTTAACAAAAATGAGTCACCTGCATTTTGCGTGTACGCGGCGTGCGCGGGAAAGAATCATCGAAATGGGCGAGGAACCGTGGCGCGTGCATTTTACCGGCAGTCCGTCGCTGGATCAGTTGCGCCGCAAGCGTCTTTTGACGCGAGAGCAATTGGAAAGCGAACTCGGCATTTCTGTTGGGCAGAAGACAATTGTCGTGGTGTACCATCCAGTGACCTTGCTGCGCGATACGACGCGAGAATCTTCTGCATTATTCTCGGCGTTGTCGGAAATTGCCGCGCCACTGATTTTCGTCTATCCCAATGCCGACGCGGGAAGTCGCAAGCTAATTGAGCGCACTCGGAAATTTGCGGCGCGTCGCCGCAACGCCCGTGTGTTCGTGAATCTGAACCACCGCGTTTACCTCAGCCTGCTCAAGCATTCCGCTGCGATTGTCGGGAATTCCAGTAGTGGAATTATAGAGGCGGCATCCCTCGGGCTACCGGTTGTGAATGTAGGCGTTCGTCAGAAGGGTCGAGATCACGCTGCCAACGTTCTCGACGTGCCCGCGTCGGCCTCCGCCATTCGAAAGGGAATTTCGCAGTGTACGCTCGCTTTCCGAGCGGCTATGCAAGGGACCGAAAACCCGTATGGTGATGGCCATGCTGCGGGAAAAATTGTCGACCTACTCACCACTATTCCGCTCGGAGAAAGCCTGCTCTTTAAAAAGAACAGTTTGGGGACCCAATCCTGACTAAATCCCAGCAAAGACCATGAAGATTCCGTTAGCGAAGCCGCAGGTTTTGGAGTCCGATATCGACGCGGTTGTGCGTGTGCTGCGCACGCCTCAGCTTGCCCTGGGTCCAAAGCTTGCCGAGTTCGAAGAAGCTCTCGCGGCCTATGTATGCTGTCCGTTTGCAGTGGCCGTAAATTCGGGCACCTCCGCGCTGCATTTGGCTGTGCGGTGCCTCGAGTTGAAAGAAGGCGACGAAGTTATTGTTCCGTCTTTCGCATTTCCCGCCGTTGCGAACGTGCTACTGCAAGAACGTCTCACTCCCGTGTTCGTCGACATCGACGGAAGCACTCTGAACACTACGGCGGCGGCGATTGAGGAATCGGTTGGGCCCAAAACCCGCGCCGTCATTGTGGTTCACACGTTTGGGTGTCCGGCGGATATGGACGCCATCTGCGAGGTTACGCGTAAGCACAAACTCAGGTTGATTGAAGATGCCTGCGAAGCCCTGGGCGCTGAAGTCCGCAGCCAACGGGTGGGCAATTTTGGCGATGCGGGCTTGTTCGCCTTCTATCCCAACAAACAGATCACTTTGGGCGAGGGAGGTGTACTCGTAACTTCCGATCCTGAAATAGCGCGGCGTTCCAAAGTGCTGCGCAGCCAGGCGAAGGACGATTCTCTGGATTGGGCTGCCCAGCATGTCGAGGTTGGCTATAGCTACCGAATCTCGGATATCAATTGCGCGCTTGGAACAGCGCAGTTGAGCCGCATTGAAGAAATCTTGCAAGCCAGAGAAGCGCTCGCGCGGACTTATGATGCGCGGCTTCGCAACTGCGCAGCAGTTCTACGACCTCTCATCGATTGCCCCTACGGCCGCATCAGCTGGTTCGCTTACGTGATTCAGGTCGCGCCAAACTCTGGCCGAACCGATCGAGACCGCGTCTGGCAGGGGCTTTTGGCGCGGGGGATCGGCGCTGGTCGCTACTTTGCGGCGCTGCACAATCAGCCAGTGCTTCGCGGCAAATATCGCAAAGCCGGATCATTGGCTTTAACCGAATCCGTCGCGGAACGAGTCCTCGCACTGCCGTTCTTCGTGGAAATGACGGAAGCCGAGGTAGACGAAGTTTGCAAAGCATTAGTGGAGATTTTAGGCTGATTAGCCAAAGCCGTAGCTGGTAGGTCATGACCTAACGACTGCACGGAATCCGAGGCGAATTGGCCTAGAATGGACCTATGCAGCGCAAAGTTTTCTGGCTAGCGTTCACGGTTCTCGGCATTGCCGCCGACTTTGTGTTGCCGATTTGGTGGGCGCTCTTTGCCACGATTCCAATCGGGTTTGTCAGCTGGTGGTTCGCCTATCGCAGCGACCTGTTTTAGCGGATGGGTCGCAGAACATAGAACAAGTTCCCGGCGCTAAGCCGACTCTGCCTCCGGCCTGTACGATAGTCCAGCACGATCCGTTCCACGACAGAAAGCCCGGCCTGTTTAAAGAGTCCATCCATTTCTTTTACCGTGAAGACGTGACCCTCCGTTTCTACAGTCTGCCCGTGGACGATCCATTTCACTGCAACATCTCCGTTGTTTTCCGATGGCAAAAAAATATCCCGCAACCGCCGTTCCACCACTGGGAACAGGCCGGATTCCGCAACGTTGTAGCGATTTAGAACGTCCAGAAATATCAAGCCTTCGTCGGTGCAGAGACGCGCCAGATTCCGAAGTCCGGTCACGCGATGTTCCGTGGGTACGTGGCCCAAAACATTCCACAAACAGAGCACGACATCGAACTCTCTGCCACTCGGCAAGGCTTCGATACCTGCGTCCCACGTTTCATGTCCGGGAGGAATCAATGCTCGCATTCCTGAACTAGGCTCGGCGAGTACGACTTCGCGAATTTCCGCTGCCCCCGCAGCCTTAAGTGCCCGGCGACCATCTCCGGTGCCTATGTCCAGCAGGGACCTGGCGTATCTTGGAATTGCGCCGATGACGAGTGCGTCGACCGCGTCCAGATATGCAGAACGCCGTTGACTCAGTTCGCGAAATTCCGACGCGATCTGGTCGTAGGCTTCTACGGTATCCAACCTAGGTTCAGAAGACATGTGTGATTTGAATCCATTAATATCGTACTACTTCCTAGATTCGCATCTCGTGCTATGCTTTTGTCCCATCGCGGAATACCTTGTACTTATGCTTTTCTCAGGAGGGCTCTATGAGGGGAATTGTGAAGTATGTTCTTATCAGTGTCGGTATTTTAGTACTGGCGTTAATTGCGATTCCATTTTTCCTCAGTCCGAATCAGTTTAAGCCCACAATCGAAGAGAAGTTGAGCGCGGCGCTCGGACGTCCCGTTACCGTGGGGAACCTTAGCCTATCGCTATTTTCGGGCTCGCTCGGGGCCGACGATTTGTCCATTGCGGACGATCCTGGGTTCAGTAAGTCTGCTTTCCTGACGGCGAAGTCGCTCAAGGTCGCCGTCGAAATGATGCCGCTGATTTTCTCGCGTGCGCTGCATGTCACCGGAGTCACAATCGAAAAGCCGGAAGTCGCATTGATCAAGAATGGGGATGGCAAGTGGAACTTCGCGTCTCTGGCTACTTCGGACGCAAAGGCCACTCCGAAATCTGGAGCGGAATCTGGCGGCGGTACTCCTGACCTTAGCATCAAGAAGCTCGAGCTGACCGACGGTCGGGTCACGGTCAAATCGACCACATCGCCGAAGAGCCACGTTTACGACAATCTTCACCTTGAAGCGTTTGATGTTTCCGCTACTTCGTCCGTTCCATTTTTGCTGACGGCGAAACTTCCGGGAGGCGGCGATCTTAAGGTCGAAGGCAAAGCCGGGCCGCTCGATAGCAAAGACGCAACGCTGAGTCCGTTGGATGCCAAGATCACGATTAACGGAATGGACCTCGGTGTCACCGGCTTCGTGGATTCCAGCGCAGGCATCGCTGGCTCGATGGACTTCAATAGTGCAATCTCAGCCAAAGATGGCGAAGCGCATGCACAGGGAACCGTAAAGCTGACCAAACTGCAAGTGCGCAAGGGCGGCGCGCCCTCGGGTATTCCGGTGAACGTTGATTTTGATTCGAATTACGATTTGCGCCACAGCGCCGGCGTTCTAAAAGAGGGCACGGTAAAGATCGGAAACGCCGTCGCGCATCTCGCTGGGACTTATGACCTGAAACGCGACTCGCCGGTCCTTCATATGAAGATCAAAGCTCAGAATATGCCGGTGCAGGATTTGCAATCGTTTCTGCCTGCGCTAGGTGTTGTGCTGCCCAAGGGGTCGTCACTGCAGCAGGGAACTCTGAGCGCGAATCTGAATGCGGAGGGGCCTACCGACAAGCTGGTCACAGCGGGGAATATTGGCCTGTTTGACGCGAAGTTGGTGGGTTTCGATCTGGGATTGAAGATGTCGGCGATTTCTGCGTTGACGGGTGCTAAGTCGGGGCCGGATACCTCGATTCAAAAACTGACGACGAACGTTCGGGTGGCGCCTGAGGGAATTCGCGCAGATGCCATTGATCTGGTAATGCCGGCGCTCGGCGCGGTGACGGGCGGCGGCATGATGTCGGCGGAGAACAATCTCGACTTCAAGATGGTGGCCGCGCTGAACTCTTCCGGAGGCGGAATGGGTGCCGTCGGAGGACTGCTCGGGGGCGGGGCGAAAGGTACGAAGATCCCATTTCGGATTCAAGGCACGACTGCCGACCCGAAGTTCGTGCCCGATATGGGTGGAGCTGTTGCTGGTATGGCGCAGGGAGCGCTGGGATCGCTGGCGGGGAATTTGACCAAAGGCAAAAAGCCCAACCAGGGGCTGTCGGACGCTCTAGGCGGGTTGTTTGGGAAGAAGAACTGAAGCTCACCTCAATTAAGCAAAAGCGGCGCCGGATTGTTCCGGCGCCGCTTTTTGCGTTGCAACCGCAGTTTAGTGGGTAAAGGTCAGGTTAAGACCAGTCGTGAAGAGCACGTCGTTGTTCAGATTCGTCGGTGCTGGATTGCTGGTGTAGCGATCGCTGAATCCCGTCTGCCATCCTAGCCACTTGTTGAGCTGGGTGGAAAAATTAGCATCCAGCGCGGTACGGTAGCCGCCGCCATTATTCAGGTTGGGATAGTAGTAGAAGCGTTGTGTGAAGAGGGAGGACTTGCCTATTTTATGGTTGAGTTCGTCGCCGAGAGTCAAGCCCGCAAAAGTGTTGGTACGGGCTGGCAGATCCGGTAGTGGCGTCTGGTGAATGACCGCATAGCTTTCCCGTGTGTAGTTCGCGCCGCCAAGGAAGTCCAACGTCGTACGATCAGCCTTTATCGCGTGGAACCCAAGGCCGCCGCTCAAAATTGAACGGAGATCGAGGTGCTGCAGGTCGTCTGTAGTGAAGTCGCCTCCACCCCACACGAACAAGCGGGGCGCAATGTTGCGGTCATAGCGGATGCCGCCGAAGATCGTGTTGGCGGTAATGTTGCTCGGCTTGGCAAGCTTGTCGTTAGTCGAGTAGATCGAGGTTGCGTACATCGTGATCTTATCGTTGTTGGTAGCTCGCGCCGCGTTGAAGCCCAAGTTGATGTTCTTGGTCTTGCTGTTGCCGCGCGCGAAGGCGGCGCCCAGATTCAGCCCGCCAGCCCAATTGTGGCTCAACGAAGGGTGCAAGGATGCCTGATAAGCGGCTTCTTCCGCTTCCGAGCGGATCACGCCAACGGAGTCCTTGGGAACATGCACAGCACCCTGTCCCGTGGTCACGACCAGGTCCGCGTCCTGCGTGGCAACGGTTCCGGAGACCATTTTCTTATCCGGAGTTGCGACGAACAGCTTTTTGTCGGACGAGAGGTCCTGGATCGAAGCCCAGCCAATGGTGACTTCGCCAGCGTAGTCGGTCTTTACGACCAGAGTCTTGCCGTCTGATTTGACGACGGTTCCAGTGATGTGATCGCCATTCTTCAGCGTGACTGTCTCCGCACTTGCGGCGAGGGAAATAAGCAGGGTTGCAGACAAAGCTAAAGCCAAACGTTTCATAGGTTAAATTCCTAAAATGAGATTTATGTCCAAATACTGAAAGGGACCGCTGTGACAAAAGACACATCCTCCACTTAAGACGCCCGAGCGCGAGTGGAAGTCATATTGCAACTTCGATTGTTACGAAGTTGTTGTAATAAATCTATCACCGTAGATGCAGGGGAGTTAGCGGAAGGATGCCTGACTGGCGGCGAGTCGCACCGAGTTTGGCCATGCGTTGGACGCACAAACGGTCGATGCACAAAAGTAGGGGAACTGGCGCTGGGAACTACAGTGTCTTAAGTCCGCGCCGATGATGCAATACGAGGTCGCTTTTTGTGCCAAATGCTGCCGCCGCTCTTGCCCCGCAACCCCCCACGCCGCAAGGTGTGCGCTTCGTTGCGCGCCAGCCGATTCTGGATCGCCAGCGCCGCCTTTTTGGCTATGAGCTACTCTTCCGCGATAGCTGGGTCAACAGTTTTGGCGCCACGGATGCCGACCTGGCTTGCAGAACCACGCTGGATAGCACGCTGTTGATGGGGCTTGAGTTTCTGTGCGAAAAGAGTATTGCCTTCATCAATTGCACGCGCGAGACTCTGCTCAATGAATACATGACGCTGCTGCCTCGCGAGCGCGTGGTTTTGGAAATCCTGGAAACAGTTCTGCCCGATCCAGAAATCATAGAAGCTTGCTGGAAGCTTAAGAACGCAGGTTACCGGCTCGCGCTGGACGACTTTGTTGCCAACGATCCTCGCGTTGCACTCATCCCTCTGGCGGACATGCTGAAGGTGGATTGGATGGGTGTGACTCCAGACCAATGCCGCCAGTTCATGAAGGAGTACAACCGGCCCAACTTGATTTTTCTGGCGGAAAAAATCGAAACGCCAGCAGATTTCCAAACCGCGCTCGACCTTGGCTTCCATTATTTCCAAGGCTATTTTTTTCAGAAGCCGGTGATTCTGCATACCCGCGAAATTTCACCTCTGCAGATTCATTCTCTACAATTATTGCGAGAAGTCTCCCAGCCCACCGTGGATATGGCGGAAGTGGAGCGACAGATCAAGACAGACGCTTCTCTGTGCTATCGCTTGCTGCGCTACTTGAATTCTTCCGCATTTTTCTTCAATGCCGAGATTCGCTCCATCCGCCACGCGCTCTCGGTGTTGGGAGAGAAACAGATTCGGAAATGGGTGGCGCTGGTCGTGACTTTGAATGCCGGGGCGGCCGCATCCACCGAACTCATTCGCACCGCGCTGACGCGGGCAAAGTTTTGCGAGGCTCTGGCGCCGGAAGTTGCCACCGACAGCGAGGACCTGTTCTTCCTCGGACTCATGTCGCTGCTCGACGTAATTCTCGAAGTGCCTCTGGCTGAGTTATTGGAACGTGTTCCAGTTTCGAAGGCGATCAAAGCCGCCTTGTTGGGAGAGCCAAGTCCGCTCTCGGTACCGTTTGAACTCGTGCTGGCGCAGGAATCCGGAAACTGGCCACGACTCGGGGAGCTTGCCCTGCAACTCAAGGTGGACGAGGAGCAGGTGTCCGCTCTCTATTGGCAGGCTGCGGCCTGGGCTAAAGAGGCCTGCCAGCCCTCAGGGGGTGAAATGCAGTAGTTTTCCGTCACTAGTACACGATTTTCACAGATTTCTTGCCTTAGGTGACTCTAGGCACTTGCGCGGAAACGCCCGATATGAGTAACATCGTCTTGTTCCCAATGGCCACGCTCCCGTGCTGGCCCTTTCGCGCACAAGCTGTAAGCGCTTTGGACTAGGCAATAGCTTAAAAGACTAGGCAAATCAGAACTGGCTTTAAGCCACATCAAAATGGACGAGGCGCAGAACTGCGCGTCCTGCGCTGCATCCGGTTGTGGCTGGGTGAACATCAAACCCGAAAAAGCTCGTAAAACGGGCCGTAGAAGTACAACCTTGATCAAACAGAGAAACCTATGAATCCGAAAGACCACTCTTCCGGCCCCGCCGGAAAAGGGCGTCGTCGTCGTCGACGTCCGGGCAGTCAAAGTCAAAACGGCCAACCCCAGGGCCGCAATCAACAACGCCAAGACCGCCACAATCGCCAGAACAACCCCGGTGGAATTTACACGGCCCCCATGGACCACAGCTACCGTGCCGCCCAAAGCGACAACGGCAACGGACGGCGGCAAGGGCGCCCCGGCTTTTCGTCGACCTATATGCAGAACGATCCTGACCCGGTTCCTGGTCTACAAGACGCTAAATCCAGGATTTTTGCCTTTGTGGAAGACCTGTTCTTCCTGGCCAAAATTCAGGAGACGGCGCGCAAGATGAACGTGAAGGTCGAATTCGTGAAAACGGAAAAAGACCTCCTCGACCGCATCAAGGAAAACGGCGAAGAGAAGCCTTCTCTCCTAATTTTCGATCTCAACAACGCCAACATCAAGCCGCTTACCATGATCCCCAAGCTCAAAACCAAGTTGAAGAAGGGAACCAGCTTCATCGGGTTCCTGTCGCACGTGCAGGGCGAACTGAAGCTGAAGGCGCAGGAAGCGGGCTGTGACATGGTTGTACCGCGGTCTGCATTTTCTCAGAATCTGCCGCAGTTGCTGCGTCGCCACGGGGCTGCCGAAGAAGTGGAAGAGACGACACAGCCGAGTTTCTGAATGTGAAATTTGGTAATTTGTAATTTGGTAATTTCAAACCAGCCTGCTTCCAAGCTCAGAGGCTCAGAAGACGAAAAGACTCTTCTCTCGAGTTGTCATTCCGAACGGCTTGGTGAGGAATCTGCTTCTTCTTTTATCCCGGCGGCCACTGCAAATCCCGTCCGCCCAGCAAATGCAGATGTAAATGGAATACCGACTGGCCGGATTTCGGGCCAACATTCAACACCGTCCTATATCCCTCTTCAATCCCGCGCTGCCGCCCAATCTGTGCCGCGGCTAAATGTAGGCGTCCAATCAGCTCGGCATCTTCCAACTCCGCTTCTTTCAATCCGCGAATATGCTTTTTCGGAACAATCAAAACATGCGTGGGGGCCTGCGGTGAAATATCCTCAAACGCAAACGTGTGCTCGTCTTCGTGGACTTTCTTAGCCGGAATTTCCCCGCGAATGATTTTGCAGAACAGGCAGTCGGTCATGGAAGAAAACATAGCACCTGGGCTATCCGGAGTGCAAAGTGAGCCAAAAATCACAGGGTGCCACGTCCTTGTTCCTCGCTTCTCAGAGGGACAGGGCGGGGGTTTTGACTCCACGTGCGAAGAACCCCGCCCTGTCGACAGAACGCGACAAGGTCGGGGTACCCGGTCCCCACTGACAACTACTTCACAAATTCCCCCTGCCGTCCCTTGGACCACGGATCGTAGGTAAAACAAAACTGCACGCGATCTCGAATCGGCGGATGGCCATAAAACAAAAACACATCCAGAGGGTCGGGGTCAGGGTCGTCCAAATCCAAATCGCCCAGAATCTGAAACGCCTGCGCCGCCACTTGACCTGAGTCCGGAGTTAGCCCGTGGGTGACCTCCAAACCATACTGGTCGGCCTGATGTTCGAAGTAGCGACTGACGGCGCTCGTGACCGGAGTGGCGAGCGAGACAAAGACTGAAAGCAGCAAGAGTAAAGCGGGAAGCGACGCCCAATCGTCGAGGCCACGAATGCCCCAACCCGCCCCCCAACGCGCCAGCACCCAGCCAATGCAGCGGAAACCAAGATAAAAAAGCACCAAAAGCCCGAGGGCACTCCAAGCCAGTCCTTTTGGAATATGCAGCAAAACATAGTGCCCCATCTCGTGACCCACAACCGAAACAATTTGAGGCGTGTTCATTTTGGCGATGGTGGTATCCCAAATGACCACGCGCTTGGAAGCCCCGAATCCGGTTACGTACGCATTCAGCCCATTTGTCTTTTCCGATGCACCCATCCAAAACATTCGTTCTGAAGGAATGCTGACTCCCGCGTGCTGCACAAGCGCTTGGAGCTCTTGGGTGAGTGCTGGGCTCTTGCTGGCCAAAGGCTCAAACTTGAAGAACAGTGGTTCATAAACCAGCGGTTCCACAAAGGTCAGGGCAACGATAATCGGCAGCGAAACGAGCCAGAAGTAAAGCCACCAGCGCTGCGGACTCCTGCGTAGGACGAAGTACAGAATCCAAACAAAAATCGTAGCCACCAGCGCGGAAACTATCTCCGCTTTGATCCAATCGAAGAACCAACTAGGCCATCCCCGAATGGATAGCCCGTAGCGGTGAGAGAGCGAATGCCCGTACATGCCAAGGGGGAGTTGGAGTAGATCGACTGTGAGAATCAGCAGCGGCGCAAATACAATAGCCTGCGGAAAGCTGTTGGACGAAGCATTTTCAGCCCAGCTCCGATACTTCGGTCCTAGTTTCAATTGGAGAATTAGCAGCAGAATCGCCAGCCCATACAAGAAGCTAAATAGATTCAGATGGAAGAATGCTTGGGTGAGTTCGTGCGCTTTCCTATAACGCTCCGGAGGCAGTGTGTAGGCCGTGATTTTCTGAGTTGGCGACGCTTGCGAAGCCTGCGCTACGGGCGAAGAAGTCGATGTCTGAGCACGTGTGGCTGGCGACAGGCCTACTCCCAACGTGAGGATTGCCACAGCGCAACCAGGCCAGAATTTCTGCATTTGCTCTCCTTCGGGTTTGCTCCAGCGGAGCCAACTCCGCTGCCACACACGCTAATCCAACCGCACCAGAAACACTGAGCCTTCTTCCGTCTGCGTCTCCCGTGCCAACTGTTCTGCCCGTGCGCGATCATCCTTGGCGACACGGATGCGCACCCACCAGACTCCAACCGGGCTCAGGAATTTTGTCACCTGCGCAGTGTGGTACCGACGCTGCAAATGTTCCTGTAATTTGCCAGCCGCATCTTCTTCTTCCAGCGCTCCGATCTGCACACACCAGCGACCGCCAGTATCCAGAGACACCGGAGTTTTCAGCACTTCGACCTTAACCTGAGCGACGCCAACGCGCCATACGTCGATTTTCTTAGCGGCAGCCATGGAGAGATCGAGAATACGGCCTTCCACAAACGGCCCGCGGTCATTGACGCGCACAAGCGTCGAACCGCCCGTCTTAATATTCGTCACTCGAATAATCGATCCAAGCGGTAGCGTCAGATGCGCCGCTGTCATGGCGTTCATATCAAAAATTTCGCCATTGGACGCGCGATGATTGTGATACGGCGGCCCGTACCAGCTAGCCTTGCCGGTCTGCACAAAAATCGGCTGGGTATTTGGCGGAATACCAAAGCTATCTGTTTCTGAAGTGGAATCTGCGTCGGGCCCGACTCCGCTCCCGGCATGTTTCGGTGCTGTGGCAGCCGGTTGAGCCGGAACCGAGCGAGCCGTAGAACTCGGCGAGTGAGTAGCTGGCGGTGGCTCCGGCGGCGGAGGAACATTCACCCGCGCAGTCTTCTTGCCTCCGCACGAACCAAAGCAGGCTACTGCGAGGAGCGCGACGGCGAGCCGAAACGTTGCAAGCTTCGAACGGCTCCTCAACTTTTTCCGTGCTGTTCCAAATAGTCCGCCAGTTGGGTCAACTTTTCCGAAGCCACCCGCATGGCCTTCGTCGAGTTGGTTCGGATTGCAGGCACCACCTCCGCATTGAGGTAGGCTATCAATTCCTGCGCTTCCTTCTCGATTCGCCCAGCCGCTTCGGTGACTTTCTGGTTCACATGCGGAGCCGCTTCGTGGATGCGTTCCTCCACTTTGCGAAATGTCTCTTCGACTTTTTGGCTGAAGTCCTGCATGGAATGACCTCCGGAAGAACTTCCCAGAGTGTACTACCTTGCGCTCGTTTCGCTGCATGCTCATCTCAACTTCCTTCCTTCGATCTTAAGGGGTTTAGAGGTTGTATAAGTCGCGATCATTGGCCGGGTTCTCCCGTGGTTAACACTGCGAAGGGCATGCGCGGGGTTTCCAAAATGACGTAGGCCCAGGCGCCTCGCCCGGGCGCTCTTCGAAGCGAAGCTTGCCCGATCAAAGCGCTAGTCTCTAAAATTGAAGAAATGCTTGTGCGCAAGAAATCGAGTGGCAAAGCCACATCTCACGAAAATCCGCTCGCCGAAGTAAAATCCCGCACCGCTTTCCGGCGCGCGCTGCTGAAATGGTATGACGGGAATAAGCGAGACTTGCCTTGGCGCAAGAATCGCGACCCCTACCGCGTCTGGCTCTCCGAGATCATGCTCCAGCAGACAAGAGTCGCGGCCGTGATTGAAAAATATAATCAATTCCTGACGTCATTTCCAAATGTGGAAGCACTGGCAGTCGCGCCGCAGCCAGCCGTCCTAGCCGCATGGAGTGGCCTCGGTTACTACCGCCGAGCTCGCGCACTCCACGACGCTGCGCGCATTATCACGCAAGATTTGCACGGCAAGTTTCCGCACACAGCAGAAGCTTGGCGCGAATTGCCGGGCATCGGTCGTTACACTTCGGCAGCAATCGCCAGCATCGCATTCAATGAAAAGGCAGCTGTGGTCGATGGCAATGTAGAACGTGTGGTAGAAAGATTGCTAGGCCACCGCCTGCCCACGACGGAAGTCTGGGCCTTTGCGGAAGGCCTGCTCAGCCCACAGCGCCCCGGCGATTTCAATCAGGCCATGATGGAACTCGGTGCGACGGTGTGCATTCCTGGCGAACCAAAATGTCTGCTCTGCCCCGTCGCGAAACTTTGCCAAACACGCGGCAATTTGCCCGGAGGAGCCAAGTCCGCCAAGCTCACGAAGACCACCGTGTTCTATTCTCTCGATCATACGGATGGTAAAGTCAGGCTGACGCAGCGTTCCAAGCACGCCTCCGTCATGCCTGCCATGTGGGAACTTCCCGAGATTGCCGCGCCGAGCAGAGGTGAAAGTTCGCCGAAGGTTTGGCTTAAACTTAGGCATGGGATCATGACAACCGATTACGATGTACGAGTTGTCTGTGCGCCTCTGGTGGCTAGCGTGGGTAAGAGGCCGCCAGGGAGAAAGATTCCGGTCTCGGAGTTGAATACGATTCCGCTGACAGGTCTGGCGAGAAAGATTTTGCGAGCGGCACAAATTCTAGATTAAGAATCAGCAGTTGTCGTAAGAGCGGGAGGGCGCCATGTCCCTGCGAAGCTGGCCTTTAGGTTCCAAGCACACACGGGAGGACGGATGACTACACTGACGGCCGGGGTCCAGGCTCCGCCATTCACGCTTTCCGCAATGGATGGCAAGAATTTCTCGCTGCAAGACGCTCTTTCGCGTGGCCCAGTCGCGCTGGTGTTCTTCAAGGTTTCCTGCCCGGTATGCCAGTATGCGTTCCCTCTGTACGAGCGTCTGTTCCAGGCCTACAAGAATCAGGGCGTCACGCTGGTTGGAGTTTCGCAGAACATAAAGAAAGACACGGAATTGTTCAACAAGAATCTGGGCGTTACGTTCCCAGTTCTGCTTGACGACACCAAAACCTATTCTGCCTCCAACGCCTACGGACTGAGAACTGTCCCGACGCTGTTCTGGATTGCGCAAGACTCCACTATCGAGATTTCTTCCGTCGGATGGAACAAGAAAGACTTCGAAGCTGTCAGCCAGAAAATGGCGGACGCTGGCAAAATCCCCCTTGCGTTACTCCTCCGCCCAGAAGAAAAAATCGCCGACTTCCGATTTGGTTGAGGGTCCAAGAACTGATCCCGCGGTCGCGGGAGGAATCAGAGCAAGCCTAGGCGTCGCTTGCGAATTTTCCACCTGCTCGACACATTTGCGTACAATAAAGCGTTTCGCAAATCAGACGTCATTCGTGTCCTCGGGGAGAGTGGAATGGGTAAGTCCATCGTGTTGTTGTTCGTGCTGTTGGGTCTGATCGCCAGCAATAGCTTTGCTGCTCCTGCTTCAGCCGGCAAAACTCTTCCCGTAAATCTGCCACCCGCCGCATTTGCCGCGATGAAGACGATTGATCCAGAACACATCCGCTGGCAGGTCCGTTTTCTTTCGCACGATTTGCTGGAAGGGCGCGGTACCGGGCAACGTGGCGGCGACCTTGCCGCGGAATATATCGGTACACAATTTGCTCTCTCCGGCCTCAAGCCCGCTGGCGACAACGGTACCTATCTGCAGAAGGTCCCGATGGTTGGAATTGAAACGCAGCCCACCACCACCTACTCGCTTGTTCCAGATACAGGCGAAGCCATGAACCTGAAATATCGCGACGAATTTGTGGCGACCGATGAATCGCAAAACTCTGAATCCGTAGTCGACGCGCCACTAATCTTCGTGGGCTACGGAATTTCCGCGCCGGAATATAACTGGAACGACTACAAAGGCGTCGACGTAAAAGGCAAGGTTCTGCTCATGCTCGTGAACGAGCCGCCATCCGACGATCCCAAATTCTTCAAAGGCAAGGCACTCACTTACTAGGGACGATGGACCTATAAGTACGAAGAAGCAGCGCGTCGCGGCGCCGTCGGCGCAATACTGATTCACAAAACGGAAATGGCCAGCTACGGTTGGGATGTCGTACGAAATTCCTGGTCGGGTGAGCGCTCGTATCTTCGCGCCGATAGCCGTCCAAAATTGAAAGTGGCGTCCTGGATTCATCTTGATGTAGCTCGAAAACTAGTGCAGTCGGCGCGCCTGGATGTCGACAAAATGATGTCGGCGGCACAATCGCGAGAGTTCTATCCAGTGACTTTATCAGCCCGGCTGAAGGCCCACATGGTCACCAAGATGCGTCCGTTCGAATCCAACAACGTCGTCGCAATACTGGAGGGTTCAGACCCCAAGCGCGTTGGTGAAGCGATCCTCTATACCGCGCACTATGATCATTTCGGTATCCGCCCCGACATGCCCGGTGACAATATTTTTAACGGTGCCGCCGATAACGCGACCGGCTGCGGCATCTTGCTGGAGTTGGCCCACGCCTTTGCAACCGCGGGCCAGCATCCGCCGCGCTCCATCATATTTTCAGCTGTTACCGCGGAGGAACAAGGCTTGCGCGGGTCGGAATATCTTGGGCTTCATCCGCCAATACCAGCCAATCAAATTTCCTTAGATCTCAACTTCGACGCCGTCCCGCCCCTCGGCGAGCCGGAAGAAACGGACGTTTCAGGATCTGAACGGACTAACTTTTATCCAATCGTGCAAGCGACTTCGAAAGACTTCAAGCTGGCTATCCGTCCCGACGCTCGCCCCGAAGCCGGACATTTCTACCGCTCCGATCATTTCAGCCTGGCCCGCGTTGGCATTCCTTCCTTCTCCGTGAATGCCGGAATGAAATACAAAGACCATCCCGCCGAGTGGGGCCTGCAACAAGCAGAAGAGTATTTGGACAAGCGCTACCACAAGCCGAGCGACGAATACACGCCTGAAATGGATTTCCGCAGCGACGCCGTGATCGCAAGGTTCGGCCTCGCCCTAGGTTGGAAAGCTGCTCTGCTTCCAGAACTGATTCAGTGGGAACCCGGTGACGAGTTTGAAGCGGCCAGAAGGAATGGCCCCAAGAATCCGTGACCTTGTTGTGGAGTCTTGTAAGACAATGCCACTTAAGCTCTTCAGGTTCTTCACCCAAGGCTTCCAGTGATCCTCCGTGCTCTCCGCGGTTAAGATGTTCGCAGAGTACAAAGGTAACCTGCTAACTCGCGTTCTTGCATGCTAGCCTCCTGATGGAGCGTTCTGTCAGCTGGCATGCCTCGTATTCCCATTTTTAAGATTCGCGGTCGCCACGCACCCGGCCCCGTTCCGGACCTGATTGGCTACGCCCCTATCCTGCCGCTGGAGGGCATTCAGCCCGGCGTCGATAACCTGCGCAGCGATGTCTACTTCAGTCCGAAATTCGTGGAGCAGATGCGGGCGCACCTGGCCCGACTGATCGTGCGCCACGGCGGCGTAGAACGTGTGCTCGACGAGCACAATGGCCCGGTCGAACAGAAGCAAACACGCGAAATGTTTGTGCGTCCCGCGAACGCGCCAACCGCGCCGGCTCCTTCGCACGGGTTGTCGGTAGGGAAACGTCTTACGTCGGAGCCGCTTGATAGCAAAAGGCTGCTCACAGACATTCATCTCGCAATTCTCCGCGCAGCCAAAGACGAAGGAAAGATCTCTGTTGACTTGCTGGGACGCGTCGCCGTAATCAAGTTTCTTCGCAGCGAAAGTGTCGCGCAGTTTGCGGAAGTTCTGGAGCGTTGCCGCATCCGTCAAAAGGCCTACGAAGGCGTGCGCGAACAGCGCGCCCTCGAAATCCGTGAGAAGGTTGCCGCGTTCCAAGTCGGTAAAAAAAATGTCCTCCGCAAGACCATGCAGGAGATCTTGCAATCTCTGCGTGAAATTGAAAAAGCAACGCTTGCACGTACTCGGCGCTCGATGTTCGACGATGCCGAGGCGCCAGGCTATGATCTGCTCCTGAATCCTCTGCTCTTCACAGAAGACGGCCGTGACGACACCACCAACGCGGAGCAGTATGTTCTCTGGGGGAATTTTCAGCAAGATGTCGACCGATTCCCGGTGCTCCGCGCGCTCGCCGTAAAATTCCTCCGTCAGTTAACCGCAGACCTTGAAACAGCCGACGACGAAACCATCGACAGCTGGCTGAGTGTTCCAAATAACGCACACGCCCTCGTAGGCAGTGGCACTCCCGGAGATGGCGCGGAAGCAAAAGCGGAGAGCTTCCGTCTGCAAACCTGGGTCAGCATGATTGAGCAGGAGCGCCTGTTCCCTTTCATTCTCGCCGCGTACGAGACGGTCCCACTACTGGCGGAGTACGGCAACCGCGTCAATCCTCAGCAATTGAAAAATGCCCTGATTTCTTCCCAGGAACTCGATCGTGTGGAAGCGCTGGTTCGCGATCAGGGCCGCTCAGCGACAGTCAACCTGCATGCCGCCGTGGATCGCATCGCAGCCTGCAGCAGCAACGACCGCGCACGCACTGCTGCACGGTTTCTCTTTGATCTCATGCGCTACCACCGCGATCTGCGCCGCCTCGAAGCGCTCAACGCCACTGCGGATTCCGTCAATGTAGTCCAGAACGAGCGCATGCGGGAACTCTCCTCAGTCAACGGTTTGCTGCATGAATTCCTTCTAGCCGAAGAGACGTCGAAGAATTCGGAAAGCTTGGCCCGGCACGTAATTCTTAAAGCTGATGTGCGTGATTCCACTGACCTGACGCGCTCGCTCGTGCGGCTGGGACTCAATCCAGCGTCTTATTTCAGTCTGAATTTCTACGACCCCGTAAACCAGTTGCTGGCTCGCTACAAAGCTCAAAAAGTCTTTCTCGAAGGCGACGCCATCATCCTTTCATTAATGGAAAACGAAGGCGAAGCCGGTTTCCTGGTTAGCCGCGCCTGCGCTCTCGCCCGCGACATGATTGAGATTGTGCGTGGCTACAATCAACGCCTGAAACAGTCGGGCCTGCCGACAATCGAACTCGGGCTCGGCATCGCTTATCAGGATTCCGCGCCGCTGTTCCTCCTGGATGGCGACCGTCCTATCATGATTTCCGACGCCATCAACGACAGCGACCGCCTGTCTTCCTGCAGCAAGATTGCGCGCAGGGCCATGCAGGGCCAAGCCGCAGAATTCAACGTCTATGCGTTCCAGACGGTTGACGACGCTCCCGTGGGAGACACTTTCCTGGAACTCTTCGCCCAATACAACATCGATGGCATTCGCCTCAGCGAAGCTGCGTTCCAGAAACTGCAAAAAGAGATTTCGCTCGTGCCCTGCGCCTTCGAAGCACCAAGACTTTGGGATGGCGAACACGCCCAAATCTTTCATGGCCTGGTGCCGGTAGATCGCGAAGTCTTCCGCCCGATCCTGGTCCGCGAAGGCCACATCGCCCTAGCCGACCCTCGCGACTACTCCGTACACGGATGGACCCAGCAAAAGTATTACGAGGTGTGTACCAACGCGGCACTCTACGCGAAGTTGGCGGGGGAAAAGGGCACTGGAGCGAAGGGCTAGGCACGTATAGGGCAAGCATTCCTGCTCGTCGACGCTTTGGATCGTGTGGCGCGGACACTCTTGTCCGTGGCTTTTGACTTTGCTCTTGATCCCGGTCGGCTGCCCCACTCTTCCTGCTTTGCTTGTCCTCGCGTCGAATACACAAAGGCGGGTAGCCTAGGCTCTTGATCTCTCTCACCCACCCTTTGTGTTGACGATGCTGGCGAGATCAAAAGCAAAGGGTGGGCCACCCGGCCCGTCCACTTCTGTCCAGCGCGTCCGGCTTCGAGTCCAATGGCGTAGTCCATCTTCTTCATGGAGTGCTCCATAACACGGTCAAGTATAGGGCTGGTGCCTCGGCCGCCGCTCCAAGACAGTTCTGGGTAAGTCACCGAGAAGATATAATTCGCGCGTGGGACAACCTATGCGGCATGTAATCGCGCTTCGCCTTTCCAAAGCGGTTCTCGTTTTTGCAATCGCACTTTTCTACACGATTCTGGTCCTAAACAACCTCACGGATTACGGCTCCAACTACGAGTTTGTCCGCCACGTCCTGATGATGGACTCAACCCTTCCGGGGAACCACGTCATGTGGCGCGCCGTCAATTCGCCGCTAGTACATACGGTCTTCTACATCGGCATCATCGCCTGGGAATCAGTCACTATGCTTTTATGCTGGTGGGCTGGTGTTCGGTTGCTGAAATCGTATCGTGCTGACAGGGCGCAATTCGCCGCTGGGCTGAACGTCGCCGTGATTGCGCTGACGACGAGCCTGCTGATGTGGTTGGTGGCATTCCTCGATGTCGGGGGCGAATGGTTTCTAATGTGGCAATCGAAAATCTGGAATGGGCAGGAAGAGGCATTCCGAATGTTTACCATTGTCGGTATGGTGTTTTTGGTTGTGGTCCAACGCGAGCCAACTCCCGATTAATCGGCAAACCTTCTTTTGAGGGGTTACTTCCCGCTTGCCCGTGATCCAGAATTTTCTTGAAACGATTCACACAAGCCAGCTTATTAGTATTGATCTCCCAAGCATACCTTTGCAGGCACTGGTTCGAGATGGTGGATAGGATCGCTCAGGGACTGCAAGATGTGGAAAAATCAGATAGGGCCGCAGATGAACCCCCTTGCACGCGGATAACGAACGCGGATAACCTACGGTGTTTTCCATCGGCGTTCATCCGCGTTCATTGGGGGCACCCACTGGATTCGCCGTGGAAGGACTGGGACAGAAGGACTGGGACATAAGGACAACGCCATGCGGAAAGGGTCTACGAGAAAACCACAACCGGACGAGCCGAAAGCCGACGAGCCCGCGACGCCCGTCAAGAACTACATAACGCGGAGCGGGCTCCAGCGCCTCAAAGATGAGCACCAGTTTCTGCTCACCAGAGAACGCCCGGCCGTGACGGAAGTGGTGGCGTGGGCTGCCAGCAATGGCGATCGCAGTGAAAACGCCGATTACCAATACGGCAAGCGGCGGCTGCGGCAGATCGATGGGCGGATTCGCTTTCTCTCGAAGCGAATCGAAGCCGCGGAAGTGGTCGACCCGGAAGCTCCGAGAGCGGGCCAGGCGGCGACGAGGGCATTCTTCGGAGCGACCGTGCGCTATGCCAATGCCGCGGGAGTATCGCGCGTGGTGAGTATCGTAGGCACCGACGAGATCGATCTCGAGCGCAACTACATCAGTTGGGTGTCACCTCTGGGGCGCGCGTTGATGAAGTCGGCAGCCGGGGACAGCGTAGTCCTTCAATTGCCCGGCGGTACGGAATACCTGACCGTGCTGGAAGTGCGTTACGAGCGCATTCCTGTGGAACCGTTCCGTGAACCAGTTGGATCCGAGGCCTCGGCAAAGGGACTTCCTCGCCGACGCTAATTCACTTGACGAAGGTTAGCGAGGCGGCACCGGGGAAGGTTCCGTCTGTCCCCGGTTTTCTCCTAAATTCCCGAGAATCTTGGCAAAGATGCGAGCCGCTCGGGTGCTCGCCAGCAGCGCGTGGCCGCCTAAGCCTTCGGTGCACCCCGATGCTATCGTCAATTCACTATTTAGGGCAGTAATATATCAGCCTCATCAAATTCTGGTAGTTTAGAGGGTGCCGTGACAGGAGAGGCTTGACGCGAATGTTAGGCTGGAAATGGAAAAGCCCCGATGCCAGTCGGGGCCTCAGTGAGATTGCCTCTCAAGCGCAGATTAGCGCAACGGGGGCGGCATGTCAAATCTAGAATTCCTTTATCATCTGTTTGCTCTTGGGATCATAGGCGTATTTTGCGGAATACTTATATGGCTCATTATCCGCGATTCCAGAATAGTCAAATTGAATATCAATATTGAACCTGAGGCTCTTACTGGCATCGCTCATCCCGCTTTCGGTGATCTTATAAGGCTGCAATTGATATGGCACCGTCCCAAGAATTTCCCTCCAAAGTGGGATCACATTGTTTGCAATGCCATATGTGGACGTCAGCTTCCAATCACCCTTCAGTTTGGCGACAGAAAGCTCACCTTCGTTATAGATGGTCGTCTTGAGATAGATAAAGGGGGGATAACCAGGCCCGTTGTCGTGTCGCTCGTCAATGTCGATACTTGTTCCGATCCTAGGCATCGCCTTCAAAACGTTTAGGGTGTGGGCTTCATGCATTAAGCTGATCTGAATAATACCTATATGCTGCGCGACAAATGCACCCAGCAAAGTCGCCACGACTCCCAGTGCGGCATACTCAATTCCACTTATCATAGCGGTGAGAATTATATTCTAGGCAAACCACTGATCGAACGTGCCGGGATATTTATGATTGATCTTCACTGTAATCAAAGCGAATGCATCATGCTTTGTTACTGTTGTTTTGTGAGGCGGAAGTAGCAATTTCTCTGATGTAACCCTCAACTCCGATACTAATCTGTCATCCTCCAGCAAACAGAAGAATGGATTCTCATCCGTAGTCGGTGTCGAATCCCCAGTCTCGGATTGATTGCTTGGCATCCTCAAACCGTCAAACAATGTCTTCACGTGACCGTCCAAATCTCCGTGTTCCATTACGTAGGTATCATCCTCAGGCCGAAGCAACAAAATTTCTAGTTTGCAAACTGTGGCTAATTCCTTGTGACTAGAGGGACAAAACGGAATGGGCCTTTGCTCCAATTATCGCCCCACTTCTGGAATGCAATCTGCATAGCCCCATCCTCTAACGGGGTGGTTGGGGTCTGTCCTGTCTCTTCCTGCATGTGTGCATTAAATACTTTGCCTTTGTGATCGGCTAAGGCACGCAGGTTCCGATTAACTTGCCATAATCGACGCAATTGAGGATGCAAGGCCTTTCGTATTGCCTGCTTCACAGGTGCTCGACTGTCCGAGCCAATCTGACCATCAAATAGCAAACGAAACTCCACTAGATTCTCGCTTTCAATTGGCGCACTCGATCCGATTTCCACATATTCTTGACTAGGACACACCACTGCTGTACCCTCTTTTCCAGAGGGCTATCAGTGGCCAGTCACCCAAAACCTTCCGCCAAGAATGCAACGGGTGACGAATACAATCGCTTTACCGAACTTGTTGACCAAGTGCTCTCGGTGCCGCACAGCGTAATCCAGCAGCGCATCAAAGAGCACCGCAGAGAGTCCGCACAAAACCCAAACCGTCGCGGACCAAAACCTAAAAAATCCTAGGTCTCCCGCGTTTCCCGCGCAAACGATTAGAAAGCCGTTTCTCCCACCTTGCCAGTCACCTCTGCGTAGGTCAACCGCTTTCCAACGATCTGTGAAACTGCCAAGCTGAATCTGTCTGCGTCGTTCATGTCCTTGCGGTTATTGTAGCGGAACGCCTGTTCGTCGATGTAACGGAACAAGTGGAACGGCTCTACGCTCACATAGGTTCCGTGCAAGCCGCGCTTCAACAGGCTCCAGAAATTCTCCATGCCGTTGGTGTGGACGTTGCCGTTCACGTACTCGACAGCGTGATTGACGACAGCGTGCTCGTATTCGCTCTCTAAGCCATTGTAGGACGGCAGTTCGTCGGTAAAGATCGCAGACCCCGCTTCTACATGCTCACGGACTTGCTTTTGGAGTTCACCACGGCGGCGATTGCTCACGACCATTGCACGAACTTCCCCGCCGCGCTCCAGCATCCCCATGACAACGGTCTTGTCCTTCCCGCCAGTGCCACTGATGCGACGGGTATGCTTGGCGCGGTGCATGTTCCTAGCCTTGCCACCGATGAAGGTTTCGTCTACTTCGACTTCACTGCCATTCCCGCCCAGCTTGCCAGAGGTCTTTCCCTGCATCGCAAGTCGAATCCGTTGCAGCATGAACCATGCCGACTTCTGAGTCACTCCCAAGGAACGGTGCATCTCCCACGAGCTGACGCCATTCTTGCAATTCGCTATCATCCACATCGCAGTCAGCCACTTATCCAAAGCGATTGGCGAGTCCTCAAAAACGGTTCCAACTTTGATTGAGAACTGAGACTTCGGATGGCGAGTGTGGCACTGCCACACTCGCCGCGAAGCTACAAAGCTAACCTTCTTGGATTCGCAGGTAGGACACACCACGCCATCCTTCCAACGACGTGCCACTAAGTAGGCAAGGCAGTTGCCAGGATCGGAGAAGTATACAATTGCGGCTTGGAGGGTCTTAGGTTCGGGTGCCATGCACTCAATCTAACTCAAATATCCTGATGAGTCAAATATATTCTTACCCTATTTAGGGTGTTAAAGTTCATGCAAGCACATGGCAGAAAACGCCCGCAAGATGATGGAAGGCAAGCCGCTTAATCGAAGCCTGCACGCCGCGAAAGCGTCGAAGCAGGACGAGTTTTACACACAGCTTTCAGACATTGAGAAAGAGTTGAAGCACTACACCGAGCATTTCAAGGGCAAGACTATTCTGTGCAACTGCGACGACCCGCGCGTGAGCAATTTCTTTCACTACTTCACATACAATTTTGCGAAGCTGAGACTGAAAAAGATCGTCACGACCTGCTACAAAAATAACCAGCCGGACCTCTTTAGCAGAAACGAATCTGAGAAGGGCGTTTACCTGGAATACAGCGGCGACAAAAACCGCAACCGGGTTCCCGACCCTGCGGAGATAGGGATTCACAACCTTAGAGGTGACGGCGACTTCCGAAGCGTAGAATGTTTGAAGCTTTTAAAGCAAGCGAATGTCGTCGTCACGAATCCGCCATTTTCGTTGTTCAGAGAGTATGTTGCGCAGCTCGTCGCAAAGAAGAAGAAATTCCTCGTCATCGCAAATCATAATGCGATCACTTACAAAGAAATCTTCTCATTCATAAAAGAGAACAAGCTTTGGTTGGGCTACACGCATCCCGTGAATTTCGTCGTGCCGGATCATTACGAAGTCAGAGAAATAAGAGCTGGCGGGACGAGAACGGGACGAATTGGCGAAGCTTGGGGAATGCCTGCTGGTTTACAAACCTTGATATCGCAAAGCGACACGAAGATTTGATCCTATACAAGTCATACGATCCGAAGGACTACCCACAGTACGATAATTATGATGCGATTGAAGTGTCCCGATTCGCTGATATTCCGGCGGATTATGAAGGCGCGATGGGCGTACCGATAACCTTTTTGGAGAAATATAATCCAGACCAATTCGAAATCCTTGGGATAACAGATCGGGGCAACGCTTGGGGCCTCAAAACAAAGGAATACACGGAAAAAGATGTTCGAAACCCAGGTGATTTGAACCGGCGCGCCGCGATTAAAATTGATCGCACCTACAAGTCCACGTATGCGCGGCTTTTAATCAGAAGAAGAAAATGAACATCGACCTCAAAGAAATCACAATCAAGACACTAACCGACGGCTTCGAGGACAGCGACGAGGCCGGAGTCGTCGCTTACGGCGGTAAACTCGACGTTCGTCCGCCGTTTCAGCGGGAGTTCATCTACAAAGACAAGCAACGCGATGCCGTAATTGACACTGTCAGCAAGAGTTTTCCATTAAACGTGATGTATTGGGCCGTGCGCGAGGACGGACATTTCGAAGTGATCGACGGGCAGCAGCGAACGCTCTCAGTCTGTCAGTACGTCAACGGCGATTTCTCGATGAAAGGCCTCTTCGGCAGTGATTACAGCTTAGCTTTTCACAATCTTCCGGACGACCAACAGAAAGCGATCCTTGATTACAAGCTGATGGTTTATTTCTGCTCCGGGACCGACAGCGAAAGACTGGAGTGGTTCAGGACCATTAACATCGCGGGCGAGGAACTCACCGATCAGGAATTGCGCAACGCCGTCTATGCCGGGCCGTGGACTGCTGACGCCAAACGGTATTTCAGCAAAACAGGCTGCCCGGCGTATGGATTGGCGAGCAACTATCTCAAGGGCAGTCCAATCCGGCAGGAATATCTTGAAACCGCGATCGCTTGGCATGCAAAGGGAATGATCGAACAGTTCATGTCTGAGCACCAGCACGACGACAACGCCACGCCGTTGTGGCACTACTTTCAGGGCGTTATCGCTTGGGTGAAGGCCACATTTCCGAAATACCGGAAAGAGATGAAAGGAGTCGCAAGGGGCGAGCTACACAACCAATTCCAGGGCAAAACGTTTGACACGGACGCGCTGGAGAAACTGGTTGCGAAGCTGATGCTGGACGAAAATGTGGAGAGGAAGTCTGGCATCTACCCGTATGTTTTGGATCGTGACGAAAAACACTTGAACATCCGTGCCTTCTCCGAAAACATGAAAAGGGAAGCGTACGAGAGGCAAAGCGAAATCTGCGCGAAATGTAACAAGCACTTTGAATTAAACGAGATGGAAGGCGATCACATAAAGCCGTGGCACGAGGGCGGGAAGACCAACGCAGCGAACTGCCAGATGCTGTGTAAAGCCGACAATCGAACGAAGGCGGGAAAGTAGCTGCTGCTCGTTATTTCCCAACGTCACAAAGTTGGGCACCAGGCACGTGCGGATGCGGTGCCTTCCTATTAGCCCTCCTAACTTTGTGTTGTTTTGATTGGCATCTTGGTCTTCGTGTATATGCTAATCGTCAAACCGGACGGTATCTTGTCCGTGACTTATGAGTTCCGTGCCATGCCAGTCGGTTCCGCAAATGCTTTACCCGCTGCAGAAAAAGTTTGCCCGAAGTGCGCCGAGCAGGTTAAAGCAGCAGCCTTAGTATGCCGATTTTGTGGCCATGACTTCGTGGCATGAAAACTGGCACAGACGGAACTGGCCCTTATTTTCCGTCCGTCCTTGAACCTCCGAGTTGGCTCAGCTTTGAAAAGACATCTCTAGCGCGACACCCGAATAGATGACCTTCGGCACCAATTGACGATTGGGTCCCTCTTGGAGCTCAACCAGACCGTAACGCTCCATGGTTCGCAGAGTGCGCGAAAGATTTGAAGTCGCACGGCCAGATCGCACGGCCAGCTCGTTAAGAGACTTGGGATGGGTTTGAATGATGAGCCTTAACAAGTCCCTGTTTTGGTCCGATAAGACCTGGGACAAAGACTGCAGCGATTCAAACCAGACCTTGCGCTCACCCTTTTCGGGTAGGTACTCACCCCGCGCTATCGCCATCGTCCGCTTTTTAT
The DNA here is from genome assembly GCA_043749225.1 of Acidobacteriaceae bacterium. GTDB lineage: Bacteria > Acidobacteriota > Terriglobia > Terriglobales > Acidobacteriaceae > JANXUC01. The sequence continues at coordinate 65,571 of JAYVEP010000211.1, forward strand.
ATTGCTCTCTGGAGGCAATTCCAACTTTTAGAGTGTTCATAGTGTTGCATTGATGTTATCACCGGATGATAACATTGTCAAGACCTCGCCAAGAACCTGTCTCGCATTTTCGTCCCGCATTTTCCCTTACACTCAGACCAGATGCTCAACCGGGGATATGCCTACACCACAATCATCAGCAGCAAGTATCATGGACGAAGCCTGCTCTCCCACTTGGCAAGCCTTTACCCCCACTCAACCCCACAAGCCTGGCAACAAAAACTGAACGACGGCGAAGTCACCGTCAACGGAGTCACCGCCACTGGAAGCGAATCGCTCACGTCAGGCCAACCCCTGGTCTGGAACCGTCCACCCTGGATCGAACCAGACGCTCCTCAGCACTTCGAAGTCCTGTTTGATGACCCCCATCTGTTAGCCGTCAACAAACCGAGTGGGCTGCCCACCCTCCCCGGCGGCGGCTTCATGGAAAACACCCTCCTGCGCCTGGTGCAAAAACAAACCCCCAACGCAAACCCTGTGCACCGGTTGGGCCGAGCCACTACGGGCATCGTCCTCTTCGCCAAAACACAGCAGGCGGCCTCTCAACTATTCGCCAACTGGAACACGTCCGGAGTTCAGAAAATCTACCGGGCGCTGGCTCAAGGCATGGCACAGCACGACGCCTATGAAATTCTCACACCCATCGGCCTTGTACCGCACCCGCGCATCGGTTCCGTGTGGGCCGCCAACCCAAGCGGCAAACCGTCAAGGTCACTGGCGAAAGTGATCTCACGGGCGACAAGCAGCACTACCAGCACCACAACATTTGAGGTAAGCCTAAAGTCGGGCCGCCCTCATCAAATCAGAATCCATCTGGCGTCCATCGGCCATCCCCTGGTAGGCGATCCTCTGTACGGCTTCACCGGGCAGCCGCTTGAAAATCTCCCCGGCCTGCCGGGCGATGGCGGATATTTCCTGCACGCCCAATTTCTAAAATTCCACCACCCCATCACCGGAGAACCAATCAATCTTGAGGCAGCTTTGCCGTCTGGATTCTCATCGCATCCGTAGGTTTACGGCGGGAATCAAATTAGGGTGTCCGGGTGGCTCCACCCTTGGCTTTTCAAAGGTGGGCGGGCCTAGGTACGCCGTCCTTGGTTACTTGCCGTTACCGCGCCCTTCCTAGAAGCTGGGATAGGCGCCTTCATGACGAACTCCACTCCTGTGCTGCCTTTCGCCGCTGGTCCCAACACGCTTCGGCAGAGGCTCGCCTCGATTCCGGAAATCTGGAAGAGATCTCTCATCGCCGTTCTTGGGCTCGCGTTCGCATTCGCGACGGCCATTTTCTCGACTGTGATGCGGGACTCGGGAAATGTTGTGGCTACTGCTGTCCTGGCCGGGGCCTCCTTGCTGCTGGCAGTTTGGGTGGGAATCGCTACCGTCCCTTATCTGGCGGGGCGCGTGGTTTCGGGCGGACGCTGGCAGGATGCCTTCGACTTTGAGGTTACTCGGGCTGGGATGATCTACGTGCTGACCACGTTGCTAATCGGGGTTGCGGCGCTGAATACCGGCAACAACTTGCTCTACCTCATCGTTTCCGCGATGCTGGCGGCAATTCTGGTTTCGGGAGTGTGTTCCGGCCTGATATTGAGCGATTTGGAGTTAGAAGTGACCCTGCCGAGGCATGTGTTTGCTGGTGAGTCAGTCCGTGGAAGCGTGGTGATCCGGAAGCGGCGCCGAGGCTTGCCCTCTCTCTCTGTGAC
>JAYVEP010000212.1:0-9415 GCA_043749225.1 Acidobacteriaceae bacterium
TTCCCACATCCCCACACCCCCGGCTGCTACGACGGACAAAGATCAAAAGAGGCGTTACACTAACATTCTGCTTGGTACAAAAGATCGGTCAGGTCAGAATTACGTAGGCTCACTTCTCGGTGTCTTAATGCATAGCCGACACTTTGAAGAATCAGCGTAATGGCGATGCAGGTAGCTGCGGTCACTATGAAGGCGGACTCTTGCTTTTCCTGTACTTGATAGCCGATAGCATGAGCGGCGGAAAGCGCAAAGCACAGGTAATTCCACCGTTGGAGCTGCTTCCACCTGGGGGTGCCCAAACGTCGCAGAGACCAATCATTCGAGGTAACGAACAGCAAGAGTAAAACGAGGGTGCCGAAGAGACCCGTAAAGTTGTTGAAGCCGAAAAGGTCATGGCGCAGCCCGGTCGGCCCCTTCTGTCGATGCTCGTAGACATAATACAGCCATGGCCGCCCGCGTAGATGGACGTTCTGCCCAACGAGCGCATGAAACAATCCGAGGAGCCCTGCCCAGATGCCTACATCGCGGCGCAGGTCACTGGAGATCGGAGTTTTTCGCTTTCCGAGCAGGTTCCAAGGCCCAATCAGAAGAGTGAAAGCCAGCAAGGCTAGGGCTGGATAGGCCGTGGCAAAACTCAGCTTCGATAGGACGTCCTTGTATGGCCTGGTCACGTAGAGTGCGGCAACACTGATCAAAGAAGCGAACAGGAGAGGAATATGGTGGCGGTATATCCGCGTGCGAAATCGTTCTCTTTGCGCTTTCCGCAACCCGGTAACACCTCCGCTACCCATTTTGAAAGGTCACCCTGGTTGGGGAGGGTGTAAAAAGAACTGGAACAAAACCTGGGGACAGACGGGTGCACTCCACTTCACCGTCCCCAGGTTTCACCCTTTCTTCTTGTCCGCTGAGGCAGGGCCCTTACGCGGATCATCTGCCGCATTGACATAGTGAATCTCCCACGGGCCGGTTCCGTGGAGCTGGATTACCGTCTCACCCTTCGCACTCGCGTAGTGGTGCACGGTAGGCTCAAGGTAGGCGAAGCTGCCTGGGCCAAACTCGTTCATCTTGCCGTCGTCGAACTGGTCACCCATTCCGACCTTAAATGCTCCCGAGACCACTGTGACGTGCTCACGTCGCAAGTGGTGGTGGGGCGGGATTTTGTAGCCGTCGGGCATCTTCAGGCGCATGGTATACGGCCCCGGTTTAGTAGGGTTGCCCTCCAGCACTGCGAGCTGTGCGCCTTTGGGCAGGGCATCTGGAGCCGCCCCCCACTGGATGGCATCGGGGGAATAGGTTTTCACATGCTCGGCCGATTTCTGGGCAGCCAGCGTAAGAGCAGCAACGAGAACCGAAAAAAGAACCAAAACTCGCTTCATAAGCTCCTCCGAGAACGGACGTATTCCATACTAGCCCTTATTCCGGATACCGCAAGAGGACAACAAGATTGGCGGCGGCCAAACCGCGCCCCATCCTTTCGCGCACTTTGCGAAAAGGGTGGGTAGCAAATCTCAAACAGCCTCCCGCCGCCCAGCGGACAACTCGTTGCCGGGTGCCCCACCTTTTTGGCTCTTGATTTCCCTGACATCATAAACACGAGGGGTGTCCCATGCTTCGCGTACTTTGCGAAGCTTGAGAATAGCAAATCTCAAACTGCTGCCCAGCCGACATCTCGTTGCCAGTCAAATATAGAACACTCAATCCGCAGTCGCGCCTAACCCCAACGGTTGGGGAGAGGTTCTTACCGCCAACCCTCTTTTCGCAGAGAACGCGAAAAGAACGATGGGGCACCCTTTTTCTGCTCCAAAATGCGATGGGCTTCAGAGCCCGGGTACCTCGGGGGCCGAATGGGCGCTTGTTCCAATTACGCATACAGTTGTGACTCCCGCCCTTTGCAAAGAACGCAAAGAACGCAAAGAACGGGGCACCCTTTGTGTTGCTCGTGCAAGAGATCAAGAGCAAAGCCCTGGCCACCCGCCTCTCGGCGTGCGCTGGCTTCGGATCGCAGTTGTTCAGACGTTCCCTGGCGCGGTGATGTCCTGACTAACGAGTTCGTTGATCGCCTCAGGACTATTGCCAGCTTTGTATGGAGGGTCGATGGGGTGTTCCGGCTAACTTCCCCTAACGCCGTTTATGGCCAGTTTCCCGACGACTCGCCATAGTGACCAGCCGAGGTCATAAGTGCTCTAGAGATTTCTCGACAGCTATGCCGGGATGGTTGGGAAAGCAGCCGACTTGTGGACTATGATTTACACGGAGGCTTCAATGCGGACAAAGCCAGTTGCGTTCATCGCCGTGCTTCTATTATTTTGCTACCCCCTACTGGCGTTGGATGTCGTGTGCGCGATTCGTTTTGGACACCTGATCGATGGCAAGGGCAAGAATCGGACGGATGCCATCGTGTTCGTGCGGAACGGCAAAATCGAGAAGGTTGCCTCCGCCGACGAGGCGATCCCGCCGGGTACGACACTGATCGATCTTCGCCAATACACGGGAATACCTGGAATGATCGATGTGCATACCCACATGACCTACTGGTGGGACAGCACGGCCGGGACACGTCCATGGGCGCAGCTCGGGCTGCAGCGTCCAGCCTTCCTGGTCTACATGGCGCAAGAGAACACTCGCAAAACGCTGGAAACAGGCGTGACCACCGTTCGCGATCTCGGCTCCGGCGATTACGACGACATCGTAATGCGTGATTTGATCAACCGGGGCGCTATGGTAGGTCCGCGAATGTTTGTCGCTGGATGTGGGCTGTCGGTGACCAGCGAAGCTTTTCATGCCGGCATGACATCGCAGTGCGGGCAAGCGGATGGTGTGCCGGAAGTCTTGCGCGCGGTCCGCGAACAGGTTGCCGCTGGAGTCGACGTCATCAAAATGTACGGCTCCACTGGGAGCGATCAGGACGTTACCGGATTCCAGACCTACTCGTATGACGAAATGAAAGCCGCCGTTGACGCGGCGCACAAGTATGGGAAGCGCATCGCCATTCATTCGTATGGTCCGGATGGAGCCCGCGACGCGGTTCGAGCTGGCACCGATTCTGTTGAGCACGCAATCGACCTTGATGATTCCGTGTTAGCCGACATGGCGACTCGCGGAACGTTCTATGTTCCTACCATCGATCATAACCGTTACTACGTCGAGTTCCGCAACGAGTACGGTTACGATGACAAGGTCGCCGCACGGCTGAACGGCTATATCGAAAAGAATCTGGAAACCACACGGCGCGCGCATAAAGCAGGAGTGAAGATTGCCATGGGTTCCGACGCCGTGTTCACCATGTTCGGCCAGAACACGCGGGAACTAGCGTGGTTTGTAAAAGCAGGCATGACTCCCGCCGAAGCCCTGCAAACCGCCACGACGAACGCCGCCGCTCTCCTTGGTATGTCCGACCAACTTGGAGCTATTGCTCCCGGATACTTCGCCGACATTGTTGCCGTAGAAGGCGATCCTCTCAGCGACATCAACGTGGCGATTGCAAAAGTTCGCTGGGTAATGAAAGACGGGCGAGTTGTGGTCGAGCACAGCGCCAAGTAAAATTTGCCGGGTGCCCCATCCGGGGCTTCGATTTCCTTGGAATCATAAACACAGAATAATATGAGGACAGACAGGTTTCCCGAGGTTTCGTCCAGATTGCCCTATAATTCTTGCAAATGCAGTATCGGACACTTGGGGCAACTGGGTTAAGGGTCTCGCGGATTGGGCTGGGGACGGCTTCGTTCGGGTTGGAGCGGTATGGCATCGCAATGCCTGACGAGGCACCTGTGGACTCGGACAGCGTAATCAAGATCCTCCGTCATGGGGCTGAGGCGGGGATTAATTTTTTCGATACGGCTCCTGGTTACGGATGCAGCGAGGACTTACTGGGCCAAGCGCTCGCCGCCCACAAAGACTGCATAGTCGCCACGAAGGTGGCGCTACCTCCCGGCATCGCGTCCATTCCATATAAAGAACTTGAGCGCAGGGTCAACACGTCATTGGATGCGAGCCTGCGGGCGCTGCGCAGGGACGCGCTGGACATCGTTCAGATTCACAACGCAACCATTCCCGCGCTGCGGGAAGGGAAATTGATGGATTGCCTGGAAGGGGCACGCGCGGCGGGCAAGGTGAAGTGGATTGGGGCCTCCGTTTATGGGCCCGAGACGGCCCTGGCGGCGATTGAAACTGGAAGGATTCAGGTTCTGCAGTTGGCGGTAAATTTGCTGGACCAGCGGATGTGCAGCCAGGTATTGCCGGAGGCAGCCAAGCGGGGAATTGGGATATTGACGCGCTCGGCGTTGCTGAAGGGGGCGCTGACCAGGCGGGCGCTATGGCTTCCGGAGAACCTGCGACCGGTGGCGGAGGCGAGCGCGTCGGTGGTGAAGAGACTGGCAACGACATGGGAAGCGCTACCGTCTATGGCTTTGCGTTTTTGCCTGTCGCTGTCGGCGACGCAAACGGTACTTGTGGGTGTGCATCGGGACGCGGAACTGCGGGATTGCCTGAAGGCGGAAGTAGCGGGGGCGTTGCCGGACGACATTATGAAGACGGCTCATTCGCTGGCTCTCGACGACGAGCAATTGTTAAATCCGAGTTATTGGCACTTGGAAGAAAGCGATCTGGGTAATACGGGGACAGACGGAAAGCTCCCCATGTTTTCCAGAAATTGAGGGGTGGCAGGAAGGGAATCCCCGAGAACGTCCCGTCCGGAACATGTGAAGAAATTCAATTTTCGATTTCGGCCGATTTTTCGGGTGATCCAAAATGTATCCTATATATCGTAAACGTCGTTTATAGGGTATTTAAACGATTAGTTTTTCGGACCAAAACTAGTGAACCTTCTGGAGCCTAATTTCTTCACATGTTCCTGTCCCCACGTTTCCGAGCTCGTGAAGTTTCGGGCTGTCGATGCCTGTTTTATTGTGGCCCGCGCTCCGGCCGATGGTCAGGACATGCTGTACCTCGGGATCGAGGAGGCATTCGCGGAGGACGCCTTGTCCGACCATGCCGGTGGCTCCGAAAACTAGGATGTTCATAGGGCCAGCATAACAATTTCTTCGACCACGGAGGACCTTGAACCACGGGGGACGCAGAGGTTCACTGGGAAGCCTTGGGATGTTCGTCTCGTGTCTTAAGATTCGGCGAGCAGGAATGCTCGCCCTACACGATCCCCACTCCACAATCTCCCCGATTGACTCAGAAAAGCCGCCAGCGTAGGCTTAAGTGAATGGTTGTTGCTCCTACTGCGGTGACCACCGCCTCGTTGTGTTCCGCCTCAAGAGAGTGTATTTTGTTTGCGCTGCGCGCATGGGCGAGTAGGAATGCTCGTTCTACACAACCAACGGCCCACAACCGAGACCACAACCCCTACACGAGAATTCATGAAGCGAAATATTGAGATTGGTTCGAATATCGAGACGCTGTTCGGCACGCGAGATGAAAACTTGCATGTGTTGGAAGACGGGTTGAATGTCACCATTCATCTGCGGGCCAACGGCATTGAGCTGGAGGGCGCGGGGAAGGACATCGCACGCGCGGAGCAAGTATTTGCCGACTACGATCATCTGCAGCGCTCGGGTTTCCAGTTTAATAACGGAGACCTGGGCAGCATGTTGCGGATGCTGGTGGCGGATTCGTCTGCGACTTTGCGCGGGCTGGTGGAGACTGGGAAACAGCGCTCGCTGGGGCGGCGCATGGTGCAGCCGAAGACGGCGAACCAGCGGAAGTATCTGGACGCTATTGAGCAGCACGATATGGTGTTCGGGATTGGTCCGGCGGGTACGGGGAAAACGTATCTTGCGGTTGCGATGGCGATCTCTGCGCTGCTGGCGAAAAAAGTGAGTCGCATTATTCTGGCGCGCCCGGCGGTGGAGGCTGGGGAGCGTTTGGGATTTCTGCCGGGAACGTTGCAGGACAAGATTGATCCGTATTTGCGTCCTTTGTATGACGCGTTGTACGACATGCTGGATGCCGAGAAGATTGAACGGTATCTGGAAAAGAATGTGATTGAGATAGCTCCGATCGCGTTTATGCGTGGGCGCACGTTAAATGATTCTTTTGTGATTCTGGATGAGGCGCAGAACACGACAACCGAACAGATGAAGATGTTTGTGACGCGCCTCGGATTTGGGTCGAAGGCCGTGATTACCGGCGACATTACGCAGATTGATTTGCCCAATGCCAAGCGCAGCGGGCTTCTGGAGGCTGCGGAAGCGTTGAAGTCGGTCGAGGGGCTGACGTTTGTTTATCTGGATGAAACGGATGTGGTACGGCATCATCTGGTGCAGCGGATTGTGCGAGCTTACGATAGCTACAAGTTGCAACAAGACGCTCAGCTGTCGCTTGGGTTTCAGGCGAAGCCGGGTGCTGCGGCGAAGTCAGGTGCACCCGTGAAATCGAACGGCGAAGTCGTTGCGGCTCCCGCTGCCGGGTCTGACCCGCTCGTTCGAGAGTAAAAGCTAGTAAGCTTTACGGGAGGGCTTTGGCCCTCCCGTTTGCTTGTACGACCTCTTACCAGGGGGGAACGTGAAGGAGCCCTGAGGAAGTCTGGGCCGAGAAAGCCTGGCTTCGGATATCTGAGCGCGTAGGTGCTCCGGTTAGGGCCTTGGGATTGGTGGCGATCAAAGATCTGCATGGTGACTTTGAAGAAGCGCGTTCCTGGAATCGACGAAGCGATATTGGAGCGCTTTGTGCGGCGGGCTTGTCGAGCTGTGAAGCTGGCGGGTGCGGTAGATGTTCTAATTACAAATGACCGCGAGATGCGGGCGCTGAATAAGCGGTATCGCAGTAAAGATGGGACGACGGATGTGCTTTCTTTTCCGTCGGCGCCTGGGTTGCCGGGAAAGTTGGCAGGGGATCTGGCAATCTCAGCGGATATCGCGAGCGGCAACGCTAAGGAATTCGGGCATACAGCAGTGGAGGAAATTAAGATTCTGATCTTGCATGGAGTGCTGCATCTGGCGGGATACGACCATGAGCAGGATCGTGGCCGGATGGCGCGTAAAGAGCGCCGTTTGCGGGCGGAGTTGGGTCTGCCGATGACGCTGATCGAACGAACGGGCGAAGAGCCGGGAGGGCGCAAGCGATGAGCATTGTGCTCATTCTAGTTTTCGTGATGTTGCTGATCTTGCTAACGCTGGTCTCCTATGTGGACCGGTTGTATGCGGAGATTGGCAAATTTCTCTCTCGCGAATTCCAGAACAATATCGATTCGTTCGAACAGCTGGTGGAGCCGCGGCTGGGGATTGGCCGGGATCGTGCGCGGCTCGCCATTGCGGTGTGGGTGCAGTTGATCACGGCGGCGATTTCTTTGATTGTGGGCTATACGTTATTTGGGGAAAACTCTTGGAGTCCGCACGAGATTGCGGAAGCCGCAGTTTTGATTGTTCTGATTGTGGTGATTTTTAATCGATTGCTGCCGTTTGTTCTTTTTGCGCGAACGGAAGGTCGCTGGCTTAAGCGATGCGGGTTGTTGCTGCGATTCTTGATCTATTTAAGTTTGCCGGTCACGCTGGTGCTGGGATTTGCGCAGTCGGTTACAGCTCTGACCAAAGCGCACGCGGATGAGCAGCCGGAAACCCAGGCGGAGGCCGTGGACGCGCTGATTGAAGCTGGTCAGGAAGAAGGAATCTTACAGGAAGAAGACCGGCACCTGATCCAATCCGTGGTCGAGTTCGGCGAGAAGACGGTGCGCGAAGTCATGAAGCCGCGTCCTGAGATGGTGGCGGTTCCGGTGACCACGACTGTGGAGCAGTTTGTCGATTTGCTCAAGGCAAAACCGTTCTCGCGAGTGCCGGTATACGAGGGGTCGATCCATAACATCAAAGGGATTCTCAGCGCGCAGGATGTGTTGCAGGTTTCGGATAGCGAAGCCTCGACGCGAACGGTGGATACGATCATGCGTACGGACGTGCATTTTGTTCCGGAAACGCGACGCAGCAACGAGCTTTTGCGGGAGATGCAGAAGAACAATATCCGCATTGCGATCGTGGTGGATGAGTACGGCAGCGTGGCGGGCCTGGTGACCATCGAAGATCTGGTGGAAGAGATTGTCGGTGAGATTCACGACGACCATGATGCGCACACGGACGTGGAGCGGGAAAGCGATTCTTCCTACGTGGTGCTGGGAAATACGGATGTGGATCGGCTGACGGAATTGTTTGGCGAGCGGCCCGAAGGTAAGGAAGCGGCTACGGTTGCCGGATTGGTTAGCGAACTGGCCGGACACATTCCGCAACGGGGCGAGATTATTGAAGATGGCAATTTGCGTTTCGAGATTCTGCAAGCCACCGACCGCCGAGTCGAGAGAGTGCGTATCAGTTCGGTTCAGCCACCGGACATGCATTTGAGCTTAGAGCAGGCAGGCGGCGAGTGATTTTGCTTAGGTGTTGCAAAGAAAGAACAGTGTAATTCTTCATGTCATTTAAATCTGGTTTTGTTTGTATCCTTGGAAAACCGAATGCTGGGAAATCTACCCTCCTGAATGCGCTGGCGGGCGAGAAATTGGCTATTGTGACTCCCAAGCCGCAGACGACGCGCAACCGCGTGCAGGGCATCCTGAATATTCCCAAAAAGAAAGGGCAGGCGGGGGCGCAGGTCATCTTTATCGATACGCCCGGTGTTCACAAGGCCGAATCATCGCTGGGCAAGCAAATGATGCGGGAAGTGCACGGCGCGCTGGAGGGTTGCGATCTGATTTATTGGATTTGCGACGCAACGAAAAAGCTGGAGCCTGGAGACCAAGCGGTTCTGGAGATGGCGAAGAAATCCAGGACGGCAGTGTTCTTGCTGCTGAATAAGGTTGATCTGCTGGACAAGCAGAAGCTGCTGCCCGTTATCGAACAATTTAGCGAGTTGCATAACTTCAACGAAATCATTCCAATTTCGGCGCTCCGCAAAGACGGTATTGACCGCCTGCTGGAGGCGACTATGGAGATATTGCCCGAAGGCCCTCGCTACTTTCCCGAGGATGAAGTCACCGACTTGCCAGTGCGGTTTATGGCTGCCGAAGCGATTCGCGAGCAAGTGTTGATGGCGACGAAGGAGGAAGTTCCACACTCGACCGCGGTGGTGATTGAACAATTTGAGGAAGGGAAGCGCCTTACGAGAATTTCGGCTGCAATTTTCTGCGAGCGCGAAGGGCAGAAGGCAATTTTGGTTGGCAAGGGCGGGCAGATGCTCAAGCTGATTGGAACCAAGGCGCGCCTGGAGATCGAGAAACTGGTGGGGACCAAGGTATTTTTGGCGCTGTTTGTGAAGGTCCAGGCCAACTGGCGAGATTCCGACCGGTTTGTGGACGGATTAGACTGGCGACGGCAACTCGAAGGATTGACTGGGGTTGCACGCGAACCTGCTCCTGCGGAAGCTAAGGTGCCGGTCAAAAAAGCCAGTAACCGACAGGTAACCAGAACTGCTGGGCGTGCGTAATTTGCCG
>JAYVEP010000213.1:0-25195 GCA_043749225.1 Acidobacteriaceae bacterium
CCAAGGCATGCTCTCTCTTCTACAAGCCTCAGTCCCTCGAGCCAAAGTGTTACCTATGTCCCCGGTCTGTTTTGTTACCCATGTCCCCGGTCCGTACCAAGTGTGGCGCGGACACTCTTGTCCGCTGCCGTTGACTCTGTTCTTGCCGTTGACTCTGTTCTTGCCGTTGACTTTATATTGTGTCTGAATCCCACCATGTAGGGCGAGCATTCCTGCTCGCAAGCAGCGGACAAGAGTGTCCGCGCCACATAAACAAGAGCTTAGTACTTATAGAACCCTCGCCCGGACTTCCGCCCTAGCCAGCCTGCGTCTACCATTTTGATCAGCAGCGGGCAGGGACGATACTTCGGGTCGCCGAGGCCATCGAGCAGCACGCGCATAATGTCGAGACAGACGTCGAGACCAATAAAGTCTGCAAGTGTAAGAGGACCCATGGGATGCGCCATCCCCAGCTTAAAAACTTCATCCACAGCTTCCGGCGTGGCCACACCTTCCATGACGGTGTACATGGCTTCGTTCAGCAGCGGCATCAGCACGCGGTTGGAGACAAACCCTGGCGCGTCATTCACTTCGACGGGAGTCTTTTCCAGCTTGACGGAAAGGTCGCGCACGGCTTCAAATGTTTCGTTCGATGTGGCCAGCCCGCGAATGACCTCGACCAGCTTCATCACCGGCACGGGATTGAAAAAGTGCATGCCAATGACTTTGTCGGGACGCTTGGTGAGCGCACCCAGTTTGGTGATGGAAATCGAAGACGTATTCGAAGCCAGAATCACTTCCGGACGGCAAGCGGCATCGAGATCGCGGAAGAGCTGGGCTTTGATGTCGAACTTCTCGGTCGCCGCTTCGACAACGATGTCGCAAGCCGCAAGTTGGCCGCGGTCGGTGGTCGTCTTGATACGTCCGAGAGTACTGGCCTTGTCTTCCGCCGTGATCTTACTTTTCGCGACTTCGCGGTCAAGATTCTTGCCGATGGTTTCGAGAGCGCGATGCACAAACCGCTGTTCCACATCGCAAAGAGTAACGTCAAACCCGGAACGCGCGAACACGTGGGCAATGCCATTGCCCATCGTGCCCGCGCCGAGAATGCCTGCTTTTTTGATTTGCATGAAGGACTCCTGATTGGAGAAAGTGGTTCCTAAATAAACAGATAAAGAGAACTTCAAAGTTTAACATCGGTCCCAGAGCTGATATTGGCGTGGTATTGGTCTCGGGAAGTGCACGACTTCAGCCGTGCCGTCAAAGTCAAGAACGAACCGGGCTTTAGCTCCTTAGGTTAGTATTTATATTTTTAGAACGGACCCTCATCCGCGTCAAACGCCAGCGGCACGTGTTTCTCTTTCACCGGCGGACGCACTTTCGGAGCCTTCTTGAACGTCGCATCCAACATTCGCGGATACAACAACTGCTTTTCCGCCAGCAACTCCTCAACGTTGAGCAACTGCATCCGCGGACACGCCTCCGGTAGCCCAGAAGACTTGTAGAATCCAGCCTCCGCGGCTTCTTTCTGCATGGGCTTGGTCGCAGGCTCCATGGAAAGCAGCGCTCCGATTTCCGCTTTCTCGCGCTCAATCACGTTCCGCGAAGAGAACGTTGTAATCCTGGCGACTGTTGAAGGGCGGTTCGAGGTAGCTCAAATCCACCGATTCGTCCTGGATGTAGCGCCGCAGGACGTCCAGAATGTCGCCGTAGTAAAGCTGATTCTTGGGATTCACTTCGGCGTGATTCTACAGGAAAGGCGCGTTCCAAAAGAATTGGCGCGGAAGGTCCGGCGGAGTTCGTGTGGCGCGGACACTCTTGTCCGCGTGGGCGCGGTAACGTACCTCAGGGCTGAAGCCCGACACATTTCAAGGCACGCTTGCGCGGCGCTGAAGCGCCGCTCTACCCCAACGCCGCTTCCAGCGTAGTCTTCAGCTGCGACTCGATATCAATGTCTTTCAGGATAGAAAAATCCGCGCGCGCATCTTCCGCTGGGCCCTTCTCCCCACACTTCAAACTCGAGAGCGCGATAATCGGAATCTTCGCCGTCCTCGGATCGCTTTTCAACACCGTGATCAGCTCGACGCCCGTCATCTTCGGCATCTGGATATCCGTGATCACAATATCCGGCTCCAGCGTGGCCAGCATTTCCAGAGCTTCCATGCCATTGGTCGCGGTCTCCACCAGAAAACCGGCGTCTTCCAGGAAACGGCAGATGGTATGGCGGATCAACATGGAATCGTCCACCACCAGCGCAAGTTTCGGACGGGCCTCACCTATTGCCACGTGGAATCTCCTGCATCCACGCTACCAAAGGTGACTTCTGGAGCCAATGGCCCTAGGGTACCTTCCTGTGACCTCCGTAAGGAGCGCGGTTACCGTTGCGGGAAAGCCGCTCGAAAGTTCCGATGCGGGAAAATTTCGTCAGAAAACCATGCTGGCGTTTCCCGAAACACTCCCACCTTGTCATTGCGAACGGCTCTATCATGAGAAATCTGCTTTTCTCGGCAGCGAATCGCCTACTTGCCGCGGGCACGGCGAGCCGGAGGTTTTTCTCCCTCTTCGTCCTTGCCTTCCTCCTGATCCTCTATCGCCATGTCTTTGAATTCGCTCGATTCAAAAACGTCGCCGCATTCGAGGCACTCTACAAACTCAGTGTCCTCCTCGCGGCTCACTACTTTCACGCGTGGATGCTTACAGGCCAAGGTACTCTTCCTTTCTGGTGTTACAAGTCGCGGAGAGACGGGCAGAAACGGTCATAGCTGCTGCAGGGAAGATTGGGCTTAATTGTAGACAGGTCAGGGATTGTGTCAAGCCCTTCCCGGAACCAGCCGGCTAACCTACCGCTGGCCGACCATGGCTCCCTCTCCTTCCATTCCCGAAATCCGACCAATTTGATCGTAATCCTTGAACCCATTCAGCCCACAGGAGTTACCTGTCAGACCCTGTTTTCCACCGCTGGCTGGAAGGCCTTGCCATAAGGCTTGGGAGAGGGTAATATTGATCTACGACCAAAATGGTCGGAGTTTCCAGGGCCACCCTTGATACAAGATGCTGCGGCTCACGAAAAAAGCGGATTACGGGCTCATGGCCATGAAGCACCTGGCCGAACATGCCGACCAGGGTGCCTGCAGTGCCAAGGATGTAGCCGAGGCCTACGGAATCCCGCAGGAAGCTCTGGCGAAGATTCTGCAGCGCTTGGCCCGTGCCGGGCTGCTGCAATCGCAGCACGGCATCAACGGAGGCTACACGCTCACCCGCGATCCACGAGCGATTTCGGCCTACGAAGTGATTCGCGCCATAGACGGGCCTTTGTTTATTACGTCCTGCATCACGGTGCGAGGCGAATGCGGCCAGTCGGAACGCTGCACCATTCGCGAGCCACTGCGCAAGGTCAACCAGAGCATTGAAGATGTGCTCAAAGGCATCACATTGTCAGAGATGCGCGAAGACGCCAAGGCCGACGACCCAGCCGAGGTTCACGCAACGCTGGCCGAGTTGGTCAAAATCAGCCAGCCGGCACGATAGTTAGCTGTTAGCTTTTAGCTTTTGTGATTTTAGGTTTCTGGTTTTCAGGATGTTTAGATTCAGGTAGTGGGCGCTTCAGCGCCGCAAAACAGCATCAAGAGGTATCGGGCTTTAGCCCGCGAGGTAAAGAAGCGAACAACATTTTCGACATCGCGATTTTGATTTAGAAGTTCAGGAGAACGACGAAATGACAACCCCCAACTCCGCAGTCTTAGATCAGACGGTCACCGCCGAAGGCGTGAAGCTGCCCGTCTACATGGATAACCACGCTACCACGCCAGTCGATCCGCGTGTGCTGGATGAAATGCTGCCCTACTTCCGCGAGAAGTTCGGCAACTCCGCCAGCCGCAACCATCCGTTTGGATGGGCCGCCGAAGAAGGCGTAGACCAAGCGCGCGAGCGCATCGCCAAGCTGATTGGCGCCACGGCAAAAGAAATCATCTTCACGTCCGGCGCCACCGAGAGCAACAACCTCGCCATCAAGGGCGTTGCGGAAATGTATCGCGAAAAGGGCAACCACATCATCACTCAGGTTATCGAGCACAAGGCCGTCCTCGATACTTGCAAGCATCTGGAAAAGCTGGGCTACCGGGTTACTTACCTGCCCGTCTCGAAAGATGGCTTGATCGATCTGGAAGAACTGAAGCGTGCCATGGATGATAAGACGATTCTGGTCAGCATCATGGCCGCGAACAACGAAATCGGGGCCGTGCAGCCCGTCGCAGAAATCGGCGCTATTTGTCGCGAACGTGGCGTGATTTTCCACACCGACGCGGTGCAGGCGGTCGGCAAGATTCCGATCGACGTCAACAAAATGAATATCGACATTTTGTCCATCACCGCGCACAAGCTTTACGGCCCGAAGGGTGTCGGCGCTTTGTATGTGCGTCGTAAGAATCCTCGAGTCCAGATTTCCGCTCAAATTGACGGCGGCGGTCACGAACGCGGCATGCGTTCGGGCACGTTGAATGTCCCTGGAATCGTCGGACTCGGCAAGGCTTGCGAAATCTGCATGAATGACATGGTCGAAGAGACCAACCGGATGTTGTCTCTGCGCACGCGCTTGCACGACAAGATTATGGGCGCGCTCGACGAATGCTACGTCAACGGTTCCATGGAACACCGTCTACCCGGCAACCTGAATATCAGTTTTGCCTATGTTGAAGGCGAATCCTTGCTGATGGGAATTAACGATGTTGCGGTCTCCAGCGGATCGGCCTGTACCTCGGCGACGCTCGAGCCATCTTATGTGCTGAAAGCTCTGGGCGCGGGCGATGACCTGGCGCACAGCTCGATTCGCTTCGGACTCGGACGCTTCAACACCGAAGCCGAAGTGGATTACGTGGCGAACAAGCTGATCGATACCGTGCTGCGTCTGCGCGAACTTTCGCCTCTGTACGAAATGGCGAAAGAGGGCATTGATTTGAAAACCGTGAAATGGGCGGCTGAACCGGCTCACTAAGAGCCAAGGCGTTAGAAACAATTTTGGGATTTGAGCATCAAAATTTTCAGGAATCAGGAGAAAGAAAATGGCATACAGCGATAAAGTCTTGGACCACTACTCTCACCCCCGCAACGTTGGCGCCATGGACAAGTCCAGCAATGACGTGGGCACCGGCTTGGTAGGCGCTCCCGAATGCGGCGATGTTATGAAGCTGCAGATCAAGGTCAATCCCGACACCAACGTGATCGAAGATGCGAAGTTCAAGACTTTCGGCTGCGGTTCGGCCATCGCCTCTTCGTCGCTCGCGACGGAATGGGTGAAGGGCAAGACCATCGAACAAGCGCTCGAGATCAAGAACACAGAAATCGTGAAAGAGCTGGCTTTGCCGCCAGTCAAGATTCACTGCTCGGTGCTGGCGGAAGACGCCATTCGCGCCGCCATCGGCGACTGGAAGAAGAAGCAGGAAGCCATAAAAGGCGCGCCTGTAGCAATGCCAGTCCACGCGAACTAGCTCGATTTCATAAACGAACCGGGTGCCCCGTCCTTGTCGCGCACTTTGCGACAGGGCGGGCAAACGGCGAAATTGTCTCACACGGAATCATGACCACGACAACCGACAACCCGACCGAAACCGCGAAGGCACCCGCCAAGGGCATTCAGATCACCGATAAAGCCTTAGCCAAGATTCGCATCGCGCTCACCAAGGAAGGCGTCTCTCCTGAAGAGGGTGGCGTGCGCCTGGGCGTGCAGGGCGGCGGCTGTTCCGGATTAAGCTACAACGTGCGCTTCGACACCCAGCCGCGCGAACGCGACCGCGTCTTCAACTACGGTGAAATCCGCGTGTTCGTCGATCCGAAATCGTTCATCTACCTGCATGGCATGGTGCTCGATTACCACGAGACGCTGATGCAGCAGGGGTTCGCCTTTGTAAATCCGAATGCGACGAAATCGTGCGGATGCGGCACATCGTTCTCGGCGTAGCGCCGGCCAGGCTTGTATGACAGACACTTCCCCCACAGCGGCTCTCTCCATCGTTTCTGATCGAAGCACGAATGCCTGTTGGTCGTGCGGCTCGATGCGCGCCGCGCATTTCTGTCAATCCTGCGGCACGGTGCAGCCAGCGACACCTGTAGATTATTTTCAGTTCTTTGGGCTCGACAGAAAGCTCCAACTCGACGTTGCCGCTTTGGAACGAGATTTTTACGCCCTCAGCCGCAAGTTGCATCCCGACCTTCACGCGGGTGATGCCGAGGAGCAGCAAAAGTGGAGTCTGGAAAAGAGTTCCCAGCTCAACGACGCGTACCGCACGCTGAAAGACCCGATTGCGCGCACCGAATATTTTTTGCACCTCGAAGGCGTTGATTTCGACGAGCAGTCCACGCAGGCAACCGAAGCTGCCAGGGCCGCTGGCACCGCGAAGAAGCAGGTAGTTCCGCCCGACATGCTGGAAGAAGTCTTCGAGCTGAACATGCAGATCGAAGAGCTTCGCATGAATCAGAAGATGGGCGAGAGCGACCCGGATTTGATTCGACAGCTCGAACAACACAAGACCTCCTTGCGGCAAAGGTTGGTGTCGGTTGATGAAGAATTGCACACCGCCTGGTCGCAGTGGGACGAGTTGTTGACGCGTAGTCAAAGCACAACGTCATCCGGCGATGAGCGGAAACAAGTTGTCGACAAGCTGGTCGACATCCTGAACCGCCGCAGCTACATCCGAAATCTAGTTCGTGACGTAAACGACGCGCTGGAAGTTTGAACTGCAAATTACGAAATTACAAATTACCAAATTACACATGGCTCTATGTCTGAACGCATCGTAGGAATCGATCTCGGCACCACCAACTCGCTCATCGCCTTCATGGAGGGCGGCACGCCCGTCGTCATCCCCGGCGAGGACGGGGTGAATCTCGTTCCCTCGGTGGTCGCGCTCGATGCCGCGAATCAGACCGTCGTCGGCAACGCCGCACGTAAATTCCTGATCGAGACTTCCGATCGCGCCATCTATTCCGTCAAACGCCTTATGGGACGCGGTGTTGAGGACGTTCAGGACGAGCTGAAGTTCTTTCCTTTTCGTCTAGCCAGCGACCTTGAACCCGGCGAAGTGATCCGCATTCATCTGGGTGAGAAGACATTCACGCCGCCAGAAATCTCGGCTTACATCCTCCGTCAGCTCAAGCGCAATGCCGAGCGTTACTTTGCCGCGCCAGTCACCAGAGCCGTCATTACCGTCCCTGCATATTTCAACGATGCGCAGCGCCAAGCCACGAAAGACGCGGGCCGCATCGCAGGTCTTGAAGTGCTGCGCCTGGTGAACGAGCCCACGGCTGCCGCTCTCGCTTACGGCCTCGACAAAAAGAAAAACGGCATCGTCGCCGTCTACGACTTCGGCGGCGGCACGTTCGATATTTCGATTTTGAAACTACACGACGGAATCTTCGAGGTCATATCCACCAACGGCGACACGCACCTCGGCGGCGACGACATCGACAACTTACTCATCACCATCGCCCTCGACGAAATCGCAAACGAACACAAGCTCGATGTCCGCCGCAACGGCGAAGTCGTACAAGCCATGCGCAAAGCCGTCATCGACGCTAAGATTCTGCTTTCGTCGGAACCCTCGGCGAAGCTCGACATCGAACTTCCGGACGCTCAACGCTATCAGCGCGAGATTACCCGCGAGCAGCTTGAAACTTTAATCGAGCCCGTGCTGCAACGCACGATGGCTCCCTGCAAGCAGGCGCTCAAAGATGCTGGCCTCGAAGCCGAACAGATCGAAGAAGTGGTTCTAGTCGGCGGATCGACCCGAATCCCGCGCGTGCGACAGCTTGTCGAGAAACTCTTTCACCGCAAGCCGCACACGGAACTGAATCCAGACGAAGTAGTTGCACTGGGTGCAGCCGTGCAAGCCAGCATTTTGGGTGGAGCCTCAGAAGCCACCAACGACATGCTATTGCTTGACATCACCCCGCTGTCGCTAGGCATCGAAGCTCTTGGCGGAGTAGTCGCGAAGATCATTCACCGCAACTCCACAATTCCCGCTTCAGCCACCGAGCACTTTACAACCGGAATTGAAGGCCAGACGAACGTCGCAATTCACGTTCTGCAAGGCGAACGAGAGCTGGCCAAAGATTGCCGGTCGCTCGCTCGCTTCGATCTCCGCGGCATTCCGCCGATGCCCGCAGGTCTGCCGCGCATTGAAGTCCGCCTGCTGATTGACGCCAACGGCATCCTTCAGGTCTCCGCCCGCGAGCAACGCAGCGGCAAGGAAGCGCAAATCTCCGTCCAGCCCAGCTACGGCCTCACTGACGACCAGGTCGAAACCATGATTCTGGAATCCTTCGACTACGCTGAGCAGGATTTGGAACAGCGGCAGGTCATCGAAGCCCGTAACGAAGCTGACACGATTCTGGTAGCACTCGCCAAAGGCCGCAAAAGTCCAGCCTGGGCCGCGCTAACAGAAAACGAAAAGCACGAGATCGCCGCGCAAGAACAGACTCTGCTCGAAGTCAAAGACGGTACCGACTACAAAAACATTCGCGGTGCCATTGATGCCCTGAACCAAGGCACAACACGTTTAGCGGAATTAATGATGGATACCGCCGTCTCCAGCGCGCTGAAAGGCCAATCCATGGAAACGGTGAACGTGGGAGAAGGCCCCTCGGCACCCCACCCGATTGGCAAAGCCGAGTTTGAATAGAAAATTTTCAGGTTTCTGGTTTCAAGTTAAGGAGTCTTCATGTCAGACGAAAAATCGCAGTCTTCCGGAGCGGCTACGATGGACGCACCTTCGAACGTCACACCTTCGAACGTCACACCCTCGAACGTCGCGCCGACGAACAACGCGCCTAAGAATATTCTTGGCCCCAACACCGTTGAAGTCACCTTCCTGCCCGAAGGCAGAGTCGTCACCTTTGAGCACGGCCAGCTACCCTACAAAGACCACGGCAAAGAGCAGTCTTTCCTGGACGTAGCCATTAACGCAGGCATCCATCTCGACCACGCTTGCGGCGGCAATTGCGCCTGCACCACTTGCCACGTCTGGATCAAAGACGGCGCGGACTGCGTTACAGAATTGGAAGACGATGAAGCCGACAAGCTCGACGGCGCCGCGGATCTACAACTCAATTCGCGCCTCGGCTGCCAGGCCGCTATCAAAAAACCAGGACGAATTGTCGTCGAAATTCCAGCCTGGAACCGCAACTACGTCTCCGAAGAACACTGAGGACTTGGCAATCCATCTCCCCCTTGTCATTCCGAGCGCAGCGAGGAATCCCTTTCGCGGCAAATACGACTGAGGATTAAGGAAGTACGATCCAATTTAGAAAAGGCTAAACGCATGCCAAAAGAAATCGCCTGGACCGACTCCGAAGATATCGGCATCCTCCTCGCCGAAAAACATCCTGAGGTTGACCCGCTCACCGTCCGCTTTACCGACCTTCATCGTTATGTGACCGAGCTGCCAGACTTCAAGGACGATCCCCAAAAATCAAACGAAGCCAAGCTCGAAGCCATCCAAATGGCTTGGCACGAAGAGTATCTCGACGCGCAAGGCTAATTCCCGCCAAGTTGAGCTAACCCGCATTTTTACTAACTCCTAAGGGGGTTACGGAACGGCCCTGCACGGGATACAATAGAGGCAGTAGCCGATCAGAACTGATTCTCATGCGTGGATTCTGCCTCAATTCGCACAAGCCCGAGTGCTGGCTCGAAAGCCTCGTCGGCCCACGCCGCTATCTCGCGTTGCTGCCCTCGCAAACGCGACCATGCCTCTTCGGTTCAGACTAATCCTCGCTTCCTCTTAAGCCAGTTTCCATAAACCAACCGTTCCAAAATCGGTATTTCGTACGCCCAGCGTGCCAGCCAAAAATTTGTTTGGAGGATTTCCATGACGACCAATACGATGTCCAGCACCACGATGTCCAGCACCACGATGTCCGGAACGACGATCGGTCCCAAAATCAAGACCGCCCTGCCCGGCCCGAACGCGAAGCGTGTGCTCGAAGGCGACGGCAAATATATTTCTCCTTCTTACACGCGTTCTTATCCGATGGTGGCCAAGAGCGGTCGCGGCATCGTCGTCACAGATGTGGACGGCAACGAGTTCTTCGATTTCTCCGCCGGCATTGCCGTCACTTCCACTGGGCATTGCCATCCGCATGTGGTTGCCGCCATCCAGAAACAAGCGGCTGAGCTGATTCACATGTCCGGCACGGATTTCTACTACTCCAGCATGGTGGAACTTGCTGAGCGCTTGTCGAAAATCGCTCCCATGCCCGGCCCGCACAAGTTCTATTATGGGAACTCCGGCGCGGAAGCCATTGAGTGCGCGCTGAAGCTTTCGCGCTATCACACCAAGCGTCAGAACATCATCGCCTTCTTCGGCGCATTCCACGGACGCACCATGGGCGCAGTTTCTCTAACCGCCTCAAAGCCCCAACAGAAGCGGCGTTTCGGCCCACTCATGCCCGGCGTGACGCACATCCGTTATCCCGATGTCTACCGTGGTTGCGCTGGCGGAGCGCAGGACGCCGAAAAGTTCGCCCTCGGCTGTGCGAAGTTCATCGAAGACAAGCTCTTCAAAACTGTTCTTGCTCCGGAAGAAGTAGCAGCAATCTTCGTCGAGCCGATTCAAGGTGAGGGCGGCTACGTGGTCGCGCCTACGCCGTTCATGCAGGAACTGCGCCGCATCTGTGATCGTCACGGCATCTTGCTCGTCGTCGATGAAGTCCAAAGCGGCGTCGGACGCACCGGCAAGTGGTGGGCCGTCGAGCACACCGGCGTTCAGCCGGACATCGTTTGCATGGCCAAAGGCATCGCTTCGGGCATGCCGCTCGGCATCACCATGT
The DNA here is from genome assembly GCA_043749225.1 of Acidobacteriaceae bacterium. Classification (GTDB taxonomy): domain Bacteria; phylum Acidobacteriota; class Terriglobia; order Terriglobales; family Acidobacteriaceae; genus JANXUC01. Next base: position 10,801 of record JAYVEP010000213.1, read on the forward strand.
CGCGTGCCGACATCATGGATTGGGTCCCCGGTTCCCACGCTTCCACTTTCGGTGGTAACCCGGTATGCATCGCAGCGGCCATGGCCTCACTCGATGTAATCGAGAAAGAAGGCTTGCTGAAGAACTCGGAAGAAGTTGGCAACCACATGCTGAAGCGCATGGCGGATTGGCCAATCAAGCACAAGATTGTTGGCGATGTGCGCGGTCGCGGCTTGATGCTCGGCGTCGAAATCGTCAAGGATCAAAAGACGAAAGAATACGCTCCTGAACTCCGCGACAAGATCGTAGAAGAGTCGTTTGAGAAGGGCTTGCTGTTCCTCGGCTGTGGTCCCAGCACGGTTCGTCTCTGCCCGCCTCTGGTAGTCACGCGCGAAGAAGCCGATGTCGCCGTGGATGTTCTCGAAGCCGCGATCACAAAAGTCGCAGCCGGAAGATAGTTTCGCCGTCAATAAGTTCTGCGGGTGCCCCGTCCTTGTCGCGCACTTTGCGACAGGGCGGGGATTTCTCCCGCATCACTCCCACCACAACGGAGCAAAGCTCCGTCGCCACACGAACAGGAGCGAGGCCAACATGCCACAAGGACGAGTGGAATCCATTCACATCGCAACAGCAGCCAAGGCTCCCATGGTAGAAGTTCAGGAGGTCAAGACTGTTCCAGAAATGGGCCTAGAAGGCGACCGCTACGCCCAAAAGCAAGGAACCTTCTTCAAGCCCGAGCCCGATTTCGAACTCACTTTGATCGAGGCCGAAGCTGTCGAAGCCGCGCAAAGAGAATTTGGCCTCGAACTTACGCCAGCTGAGAGTCGCCGCAATGTCGTAACCCGAGGCGTTCCGCTCAACGATCTGGTCGGCAAAGATTTCCAAATCGGCGCCGTCAAAGCGCATGGTATCCGCTTGTGCGAACCCTGCAGCCACCTGCAAGCTCTAACCGGCCAGCCCGTAATCAAGGCGCTGGTCCATCGCGGAGGATTGCGCGCTCAGATTCTGACTGAAGGCACGATTCAAGCCGGCGACGTTGTTTCGTATTAGCAATTTATCGAAAAATGAGAGTCTTCCTCACAACCCGCGTACTGCTGGCCATTCTAGCCGCCGTTACTCTCTGGGCGTCGGCATTCGCGGCTATCCGTGTCGGACTGCAAGGCTACGGCCCCGCGCACCTGGCTATCGTTCGCTTCGTCATTGCTTCCGCCGTTCTCGCTGTCTACGCAGCGCTCAGCCGCTTCCGCTTGCCGCAGGCGAAAGACATTCCCGGACTCATCCTTACCGGATTCCTCGGAATCACGTTCTACAATCTCGCGCTAAATTACGGAGAAACCAAAGTCCCCGCCGGCACCGCCAGCCTCCTCATCGCCTCAACGCCGATCTGGACAGCGCTCTTCGCCTCTATAGGCCTCAAAGAACGCCTCCGTACCTGGGGATGGATCGGCATCTTCCTCAGCTTCAGCGGCGCCGCCATCATCGCGCTCAGTGAAGGACACGGCCTGCATCTCTCGCGCCACGCGCTCATCATCCTTGCCTCGTCGTTCATGTCCGGCCTTTACATGGTCCTGCAAAAACATTTCCTCGGCCGCTACAGCGCGCTGGAATTCACGGCGTACTCCATCTGGGCTGGCACCATCCTCATGCTGCCTTTCAGCAGCGGCATCTTCCGCGCCATCGCGACCGCGCCGCTGCACAACACTCTTGCTGCGGTCTACCTCGGAATCTTTCCCGCAGCACTCGCCTACGTCGCGTGGGCGTACGTTCTCTCTCACGCACCCGCGTCGACAACCGCGAGCCTGCTCTATCTCATCCCAGTACTCGCCATCTTGATCGCCTGGCTCTGGCTCGGCGAGATCCCAAAGCCCCTCTCCCTGCTCGGAGGAACTTTGGCGCTCGCTGGAGTCCTGGTCGTGAATCTCCTCGGACGCAGCAGTCCGCCCGCACTCCAATCCAAAATCGCGGAGATTTCGAGCCAGCCTGCTACTGACCGCCCGTCCGTCGCGAGCTAAAGGAGTACTCTATAAGGAGTGACTTGGAGATATTCTCCGCGCTGGCCCAGGGCCAAGCTCCCAAACTCGCGCCTCTCGCTCCGGAACGGTGGTCTACCATACCGCGCCTTCTCACCAAAGTCACACTCCAGACGCTCGACTGGCTCATTGAACATACGGGTCGCGCCGAAGAACTAGCTAGGCACCAAAAGACCGGGCGGCGCGGAGAAGAAGCGGCGTACTTCTATCTGCGCCAGCTCGGTTACGTAATCGTCGCTAGAAATTTTCGCTCTCCCCGGCGACGTGGTGAGCTTGACCTCATCGGCTGGGACGGCGATGTCCTTTGTTTTGTTGAAGTAAAGTCGCGCACCAGCCGGCATGTCAAGCCCGCGCACCTGGCCGTCGACCGTGACAAGCAACACGAACTCATCGCCATGGCCCACGAATACTTGCACTATTTTACGTGCAAACCAGCATGGCGCTTCGACGTCCTGAGCGTGTATTTTGAGGAACCCGGCACCGCGCCAAGCATGGAATTGTTCAGGAATGCTTTCCCGGTGACGTAAAATAGACGTTCATATTTTTCAAGGAGCTGCCTGAGTGCCTGAGTTAAGAAAAGATCCAATCGTCGGCCGCTGGGTCATTATCTCGACCGACCGCGCCAAACGTCCTACCGACTTCACCCGCGAGGATATGAAGATCAAGGGCGGTTTTTGCCCCTTCTGCCCCGGCAACGAAAATAAGACGCCGCCAGAAATCCAAGCCTATCGCCCAGCGAACGGCGGGCCAGCGCCCCAAAAAGACACTCCCGGCTGGTCGGTCCGTGTTGTCCCCAACAAGTTTCCCGCTCTCGGCATCGAAGGCACCCTCGACCGCCAAGCCGATGGCATGTTCGACCGCATGAACGGCGTCGGCGCGCACGAAGTAATTATTGAAACGCCAGACCACAATGCCAGTCTGGCCACATTGCCCGCGAAAAAAATTGAAGACATTCTCTGGGCCTACCGCGACCGCATTCTCGATCTCAAAAAAGATCGTCGCTTCAAATATATCCTCATCTTCAAAAATCACGGCGAACCCGCTGGCGCATCCTTGGAACACGCTCACTCCCAGCTCATCGCCCTGCCCATCGTCCCCATCTATGTCAGCGAGGAAATCACTGGAGCCAAGCAATATTTCCTCTACAAGGAACGGTGCGTTTTTTGCGATGTCATCCGCCAGGAAACCGACGCTGGCGTGCGCGTAGTCTCCGAGAATGCCGACTTCCTCACTATCGCCCCTTACGCGCCACGTTTCCCTTTTGAAACATGGATTCTCCCCAAACGCCACGAATCCGCCTTCGAGCACTCCTCGACGCAAATGTTTGAGAGTCTTGCCGTGGCGATTAAAACCTTGGTGGCCAAAGCTGATCGTGTGCTCGACAACCCGCCCTACAATCTAGTCGTTCACACATCTCCGGTCCAGGAATCGACCAACGACCACTACCACTGGCACTTGGAATTCATGCCAAAACTGACCAAAACAGCGGGATTCGAATGGGGTACGGGGTTCTATATCAATCCCACGCCCCCGGAAGAAGCCGCCCGTTTCCTGCGCGAAGCCAGCGTGGAAGAAACCGAAACGGCCACGGCCCGCTAGCTGCCCGTGTGGAGCGGACACTCTTGTCCGCTGCCTTCGACTTTGATTTGTGACGGTGAGTAGTTGTGCTTTGTCATTCCGAGCGCAGCGAGGAATCCCTTTCGCCGTACGCGCGCTTGCCAGCGAAGGGTTTTTGACAGGAACCTCAACCGAAACACGGTGCCCCAGGTTCACGTCCGTTCTTTGGACGTTAACCTGGGAGACCGGGGGGTATGTCATTCCATTTATATAACACGCCAGCGACGATAACTTGAATTTCCCGAATCCAAACCGCCGAAAGAATCGTCTAACAAGAATCTAAAATGACTCCCACGACCCAGCCCCGATTCCGCATCCTCCTGGCCTTCGTGCTGGTCTACATCTTCTGGGGATCCACCTATCTCGGCATCGGCATCGCCGTCGAACACATCCCCCCGGCTCTAATGTGCGCCGTGCGCTTCCTCATCGCAGGCTTGCTCATGCTGCTCTACTGCGCCGTCACAGGACGCAAAATCCAATTACAGCCGCGGCAACTACTCCACCAGGCCTCCATCGGAATCCTGTTACTCGTAGGCGGCAACCTAACGCTTTCCTGGGCCGAGCAGTACATCTCCACCGGACTCGCCGCCCTGCTGGTCGCCATCTCCCCGCTCTGGTTCCTGGTCCTCGATTCCAAACTCATCGGCCACCACAAAATCTCTTCCCGCGGCCTCACCGGACTACTGCTGGGCATCGTAGGAATGGTCGTGCTCCTCTGGCCCAAGCTGCTGGCCGCACGCACGCTGGGCCCCATGCAGTTCATCGCGGCAGTTGCCATTTTGATCGGAGCCGCAAGCTGGGCACTAGGCTCAGTCCTTTCCAAGCGCTGGAAGTCCGGTGTCGACCCGCTAGTCGGCACCGGATGGCAAGCCACCTTCGGCGGCCTCGGCAACCTGCTCATCTCTGGCATCCTCGGCGACTACCATCACGCCGTCTGGACTCCCCGCGGCATGGCCGCCATCGCCTACCTCGTCATCTGCGGTTCCTGGATCGGCTACACCTCCTACATCTATCTGCTGACGCACGTTCCAACTTCGAAAGTCTCCACCTATGCCTACGTCAACCCAGTCGTAGCCGTCTTCCTCGGATGGCTCGTCCTCCACGAACGCGTCGACCACTTCATTCTGCTCGGCAGCGCCATCATCATCGCCTCCGTAGTCCTGGTAACCAGTGCCAAAGTAGAAGCCACCCCAGCGCGCGAGACCTTACCAGCCGTCGAAGTAGCCGGAAACTAAAGGCTCGTGTAGTGCGAGCATTCCTGCTCGCCAAGCTTTGCACATGAACCCAAGAGTTTTGGGATTTCCTCTGTGCTCCTCTGTGTTCTCCGTGGTTCAAAGGTTTTCATGGAAGACGCCAGAGAGGGTGGCCCTCTCTACAAGGGCGTAGAATCTAGGTGTGGATTGAGCCCGGTTTATCGGGTTCCGGTTTCGCAACTTTTCCCAGGCCATCTTGGCCCTGTCGCTGGTTTCAATATAGTCGCGAATATCAGCCTTAACCAAAACAGGGAGGGTACGAATATGGTGAAAGACACAGAAAAGCCGCACGTAGCTTCACAATCAGTAAAGAACGACAAGACTACTGGGCTCGGATGTGGGGGGAGGCTGGTCCGCGAATCGGGCTGAGTCCACACTAGAAGGGCCGGGTTTCCCCGGCCCTCTCCAACCATCCAGAACCTTACAAACTCAACTCATACCGCTTCCCAACTTCTTCCCAATTCACCACGTTCCACCAGGCGCCCAAATATTCCGCACGCCGGTTCTGATATTTCAAATAATATGCATGTTCCCAAACATCATTTCCCAGCACCGGATACAGACCTTGCGTCAGCGGACTATCCTGATTCGGCGTGCTCATCACCGTCAGCGCGCCCTTGTTCGACGCCAGCCAGGTCCACCCGCTGCCGAACTGCTTCAAGCCGGCATCGTTAATCTTTTCCTGCAAGCCCTTCAGATCGCCAAACGTATTCTTGATCGCGTCCGCCAGTTTGCCCGCCGGCGCTCCACCGCCCTGCGGCTTCATGATGTTCCAAAACATGCTGTGATTCACGTGCCCGCCGCCGTTGTTCCGCACCGCTCCGCGAATGTCTTCCGGAACCGTGCTCAGGTTCTTCACTAAATCCTCGGCGCTCTTGCCCGCCAGTTCAGGATGTTTTTCCAGCGCAGCATTCAAATTCTTCACATACGCTGCGTGATGCATATCGTGATGCAGCTTCATCGTCTGCGTGTCGATCACCGGCTCCAGAGCCGCGTAATCATAAGGGAGAGGGGGTAGTTCATGTGCCATTTGTTTGCAATCCTCCGTGGATTGGATGCTGACCTATTGGATGACAAAAGTCGATTTTCGGGACGCCCTTTATTATCGCAGAATGCAGCTCTCCTCCAAAGTTTCTCATTCCGAACGACTTTTCGTGAGGAATCTGCTATCTCTCGGGCAAACACGGAACTTTCCCCCACCCCGCCACGTATTTATACTCAGAAGCCGGAGGTCTGCGATGTTTACATTCTTACTGTGGTTCGTAGTCTTCGTGATGTGCTGGCCGCTCGCAATACTCGCCCTCATCCTCTACCCGATCGTCTGGCTGCTGCTATTACCCTTCCGTATCGTCGGAATCGCCCTCGAAGGCGTCTTCGTCTTCCTGCGCGCCCTCTTCATGCTCCCAGCCAGACTCATAGCCTCCCCCGGCAAACTCTAGCCGATGGAGGTGTGACAGCAGAACGTACGCACTGCATATGGGGCCGGACACTCTTGTCTGCCGCTCTTGGGCTTGCTGGCGCAGGGCGAGCATTCCGGCTCGCCGCTCTGGGCGTTGCTTCGTATCAGGGCACGCCTCCAACCGTGCCACCAAGACCCGACATGATGATGGGCTTCAGCCCCTGAGCCTAACCCGACATCGTCCGCAAACTCGGACTCACAATCAGCTTCGCCTCCGTCGCCCTCTGCACGTCCTCTGCGGAAAGACCCGGCGCCACTTCTTCCAACACAATCCCCGCAGGCGTCACCCGCATATAAGCCATTTCTGTAACGATGGTATCCACCACTCTCACGCCGGTCAGCGGCAAAGTGCATTTCTGTAAAATCTTCGGAGCACCTGCTTTGGTCGTGTGTTCCATAGCCACAACAACCCGCCGCGCGCCAGCCACCAGATCCATTGCCCCACCCATGCCCTTCACCATCTTGCCGGGGATCATCCAGTTCGCGATGCTGCCGCCTTGATCCACTTCCATCGCGCCTAGGACACTCAAATCAATATGCCCACCGCGAATCATGGCAAACGAATCTGCGCTCGAGAAGTAAGCGGTACCCGGCAGTTCACTCACCGTCTCCTTACCCGCGTTGATCAGATCCGCATCCTCGGTGCCTTCCACCGGGTACGGCCCAATGCCCAGCATCCCGTTCTCGCTCTGCAAAATGACGTCCATCCCCGTCGGCACATGATTCGCCACCAATGTCGGCATGCCGATTCCAAGATTCACATAAAACCCGTCGCACAATTCCAACGCAATGCGCTTCACAATGCGCTCCCGCTTCAGAATCTCATCCTGCCGATCGCTCTTTGGCAAAGCCGCCATATTCACTCGATTCCGCGCTTACCGGCAACTGACTACTGGCTACTGAAAACTAGCCCTTCCGCACCGTCCGCTTTTCAATCCGCTTTTCAAACAATTCGCCGCGAAAGATTCGTTTCACATAAACGCTAGGCGTATGCACCAGATCCGGATCTAGCGATCCCGCGTCAACAATCTGTTCCACTTCCGCAATCGTGATCTTCGCAGCCGTCGCCATCATTGGACTAAAATTCCGCGCCGTCTTCCGGTAGACCAGGTTACCCCAAGTATCGCCCTTCCAAGCCTTCACAAATGCGAAATCCGCCTTCAGCGCAGTCTCCATCAAACAGGGACGTCCATCAAACTCCCGAACTTCCTTCCCCTCCGCCACCATCGTCCCTACGCCAGTCGGCGTAAAAAATGCAGGGATACCAGCGCCCCCTGCTCGAATGCGTTCCGAAAACGTTCCCTGGGGGACCAGATCCAACCGCAACTGTCCCTTCAAAACCATTCCCTCCAACAATTTATTCTCTCCAACATAGGTCCCGATGTGCCGCCCAATCTGCCCATTGGCCAGCAGCAGCCCCATCCCCAGCCCATCGACCCCTACATTGTTGCTGATGGTCGTCAGATTCTTCGTGCCCTTGCGCACCAGCGCGCGAATCAAGTTCTCCGGAATTCCGCACAACCCAAAGCCGCCGAACATAATCGTGGCACCCTCAAAAACGTCCTTGATCGCGTCATCCGCGTTCGCAACCACTTTATTCATAAGAGGGGATTGTAGTTCGCGTTACCACACAGGTGCAAATGAGAAGGTAGGAACCGCAGTCGCAGGGAAGCTACCCAAAACTTGAATCCTGAAACTGGCTACTCGGAACTCGCAACCTTCTTAAGGTGATGCGCCTGTTCAAACTCCGCCTTCAACTGCAACGTATCCAGATTCTCCCGAATATGCGCAATCTTCTGTTCGATCTGCAGCAACGCGTCGCCAAGATTTTTCTTGTTTGTTAAAGCAATGTCCCGCCACATCGAATACGGACTCGCCGAAATCCGCGTCATCTCCCGCAAAGCCCGCCCGCCCGCCTCCAACAGCGGCAACTCTTCGCCGAACTCCTCCACCAACGCCGCTGCCAGTGCGGTCGAAATCATCTGCGGCACATGACTGATCCAGGCACACAATCGGTCATGCTGCTCCGGATCAATCCTTGCAATACGCGCTCCGATGACCTCGATCCATCCCAACCATTCCGCGCAAACACCTTCATCAATGTTCTGATCCTTAAACGGAGTTACAAACCAGGCGGCATCCCTGAACAAATTTGGATCGACATTCGCCAGCCCGCCCTGCTCCCGCCCCGCCATAGGATGTGTACCCAGAAAGTGTTGCGGGGCCTGCTTTCCCATCACGCTGGCCGCAGCCTTCATGATTTCAAACTTCGTACTACCCACATCGGTCAGCAGAGTCTGCGGCTGCAGCGCGCCGCCAATCTGCTTCACCAAATCAATAATGCTACCCACCGGCGTGGCCAATACAACAACCTGGCTTCCAAGGATCGCTTCGTGCGGACTCGTATCGCCCGCATCAATCACCTTATACTTACGGGCCCGCGCTAGAATCGGAGCCTCATCGCAACCAATAATCCGCCCATGAAAGCCCTTCACACGGATGGCTCGCGCTAGCGATCCGCCAATCAGACCGGTTCCGATAATAGTAATTTGCCGAATCACCATAACAATGGATCATTGCAACAACAGATTATGCCATCACCCGACCCACCGCCGGAGCAATCATCTTCAATTCTTTCATCAACTGCTCGAATTGCGCTGGAAACAGCGATTGCGCGCCATCCGACAATGCCTGTTCCGGATCGTGATGCACCTCAATCAGCAAGGCATCCGCCCCCGCCGCCACCGCCGCTCGCGCCATCGGAGGGACCTTATCTCTCCGCCCCGTCGCGTGCGAAGGGTCCCCTGCCATCGGCAAATGCGAAAGCTTCTTCACCACCGGAATCGCCGAAATATCCATCGTGTTCCGCGTGTACGTCTCAAATGTTCGGATCCCGCGTTCACACAAGATCACCTCGTAATTCCCGCCCGACATAATATATTCCGCCGACAGCAGCAGCTCTTCAATCGTCGCCGCGATTCCACGCTTCAACAGAATCGGTTTCCGAATTTTTCCCAACTCGCGAAGCAAATTAAAATTCTGCATATTCCGCGCGCCGACTTGCAAGATATCCACATAGGTCATCATCAGAGGAATCTGCGAAATCTCCATCACCTCGCTGATCACCAGCAGGCCGAACCTATCGCCCGCCTCCCGCATAATCTTCAAGCCTTCCTCCCCCATCCCCTGGAACGAATACGGGGACGACCGCGGCTTGAAAGCCCCACCCCGCAAGCCTTTCGCACCAGCCTTCGCCACAACTTCTGCATCTCGGAAAAGCTTCTCGCGCGACTCCACCGAGCACGGCCCCGCCATCACCACAATTTCATTGCCGCCAATTTTCACTCCGCGTGGCAATTCGATAATCGTCCCTTCAGGACGAAACGACTTCCCCGCCAGCTTATACGGCGCACTAACCCGGTATACCTCTTGCACCCCGGGAAGTACTTCCAAATCGCGCTTATCGAAATCATGGCGCGCTCCCACCGCCGCCAGAATAGTCTGCCGCACCCCCGTCGTGCGATGAACCGCAAATCCTAACTTCACCAGATGCTCAACTACATGTTGAATCTGCTCATCTTTAGCGCCTTCTTGCATGGCTACGATCATGGCTGGTCCTCTGTCTGTTCCATTTCTGATGTCCTACCCTCAGGGCGATACTCTCTCTTGCGAACTACCTTGCCGTTAATCGCCACTCGGCTTCTGGTCGTTCGGAGCGATCTCTTCCTGCTGAATTTTTCGCATCATGTCCATAATGCGTTCAAAAATCGCAAGTAGATCGCGGTCCGGCAAGGGCCCCTTGTTCACCTTCCTCACATTGTCAAAAACCGTGCGCTCACGGTCCGGCTCGTAAATTGGCAGCGATTGCGAACGCTTAACCCGGCCGATTTCGTGCGCAACTTGCGCCCGCTGGCTCAACAAATCTACGAGTTGGCGATCCAGCTCATCAATCTTTTTACGCCAGTCTGCAATATCCATGGCTAACCCTTGTTGTTCCGTGTTTGGATGTTACGCAATCGTTGCCGCTACTCTCTCGATGAATTGTTATTCCAACCGGCCCTATCGTGAAGAATCTGCTCTTTTCCTACCCGCGTCCAGCTAACAATCCACGCACAAACGCGCCCACGGCTTCCGCTTCGCGGCCCGGGCTTCGCTCAATCGTTTCTACAATTGCGCTACCCACCACCACTGCATCCGCAAACGATCCCACGCTCGCGAATTGTTCAGCCGTCGCTATTCCAAATCCCACCGCCACGGGAAGCTTCGTGTGACGACGTATTCGCGCCACCAGATCCTTCGCCTCCGGAGGAAACTCCGTACGCGCCCCAGTGATCCCGGTCCGTGCAACCGCATAAACAAATCCTGAACTATTTTTCGCAATACTCTTCAGCCGATCCGCCGGACTCGTGGGTGCCGCCAAAAACACCGCCGCCAAATGCCGCTCTCGCATCTCCCGTAAATACTCCGCCGCCTCTTCCACCGGAAGGTCCGTCACCAACGCCCCATCCAGACCAGCCTCTTGTGCCGCCACACAAAACTTTTTCATACCCATTCGCAAGATCGGATTCAAATACGAAAAGATCATTAACCCAGCTTCGGAGCGGCGACGACGAACTTCGGCCGCTAGTTTCAACACATCTTCCAGCCGTGTCCCATGCTTCAGCGCCCGCTCGCTAGCTCTCTGAATGACAGGCCCATCCGCCACCGGATCGCTGAACGGCACCCCCAACTCAATCACATCCGCGCCCGCATCAATGGCTTCCAACACTACATCTCGTGTAGTTTCCATATTCGGATCACCACACGTGACGTACACCACCAATCCCGGTCGTTGAGCAAACTGCAATCCCATTCTCTCTCCCAATTAAATAGCCGGGCACCCCATCCTTGTCGCGTACTTTGCGACAGGGCGGGGATTCTGATTTCGCTCGATCAAAGCAATGAGCTCCGCCCGCAAGCCGATAGCTCCTCACCCCAGCTTCAAATTCTCCCGCAGAATCCCAATATCCTTATCTCCGCGCCCGGAAACATTCACAATCACGACCTGCGACTTCTTCATCTTCGGAGCACGCTTCAATACCTCAGCCACGGCATGCGCAGATTCCAAAGCAGGAATGATCCCTTCGGTCTTCGCCAATACAGATAACGCCGAAAGCGTCTCCGCGTCCGAAGCCGATACATACTCAGCGCGCCCCGTATCCCGCATCCACGCGTGCTCGGGACCAATCGACGGATAGTCCAGCCCGGCAGAAACCGAGTGCGTCATCGCGACTTGCCCGGCATCATCCTGCAACAAATAGGAATACGTCCCCTGCAACACCCCTGTCGTAGGCTGAAAGAACCGTGCAGCATGATCTCCCAAGTTGCGCCCGCGTCCGCCAGCTTCCACTCCAACCAACTTCACCTTCGCGTCAGGCACAAAAGCATGGAAGATGCCAATCGCATTCGACCCGCCACCCACGCACGCGATAATCGCGTCCGGCAACCGGCCTTCCAATTTAAGAATCTGCCGTCGAGCTTCCAGGCCAATTACGCGATGAAAGTCTCTCACCATCGTCGGATACGGATGCGCTCCCAGTACGCTCCCCAACAGGTAATGCGTCGTGCGAACATTCGTCACCCAATCCCGCATCGCCTCGTTGATGGCGTCTTTCAGAGTACGCTGTCCGGATTCCACGCCAACAACTTTAGCTCCCAGCAAACGCATGCGAAAGACGTTCAGCTCCTGCCGCCGCATGTCTTCCGTACCCATGTAGACCACGCACTCCAGGCCAAACAATGCACACACAGTCGCGGTGGCGACGCCGTGCTGACCCGCCCCAGTCTCCGCGATAATCCGCTTCTTCCCCATCCGCCGCGCCAGCAGCGCCTGACCGAGGCAGTTGTTAATTTTGTGCGCGCCCGTGTGCAGCAAGTCTTCGCGTTTTAAATAAATCTTTGCGCCACCCAGCTCCTGCGTCAGCCGCGATGCGAACGTCAAAGCCGTAGGCCGGCCCGCAAATTCACGCAACAACCGGTCTAGCTCCTGCTGAAACTTCTTATCCCGCTTGGCTTTGTCGTAGGCGTGTTCCAGTTCCGACAAAGCAGCCATCAGTGTTTCCGGAACATACCGCCCACCATAAACCCCAAACCGCCCAGGCTCACTGGCAACCGGGCGCCCCGTCCTTGTCGCGCCCTTTGCGACAGGGCGGGGTTTTTCACCTTTCTTTCTCTCAGCCACTTTCTTCTTCGTCATTGACTCCGCTCCGCCTCTCGCACCGCAGCCACAAACGCCTTCACTTTGTCCGGGTCTTTTTTCCCGGGTTCGCGTTCCACACCAGAAACAACATCCACTCCCCAAGGTCGCAGGATACCCATCGCTTGCGTGACATTTCCCGGCGTGAGGCCGCCTGCAACAACAATATTTCCCAGCGTCTTTATAACTTCGGCGGAGTTCTTGGCGGCAGACCAATCGAAGACTTCGCCCGTCCCACCTCGTTTTTCCCCGCCCGCCGAATCCAGCAGGAAAGCCCGCACGGAATCCGGAAAATACATCATCGCCTGTCTTTCCGGGCGTTCATCGCTCATCGAAATAGCAGCGAATACGCTCAGGCCCGGGCACCTCTTTACCACGAGGTCCGCCACATGTGGATCTTCATTGTCTCCGTGCATCTGAACCGCTGTAAGCCCTGCTTTCGCAGCCATCTCGAGAATATAGTCTTCGTATTCATTCACAAACACGCCCACCTTCTCCACGCCTTCCGGAAGCTCCCGCACAATCTCCCGCACCTGCTCCGCCGAAACATTTCGCGGACTCTTCTCATGAAAAACGAATCCAAGCGCATCCACACCAGCCTCCACAGCCAGCAGCGCATCCTCCAGATTCGTAGTCCCGCAAATCTTGATCCAAGTCATGTGCGGCTTCTAGCTCTTAGCTCGTTCTTCCTCTGCGTACCTCGGTGTCCTCTGTGGTCAAAGCACTCCGCAGTAGACTCCGCAGTTCTTCCCCCGGAGAAACAGCTCGCATCAGGGATTCCCCAATCAAGAACGCTCCAAATCCCGCCACCCGCAATCTCGCAATATCGGTGCCAGAGTGAATCCCACTCTCCGCTACACAAAAAACATTCGCAGGCATCAATTCCGCCAGTCGCAGCGAAGTATTCAAATCCACTTCAAACGTTTTCAGATTTCGATTGTTCACACCAACAGTGTCGCAACCAGCATCCAGCGCGCGCTTCAGCTCATCCTCATCGTGGACTTCGCACAGAACATCAAGCTCCCTCTCCCGTGCCCGAGCCGCGAGCGTCTCCAACTCGACCTTAGAAAGCGCCGCCACAATCAGCAAAACGGCATCCGCACCATGCGCCCGCGCTTCCAACAACTGCAACTCATCCACAATAAAATCCTTACGCAGACACGGAATCCCCACCGTTCCTGAAGCCAGTTGCAGATTTTCCAGCGACCCTTGAAAGTGTTCCACATCTGTAAGCACAGACAATGCCCCCGCCCCAGCGACCTCCAACTCAGCAGCCAGCGCAGCAGGATCGAACTCCGCGCGTATCAATCCCTTCGAGGGCGAAGCCTTCTTCAACTCCGCAATCACCGCCACGCCCGTCGCCGCAACCTCAACTAGCCTCCGACGAAACCCTCGCACCACCTGACCCGCTGCCAGCCGTTCCAACTCCCGCACATCGGCAACCTTCCGTGTCTCTGCAACGCGTCGTCGAGTGCTTTGAAGAATCTGGTCCAGTAAGCTCATACAAGAATCCCTGAGGTCAAAAGCGTTTAAGTTTTTAGAGAAAGAGAAACGAAGCGCAGCTTAGAAGCGCCAAAATCGACGGTAATACAGGAAATATCGCGTGGTCGCGTGCAGTGCATATCCCGCAAGAGTGCGGGAAGCATCACAACCGGATTGGCTATTGGGTAGCCCCATATCGCTAATTAGTATCCCACACAACCCGGTGTCACGCAAAATCACCACAAAAAGTAAAAGGCACGGCCAAAGCCGTGCCCAATTCCTTTGGTGCCATCGAAGGGACTCGAACCCCCACACCCTTGCGAGTACGTGGACCTGAACC
>JAYVEP010000214.1:0-3608 GCA_043749225.1 Acidobacteriaceae bacterium
GATTTGTTCGGGCTTGTACCTCTTCATCGGCATGACCGCTTTTCCTCCAAGTGGATTCTCTCTCACTCCACTTGGTACAAAATTGGCCGGTCAGGTCACCATTCCCTTAACCTCGATACCAATCGGCCGGGCGGATTCCGATGTGACTATGCGGTCTAAATCATCGAAATCGTAGAGCGACGATGGTCTCAGAGCCAAATCAAGGTCGGCATCGGTGGCCGCGTTAAGGTCCAAGCCGGTTCCAGCCTCGTGAATAGCCTTCTCGATGTCACTCACGATCCGATCGCGACCTGTGTTCGTCAATACGGCTCCGGAAATCCGGCTTGGTATTTGCGACAGAATTGGTTGGAGCTTTCCAACAACCCTCTCGAAAAGCCCAATCCGGGTGCGCAAGACGCGATAGACGTCAGTTTCGACTGTTTCATCGTAGTAAGATTGGCGATTCGGATGATTGGGTTCTCTTGACCCAGTCTGTCAATGCGCCCGCGTTGTTCCACGCGCAAGGGGTTCCACGGCATGTCATAGTTGACGAGTGCTCCGCAGAACTGAAAGTTTAGCCCCTCCGCGGCAGCATCGGTACAAAGTAGAATATCTGCCTGCCTCTCACGAAACCGACGCTTTGCGTCATCACGCGAAATCACGCGCCAAGTTCCGTCCGCACTCCTGAGCTCGCCGCCGCGGCCGGAGTAACACATTAGACGGAGATCCGGATTGCGGCTGAGATGTTCACGAAGGAAGTCCATCGTATCCGTGTATTGAGTGAACACCATGATTTGGCCGTACCCGTCGGTCTTGAGATCTCCTAAAACGCTCCTAAGCTTCGCCAACTTCGAGTCCGGCGGTAACGCTTGAATTCGACGGATCAGGTCCTCGACCGCGCTACGCTCCTCAAAAGTTAAAGCTTCGTGCTCCAGCGCTGCGGCCTCGTCAATTCACCACTGCACAATTATTTTGAGCCGTCCAATAGTTGAACGTGAATTGAGGAGTTGAGATCAAATTCGTCTGGGAATAGAGCGTCGCTCACACCTACCTGACTGCGAACAATCCGGCGACCTGGGCATTCTTTGTCGCGCATGCAATACCCTAATCGCTCTTTCTCTAGAGATACTACTGGCGCTGTCTGAGCGCTGACATGTGTCCTGAAACCGAACAGTCAGAGCTGTTTGGTGCCAAAGCCCTTGTAACCCCAGTGTTTCTAGCCTCCTCCTAACTGCCTGCTAAATGATAATGACTCGCACTGTTCCAAAAGTGACCACTCGCTTTAGGCACTGGGTTTCGACGCTGGCCCCTGCTGCATATCCTTACGAGGGGCAGAAGAGGGCTAATCGACTGTTTTCAATGGGTTCGTCTTGACGGCGGCCGGGCAGACGACTCGAAGCTACCTTGGCACTAGACCTGCTCTATTCCAAGATGGAGGAACCACAGTGAAACATACCCTTGTACTTGCCTTCGCACTGATTGCGTCGACTTTGGGATTTGCGTCTGGTCCGGGCGTTAAGGAGATTCGGATCTCCAGCACAACTGCCGGTGGTTGGTTGATGACCGACAATCGATTCGGACTAGGAAGCTGCACTTCGACGGGGTTCTGTAGCCCGGTCATGGTAACGATTTCCGAAGGAGCTGGCAACTACTCGACGGTCATTGATACGCAACGCCTTCTGTTCCAGACAGGGCCAACCCGGTTCGGGACTCTCGAAGGCGGAGCGGTTTTGTCTGGACCAGGAATTGTGACGGTTGGATCCTATTTTACGGGCGTTTTCAACGGAACCATTCAATGGAAACTCAGCAACGACCATACTTACTATCTTTTGAGTGGAAAAGTGCTATCTACGGATGGAACGAATGCAAAAGGTGACTTTGCTGTAAGGGTGGCTGCACCGTTGAATCCCAACGGACGCCAGCGCATTCAGCAGGTCTGGTTCACATTTAGACTGCGGACTGGGCAGTAAATTGCTTCGACCTCTTGCACTGGCCGCTCCGCAAAGGGGCGGCTACCTGGGTTCGAGAATCTCGCCACTGGCTAAAATACTGATTGCTGATGACTCCCGCGTTCAGGTCCACTTGCTCACAGGCTGGTTGCAAGAGCGAGGCTTGAGGTAATTGAAGCGTTGGATGCCGTGCAAGCGTGGATGAAAGGCCTTCGAAGCCAGGCGGACGTCATCGTTTTGGACATCAACATGCCCGGAGGCTCGGGGATTGATGTGCTCAAGCGGTTAAAAACTTCGGCGAAGACCAAACATATTCCGGTGCTCGTGGTAAGCGGTAGCGGGGGTTCCGAACTTCGAGAGCTGGTCAGGCGTCTGGGTAAGGCGGACCTGCTGGAGAAACCGCTGGAACGCGAACAGTTCTGCAGCGCTATCGCTGGCCTGGTTGTTGAGAGTACGGAATCAGCCCCCGAAAAAAAACATGACGTCCTCGGATTGGTATCCCAACGATGAGTGTTTCAGGCGCGTGTCTTACGGTGCAGTTGTGCGTGGTTTTCGGGTTCGCTGGGCTCTTGTGGCCTGATAGGTTCATGCCTTTATTCGGTGTGCTCATGTTCCCTTGGGCTGCGAGCATTCGTTCGATTCGTGCCCACAGCATCGCCGCGCTCGCGGTATCCTTGCTGCTTGCTGGCACGCTCATCGGCCGCGGCGTTTGACCTCAAGCGAGCTTCTTCTGCTCCCTTTTCCGCTTACAGTACGCGAACAGTACTAAGCAGTGCCGCTCTGCTAGCAATCGCATGAGTTCTGGGAGCCGGTTCTTTCTGTTGTTCAATCATTCAAAGAGCAGGCAGTTTCAAATCCAGCCGCGTGCTGAAGTTGCCCACCTCTTGCCAGGAATCTACCCTGGGAAGGGCAATAATTTACTTGACTCATCCACAATTCTCGGGCATAATTTGTACATGGAACCGACCAAAAGTCCCGAACCGCAGAGCCTTCAGGAAGCAATCATCTACTTCTCGAACCCTGACAACTGCATTGCCTACCTGATCGAGCGACGTTGGCCGATGGGCGTTGTGTGTCCGTCTTGTGGCTCCATGAAGGTGACCTTTAACCCCTCGCGTCGCCTCTGGCAATGCAGCACCCACCACAGCAAGCGCCAGTTCTCCGTGAAGGTTGGGACCATCATGGAAGATTCGGCAATCGGGCTCGATAAGTGGCTTACCGCAATGTGGCTGATTACCAACTGCAAGAACGGAGTCAGCAGCTATGAAGTTGCGCGAGACGTGAAGGTTACCCAGAAGTCGGCATGGTTTATGCTGCATCGCATTCGTCTTGCCTTGCAGGATGACTTTTTTGGAAGCAAGCTTTCCGGCGAAGTGGAAGTTGATGAGACCTTCATTGGCGGGAAAGCGCGAAACATGCACGTTAGTGAGCGCAAGCGCCGCATCACTGGTACTGGCGGACGGGACAAGACCGCAGTTGTCGGAATCCTTGAGCGTGGCGGAAAGGTCCGCGCAAGCGTAATTCCCAACCGTCGCAAGACTGTGCTGCAAGAGCAAGTTCGCAAGCATGTGACTGCTGGCGCAGCACTCCATACCGATGCGCTGCTTTCCTACTCGGGACTGGCAGGAGACTACGCGCATCAGGTAGTTGACCACGCGAGTCAGTACGTAGATGGGAGAG